>JANPKH010000451.1:0-34025 GCA_031425935.1 Gammaproteobacteria bacterium | reverse complement strand
ATTTGGTTCAGAAATACCTGTGGCAAAACGTTGATATTGTTTGGTCAGGCATTTTGAAGTTGCTTCAGCACCGGATGTAGCAAGGACGTTTGATAGCCCGCGCAGATCATTAAACTGGAAATTATCCGATGCTGACATGGTGATCAAACCGGAAATGTTGCCTGTCGCATTCACTGGTAAGTTATTACCTTCAACGGTGCGGAAACGACCCACAGCATCATAGTTTTCAAATCCAAAGCCAATATTGTCAATGTATTGGTGACATGACTGACAGTTGGTGTTGTTCGTATGCGCAGCGAAACGTTCACGAGTCGGTTTATTTGGATCCAGGGGCTCAACCTCACCGATGTTAGCGGGTGGCGGTGCAAAGTCCTGACACAGTAAATTGCGACGTATGAGCAATCCGCGATGAATCGGATGCGATTCTTTCATCGAAGAAAGTGTGGCTGTAACAGCACCCATGTGTAACACACCACCGCGTTGAGCGTTGGTAGGCACTTTCTGGAACTGATCGCCGCTCACACCTGACATACCGTAATAAGTTGCCAGGGGTCCATTCACGTAGCTAAAGCCAGGGCTAAATAAATCAGCCATTTTATAGCCAGGTTTCAGGAAGACTTCACTTAAGAAGCTAGTCATTTCTGACTTCATAGCCGCGCCTATTGCTGGAGTAAACGCTGGGAAAAGTGTGCGATCACGTTGCAAATTCGCTACGTCATCTACTTTTAACCATTGTGTTCCGAAGCGGGCCAATTGTGCGCTGGCTTTAGCGGTTCCAAGCAAACGCTCAGCTTGCGTACGCAGTTGCGCACTTGTTGCCAAGCGATTGTTGTCAGCCTCGGTAAACAGCGTTGCATCCGGCATAGAACCTGTGAAGGTGTATGACAGCAAGCTAGCTGCTTCATAAGGTGTCAAGGTGGTATTGCCAGTCAGTGTGCTACCCAGTTCAGTGCGGTAAAGGAATCCGGGTGAAGACAACATCGCCTGAATAACCAAACGTGCACCGGTTTCATTGCTAGTGCCGAGCCTGAACAAATTCAGGTAAGAAGTTTGTTCTTCTGCTGACAAAGGTCTGCGGAAAGCTTTCTTACCAAACGCAGGTACGAAAGTATTCGCGCACTGGTCACGTGTTTGCCCGGTACAGCTCAATAGATTAGTCAAGCTTACGGTTTTCGCTAAACTATCGGCGGCATTCCAGTAAGCATCCATACGCGTGTTAGTCATTCTTGCGGCTTCTACATCATTGTTAAAGAACTTCACTTTAACGTCTGCCTCAAAACCGGCCGCAATCGTATTACCCGTACTGATGTTCAACAAGTCATTCACCGTGCTGGCGTATTCGTAGTTGGTCAGTAAGCGGAGGCGACGCGTTAGTACATCTTCCCCGTTGGTACAACTCACTACTGGACGCCAGGTTAAGATGTAATCCGCTACCGCAACGGCACAAGCGCCAGCGCAATCACCAGGGTTATTCGCTGGCATAGTGGTAGCGATTTTGGCGATCAAGGTGTCACGAGTCCAACTTGCTAACACGATAGGACGTGTCGGGCTATCACCGCGAGCTCCGTGGCAATTGACACAGCCTTTGCTCACGTAAAGCGCAGCACCGTTGAGCGCGGGTGTACTGCTGCTGACAGCCGTGGATGAACGAACAGACGAGCGCACCGACGACCCCACTGAGGAGAGTACGGGCGTGGAGCTAACCACTGGTGTGCTAGAGCGGATAGACGAACGCACAGACGAGAGGGCAGGTTTTGAGCTAGCGACGGGTGTGCTAGAACGAATAGATGAACTGCTTATAGACGAAGAAGCGATCACAGGTTTCAATGATAAGAAGTAAGCTGCTGTATCCGCTGCACATTGGCCAACACATGCCGTCGGATCACCTTTAGGCATATTGACTTCAATGTAATTGACCAGGTTGGCTACCGTAGTGAAACGTAGGTTTTTCGGATCAATCTTGCTGCTGCTACCAGCAGTACCATCGCTATTCACCGCATGACAGAACAAGCAACCTATAGTTGGGTTTTCCCAGTGTATTTTGCCTTGTGCCGCGTTGCCTATTGGTGTTACTGATTGTACAAAGCAACTTTTTAATACACCCACAATTGGATCAGTACCAAAAGCGTTATTAGTGCAACTCACGTTAGCAGTACGGCCATTCAAATAAACAAATTTGCCATTGGCACCATAGGCTATATTCATCGTGCCAGTCACAATCACGGTGCTATATTCGTTGGTAGAGAAGGTATAACCAGAAGGGCCAACTGGAAGTGCAGGCTTGGATGACGCCGTTGAGGTAGATGACGCCATTGATGTAGCAGATGCGCTTGAAACACCAATGATGTATTCCAAGGTCAAAGGAGCAGTGGGCGACGAAGGCACACTGTTGATATAGCTTATGACTTTGTAATCATGACGACCCGCAGCACCAAGCAAACTATCGACGAACGTAGACGTATTTGCCAAAACATTGCCTTCGGTAACCCAACGACCATCTGCACCTTTGCGGCGAACCAGGAAGCCACTTTCGTTGGCGCTCACATCAGACCAGTTTAGAGTCGCATCGCCTGTTCCACTGCTGACACTACCAACAAGACTGACAGGCGCGTTAGGCGCAGCAGGAAGGATTATTGCCGGTGTATCCGTTGGTCCACCCACCAGAGAAATGCTGAAGTAAACCGGCACATTCTCACTAATAGCCTGTAAACCAGCGACGGTGCGCAAAGCTTCCACGCCGGCGTTCATATCAAAATCTGCACTGCTAATGACTATCGGTCTACGTGTTGAAAAGCTGACGTTGTTGGCAGCGTGTTTAATGACTATCGCCTCAAAAGTGATGATCTTAACCACTCCGTGCAACACCAAATTACCCGTTACCGGTACAGTCGCCATACCACCGACTGCCATGCCATCAATTGCAGACAGGTCAAGTTGCGTAGTGAAGTGCAAACTAGGCAGATGGTTCGACTCAAACAATATACTTTGCATACGCGTGTTGCGAATATCAATACCGCTAGCAAGACTGGCTAGTGGAATAGTAAGAGTCGCCTGACCATTCCCCGCAACCGTCCCTTGTAACTGGGTGAAGGTCATGTTCTCGCCAGTTTCAACACCCGTAGTGCTTTTCTTCAGAGTGACAAAATGGAACTTGGAGTTGACGCCATCCAATACCCAGCGTGACGCTGTAGTTGGACGACTGCTCACTGCGATGCTGGCCACGCTGCTACGTACGCTACTTGCTACGTTGCTGGACGTGCCCTGGGCAGCAGCCTTACCCGTTGCCATCGCAACGAGACAGAGCATTGAAATTTTCAATAATTTTTTCATTATAAATCCTCTTTTGTCTCGTTATTGAGCGTTGAATACAAGCACGAAATCAACCGGTGCTATCCCGCTAACAGACGCGATACCTACTGCCGCCCGCAAGGCTTCAACGCCATCGACTAAATTGTAATCCACTGATCTCACGATCACGGGCGCAAGGCTTTGCACCACGACGCGCGTATTTGACAATTTATGTACCAGCACGTTGGTACTTAAAAGACCCGTAACACCGTGTAAATCCAGGGTACCGGCTAAATCAACCGTGGCCGATTTGCCGACCTGGATGGAACTCAATACCGAGGCATTTAAATTGAAAGTTGCGGTTGCTGTCGGGAACGTGCCTGTTTGAAAGAACAGGTCACGCAAACGTTGATCACGCAGTGTATTCGTAGTGTTGACGCTCGCTAAATCTACCATCAGGGTAGCAACACCCGCGTTGGTCAACGAACCGGATATCGTATTAAACTTATGTACTTCGACGACACTGGTGTTTTTAGTGGTCACAAAATTGAGGTGTGACTCAGTAGCGTTTAACTGCCAGTTACCGAGGCCAATACCCGCAGAACTTGATGCACGACTGGAGCTAACCGACTTAGAGCTGGGTGCAACTGAGCTGCGAACACTGCTTAATGCAAGCGAACTCCTTGCTGAACTTGGTGAAATAGAGCTAGCCTTTGAACTCCCGGGAATAGAGCTCGGCGCAATACGGCTGGATGCCACAGAGCTTGATTTTGAGCTCGGGGCAATGCTGGATTTGATACTCGAAGTTATACTGGATTTAACGCTTGATTTTGGTGTGCTCGATGCGATAGCACCACAAACAGCACCTGTAACAGTCGGTCTTTCGGCTGCTACACCGTTATTATTTCCTTGGAAACCAAAACTAACCGATTGCCCCGGGTAAATTGTTTTGTTCCAGTCAAGTGGTGTAGCGTTATAAGGGCTGTTGCCACTAATAACAGCATTCCAGCTATGACCTATTCTATTTTTATTATATGTCCAACTTACATTCCAACCATTAATGGCCGTACTGCTATTATTTGCGATAGTAATAGTGGCCGTATAACCCGAGCCCCAATCACTATCCACTTTATAAGTGCATATTGCAGCTTGCGAATGGCTGGCTAGAAAGCCCAGTCCAAGCAGAGCTGCTAATGCATAACTCTTTTTAATAGAAACTATCATTTACCATTCTCCTGTATTGCGTCATTAATTTAAGTTATCTCACCTACCAGCTCTAAAAAAAGAGTGAAATTCAGGTGCATCACGGTGCGCCAGATCAGTTTTTACATAAACTTTTTCAGGGCTGAAATTGAACTAATTTATTGCTCAACTTATCTTTTTTATTTGAATTTATTTTTTATTGCATGTTCTGAAAGATATTTATTGCCTACGTCACAGCCTAGCTATAACAAGAGACTGATCATTCACACTGCCAAGTTTTTAGGTATTATTTTTAGGTATTCGTTTCTACTTCAGCATTGCCAACTTATATTCCGGATGATCGCCAGCTCATCTTTAATGACTAAGAATTCAATTCATCACAGAGTCATTATTAAAATAAGCTCTCCCTAACCGTTAAAACCCTATCAATCGACAAATGATTCGCCTTGTAATTAAATATTTTTCAGCCGCCACCCATCGCAATAACCTAGCGCTGAATTGGCTTCAATTTCGAATTATTGAAAAAGATTTCACAGGATCTCGTGTCAACTAATTCACCACATATTGACTTCTTAGGGCTAAAAGCACATTCAAATCCACGCAAAAATCCTTTAACTTTTCAGAGAATTAAAAAAATCATCATAAAGTCAGACTTATTACCTCTTTCAATATTGCTGTAACCGGTTTTATCGCGTAGTGGAATATTTCATATGTTAAAAGCAGATAGCCATTCGTTTATTTGAACGCGCAGGTTGGTGACGAAATTAATATATTTGGAAGCGATGAGGTTAGGTACTGACGAAGCAAAAAGTCGAGACGAAGGAGGCTTATGCAATAGCGCTAAAAAAATACAATGTAAGATTCCAATTGAAACTCAGTAAAGCTCGCAATTTAATACGAAAAAGTCAGAATAAATACAGTTTGAGGTAGGCATACTTTACCTCTTAACCACTACACACTACCAAATTTCATCTCAGCTAATTATTTGTTACGCAGGATTTGTTGGCGGTTGGCATGATAAGTAACCAAGGGTTTGAATTTGGTTTTTCACAGCTTGCACGCTTCCTATTGCCTCTTTAGACTGACGCACATTCGCAAGCGAGGCTTGCTTCAATAATGTGTCTTAACTTGCTTCAATAATGTGTCCTAAAAAAGGAGCTTCATGTCAAATCCACTACCTACCTCTCGCCCAGGTTCTTTGAATTCCGTTGGGGATTCGGTTGGAATAGTCACTCCGCAAACTATTCATTTTAGCGAGCCGTTGCTATTGGCTTGTGGTAGAACGCTACAAAATTACCAACTTGTTTATGAAACCTATGGCGCCCTTAATGCCAACAAAAGCAATGCTGTACTCATTTGCCATGCGCTGTCAGGCCACCATCATGCCGCTGGTTTTCACAGCGCAAACGATAAGCGTCCTGGCTGGTGGGATGCATACATTGGCCCCGGCAAGCCTATCGATACCCATAAATTTTTCGTCGTTTCACTTAATAATATCGGCGGCTGTCATGGTTCGACGGGCCCAGCGAGCATTAATCCTGAAACGGGTAAGGCGTGGGGGCCGGACTTCCCCAAGCTGCGTGTGCGCGATTGGGTTTTAACTCAGGCACGTTTAGCCGATGCGCTCGGCATTAATATTTGGGCAGCAGTAATTGGCGGGAGTCTGGGTGGCATGCAAGCTATGCGTTGGGCGTTGGAATATCCTACGCGAGTGCGCCATTGCGTAGTGATTGCTTCGGCACTTAAACTCAGCGCACAAAATATCGCGTTCAATGAAACAGCGCGCCAGGCAATTGTGAGTGATCCGAATTTTTGTGAAGGTCGCTACCTTGAGCAAAATACCTTGCCGCGCGATGGCTTGGCGGTTGCGCGTATGATCGGCCATATTACCTATCTTTCTGATTTCGCCATGGGCGAAAAATTTGGTCGCGATTTACGTAAGGGCAGTTTTGATCTCGGCAGTGACGCACCGGTGGAATTTCAAATTGAAAGTTATTTAAGGCATCAGGGCGATAGCTTTGCTAATAGTTTTGACGCCAACAGCTATTTATTAATTACCAAAGCGCTCGATTATTTTGATTTAGCGCGTGAATATGGTGATGATGCGGTTGCTGCCTTCAAGTTAGCACAAGCAAAATTTCTTGTTATTTCATTCACAACAGATTGGCGTTTTGCGCCAGAGCGCTCGCACGAAATAGTCAACGCACTTATTGGTGCGAACAGAGCTGTTTCTTATGCAGAAATAGAATCTCAGTTTGGTCATGATGCTTTTCTCTTGCCCGATGAACGCTATCAGCAAGTGTTTGCACGTTATCTCAATGGAGTGAGCGAATCATGCGTATAGATCTCAACGAAATCCAACACTGGATCAAACAAGATAGCTGCATTCTTGACTTAGGCTGCGGCGATGGCACATTGCTAAAATTTTTGATCGACACTAAGCATGTTAAGGGTTATGGTTTAGAGATTGACTCGGAACAAATTAATCTTTGTATCGACAAAGGTCTAAATGTTATCGAACAAAATCTTGACCGTGGTTTAGGTAATTTTGCCGATAATAGTTTTGATACTGTGCTAATGACGCAAGCGCTGCAAACGTTACATTTTCCGCATAAAGTATTGGAAGAAATGTTGCGTGTAGGCAAAGAATGTATAGTTACTTTTCCTAACTTTGGTCACTGGAAAGCGCGCTATTATTTAGCAACACGTGGCCGTATGCCGGTGTCAGATCTTTTACCCTATGAATGGTATAACACACCGAATATTCACTTTTGTACCTTCAACGATTTTGAAGTGCTATGCCGTGAAATGAATATCAAAGTAATTCATCGCGAAGTAGTGAACGAAGCCTCTGGGCAGTTTTTAAAAGATGTAATGCCAAATTTATTTGGCGAAACGGCGATTTATCACTTGAGCAAATAACACAGTGCAAAATGTTTAATATATTTAACGTTTTGTTACAAAAGGAGTAAAAAAAATGAGTTTACCTTTCGTTATAGAGCCTACTCAGCTGGCTGCGCTTTTGGCGCAACCTACGAGCAAGATTTTAGTTATTGACATGTGTGCTGAACAAACTTACATGCAAGGCCATATCGATGGAGCGATTCATGTGCCGCCGCAAAAAATTATGTTGGGTCAAGCACCTGTGCCAAATAAAATTGCATCGGTTGAACAACTTAATAGAGTATTTTCTTTTTTAGGATTATCTCCCGAAACTCATGTCGTTGTTTACGACGATGAAGGCGGTGGTTGGGCAGGCCGAATGATTTGGACACTGGATGCGATTGGCCATAAAAATTATTCATATTTAAATGGCGGCCTACATGCATGGCTTGCTTCTGGCCAACCTGTAACGCAGGAAATTCCTACGGTAACTCCCAGCAAAACGAACCTTAAAATTGATTCCAACGTTGTTATTGAAATCCCCGATATCATTGGTGAATTAGATAAAGCTAATTTTGTAGTGTGGGACGCACGTAGCCCAGCGGAATACCGCGGGGAACGTGTGATGGGAATGAAAGGTGGGCATATTCCCGGCGCAATAAATTGTGATTGGACGAATTTAATGGATCGCAACAATGCATTGCGTATTCGTAAAGATGCAAAAGAATATTTAGCTTCGCTCGGCTTAACCGCCGATAAACGTGTGATTACCCATTGCCAAAGTCATCATCGCTCTGGTTTTACTTATTTGGTAGGTAAAGCGCTTGGGTTTAACATTCGTGCTTATCACGGCTCTTGGGCGGAGTGGGGTAATCACCCGACTACGCCAGTGGTAACAGAAACAACAATGTTAGCCGGTGCTTAATAATTTTATTTAGCATTCTCGCGTTCTTACTGAAGAATGCAAAAGATTTTATGGCTCTTCAACAACATAACCTTTGTCGCGCAGTGCCGCTAAATAGCCATTCGGTTTTAATAATTCAACAATGGGTAAAATAGCGAAAGTTGATTCATGTTTTGCTAGCGAGCTTTCCGCTTCTGCAAGCCAATATTTTTGCTTTTGTTGCGGAATATCTTGCAGCCCATGCTCTTCTGCCAAGGCTGCGTTAAACACCGCGGCTTTGCAAATCTCATCGTGATCTGCTGCAGGAAGTTTACGTAGTGCAGCAACATCACCTATTGCCCAGGCATTGGCGCGTGCACGCATTTCGTCGAGATCTGTTTCAAGTCGTTCAATAATTTTAGTAAAGCAAGCAACATCATCCATAGGCATCTTCTTAAATTTTTTCACAATTTCTCTAGGTTTTGCAATTTCGGTGGTGGTGCCAGGCCCTGCTTTCATCACCTTATTTTCTTTCGCAATCTCACGCAAAACATCCATAATATTAGTTGTTTCGGTGAGGCCACTTTTGTCTACTGCTTGCTCATAAAGTTTGTGTGCTGCAAAAATGGGGCGCCAATTTTCAATAGTGCTATTTCGCCCAATATATTTCTTTTTTAATACGAGCCAGCGTGAATATAACTCTGCTGGAACGACATCTTTTAATTTTTTCCCATCAGGGTTGTTGCGCACGCCGATGAGTGATGGCAGCAACATAAATTTACTTGCGGTACTAATGCGCACACCTACACTGGGTGGTGTTATGTATTCTTGTGATGCAGCTAATACAGCCTCTACTTTTTTTGAGCGCCATGTCATTTTTTTTGGCAGCGGTTTAAGGGTTCCCATAATCCAAAGTACATGATCGCCTTTAGATACCTTCCATAGCCCAGGGCCGGGCTGTTCACCAAGCACTAATACTTCTTCCACAGCATCATCAGCTGACGACTGAGAAGCAGTTTGAATGTCGCTAACTTGAGTTTGCGCTGCTACACTCATTGAAAAAGCGAATAAATAAGAAAAAGTGATCAAGCGCATAGGTTAAAAATTCCATGATAGTGGTTAAGGAAAAATGGCGAATTCATTTTGAGAGCTAATAGAAAATATCGAACAATAATGCGAGCGCTAATCTGTGTATTAATTTGCTAAGGTTTGCTGCCATATGGCACTGAAACAACTGATTAAGTTCAATAACCGAAATTTTACCCCAATTCTTATACCTCTCCAATAAGTTACAACTTGATACAAACTGCCACTCATTGATACAGATTGAAGCTTCGCTGCCGCTTAAGATGATGTTGGGTTTGATTTAAAATAGCAGGATGAATTGAAAAGTACGTTAAACACACAAATACTATTAGGAGTTTTTGCATGAATAGCCGCCCCATAAAAATCGCACTGGTATCTTTCTTGCTCGGGTTGCTAAACGCTTGTGCAAATACAACACATACAATAGGAGAAATCGAAAGCGTTACGCATAAAGGTTACTGCTCCAAAAACTATACATACCCGTTAAGCGTTGATGAATGCAAAAAGAAATTGCAAGCTGAGATCCATGGCAAACCTGAAAAATCTGAATCAGAAAAAATGATGGATGGCGTTAATAAAGCTATGAGCGATAAAGAAAAAACGAAAGCAAATAATCAACCTTAATTTCAACCATAGCTTCAATCTTAACTTTAACCTGAAATAAAAAATCAAAATCTAAAAATAAATTCACTGTGCAAAAGTAACACTAATTTTCAATCCACCTAATATTTCAGACTCTTCCAATTTAAGCTCGGCTTTGTGCCATTGTGAAATTCTATCCACAATGGCTAGGCCCATGCCGTGGCCTTGAGTATTTTGTGCAGCTTTAGCGCGGTAAAAAGGCTTTAAAACATTTTCCCGCTCTGCGGCGGGTATTCCACTACCGCTATCCTCTACCGATAGCGTTATGGCTTTTCCATTATTCATCAAACTTGTAATTATTTTCCCATTGCCATGTCGCTCGGCATTCTGTAATACATTATGCAATAACATTGTTAAGTATTTAGCATCACCGCGAATAATGGGTTCAATAGTCAAGTTCAGGTTTTGTATAGGAATATTATCCTGATAGAAATCTTGTATGAGTTCTTGTAGCAGTGTTTGTATATTTACAGGTTCGATTGTCAGCGCGATATTGGTTTGTTCTAGCCGAGCATATTTTAATAGGGTTTCTACAAGCGATTCCATTGCTATTAAATCTCGATTCAAATGTGCCAACGTTTTCTGTTGTTTATCGGTAAGAACTTCTTCTTCCAATACATCTAAACCGAACCGTAAACGAGCCAATGGGGTGCGCAAATCATGAGATAATCCGCGTGATAATAATTTATTATCGCTAATAAGGTTTTCGATTTTTTGCGCCATGCGATTAAATTCTTGTTCGATGTCAGTAATATATGAAACCTTACCTTGTGCAATGCGTACACTTAAATCTCCCGCGCCAAATTCTCGGGCGCTACGGCGCAATAAATTTAAGCGGGTTAGTAATGGGTATAGCCAGAGTAGCAATAGAAAAACGACTCCGGCATAAAATAGTAAGGTGAGCGTCCAGCTTAAAATGGAATCTGTAATTGTATGTGAGCTGCTAGGGAAATTTAGGGATACAACAACTTGTTGTTGTGCTAGAAGATAATTTAGCGAAATTTTAGAGCCAAAGTCATAGAGTATTGGTTCACCTGTTTCAAAAGATTTTACTAAGGATGCCGGAACCGGAAATTCGGCATAGGGTGTCAATTTAACTTGTTCGAATGATTGTGCCGCCCAATTGTTTAGCGTGCTTTCATTGGCGTGGCTAAGCGCAATTAAACTAATTATTTGCTTACCTAATTGTCGATAATGTTTTATAACTTGATCTTCTTGTGGCGCATGTTGAGAGTGGTACCATTGATCAATGACCCAACCCAATCCTATGACGGCAGTTATCACCACAGCAAGCAAAGAAAAAGTTAACCTTTTCACTCTTTAGCACCGGCTTTATCCAACGCATCTGTTTTTTCCCAGGCGTCTGCTGCAAATAAATAACCTTTTGCCCATATTGTTTTAATTCGATAAGGCTGGGCAACATTGTCGTGCAACTTTTTACGCAAGCGAGAAATGCGAATATCAATTGAGCGATCTAGCCCGTCATATTCAATACCTCGTAATTCCGTTACTAATTCCTCGCGGCTAATGACTTTTCCTGCTTGCAATGCCAAGAGCCAAAGCACATCAAATTCATTAGAGGTAATTGCAATATTTTTTTCGTGCAAGGTCACTGATTTAGTATCTTGTGTAATTTTCAGTTGACCAAAAATTAAAATATTTGATTGTGTAGCAGTCGTTACTTCTTTGTGTACAGCCTCACTACGTAAAAGTGCCTTTATACGTGCAAGTAAAATCCGCGGTTTTACTGGTTTGCTGAGATAATCGTTTGCGCCTAATTCCAGGCCCAATACTTCATCAACTTCTTCAGCGCATGCAGTTAGCATAAGGATTGGATGATGGTAAAAACTTCGTGCTTCGCGACAAATATCAAAGCCATTTTTCTGGGGCAACATTACATCCAAAATGATGAGATCTGGTTGCAGCTGTTGAATCGTTGCAAGCGCTATATCACCAAGATTTATGTGACTAACACGATAACCATGCGACGATAAATAATCCACTATCCATTCAGCCAGAGAAGTATCATCTTCCACTAACAATAAATGCGACTGTTGCCCTGCGAGCATCAAAATATTCTCCAGTGACTTTCCCGGTGTGACTTAGCGTCGTATACCCATGCGACCTCAAGTGTAAATTTGGCGATGGTTTGATTATCACGCTGCCGTACTAAAATAAAATCTGTGGAGCTATTGCCCGCAAATTCATAGACGCTAGAACCTTGCATGAGATTATTCCAGCAAACTAAAGGAGTGTTATCTCCTCGCTGATATAAACAGTAATCATCTGAAGTAGCCGCCCGCCAGTTGATAGTGAGTTTTTGATAACAAATTTGTCCTTCACGCAGGGCAACACAATTTGCAGGTTTAATTTGCAAAAATGTTTCATCGCCAAAAGCTGCTGTAGAATGGCAAATTAAACAGATAAGCATACAAAACAATATTGCAACATTATGCTGAGCACCATTAGTGAGTAGACGTTTCTGTTTGCTATTCAACATATACAATTAAAATACATAGTTTATAGACGTTAAGAGCTTGGTTACATTGGTGGATACGAGCAGTGGGCTGTCGGACCATTGTGAATCTAATGCGTAATGCTGCATGGAAGTTCTAAAAACCCATTTCTTACTTAGTGGATAGGTTACGCCGATTTCATAAACCTGAACGAAGCCTGCTTGAGCTTGAAATTCAGGAAATTTTTGTGTCGCGTCTTCTGGTTCTATAGACAGATAATAATCCGCCGCTTTATGTGAGCGATAGCTTACACCGCCAATAGCATGAAAGTTCCAGTTTTTGTATTGCCAATGCCGTGCAATTTTTGCAGATAAAACTTGCCCGTTGTGAATATTGCTGATGTCAGTCAACGCATGAAACTGCACAATATAATTACTTAAATAACCCGTTACGCGTGGGCCTGACATAAAATCGAGATGACGAGGCCGCATACCCTCTAAATCTTTACTGACGCGACTGCTAAGTTCAGGATGTTGCGGAAGCCCTACGAGATCAAATGACCAGTGCTCGGTATCGGTGAAATTATATCCCAAGGTGGCGACTTCCAGACTTTCGGAAAAAGCTTCCACAAACCAACCATGATACTGCAGATGTAAATTGACACCCGCTTCCAACTCTGCAGAGATTTTGCCTTTCTCGTTACCTTCCGGGAGTCCATAAAATGGATTTGTTCCTACATTGAAACCCATACCCAATTCAATATAACTATCATCAGTTCGGATTGGGCCATGGGTACCATTGCGTACGTCTGAGGACAAGTCACCCGCTTGACATTGAAGTGCCGAGAAGATAATTACACTTACAAGTAGGTGTGATTTTTTTTGCATAATCATTAGTAAGCCATTGATTGTTTAATAGTTGTTATTTGCATGGGTTTGATGATATTCCATTCACAATACTTGTGCATTATTTTAGTCTGAATGGCTAAGATAACTTCTGCAGGTCTCTTAAAAAGTAACTGACATTCCTATAGCAGGAATAATGCCTAAGCCAACTTCATCCTCTAATTTAAAATCTTGAGGCGATGTAGTTCGTCTGTAATCTAAATTACGATCTGTTACATTTTTAGTATTTAATGCATTTAGAATATCTACATTGTAGGTTCCCTTGTAGCCCCAAAAAGTAGTGTCGTATTTAAAGCGCAAATCGAGACGCGTATAAGTTGGTAAATTTTCTGAAAAAGCTTCGCCATACACCGGCAAAATATGGTTATCAAAATAGGGATTTTTTTGCGCACCAACAATCGGGGTATAGGCGCGCCCGGTTTGTGCAGTAAAGCGTGTACCCATTGTCCATTTATTTGTTAACTTGTAATTCATTACCCAATTTATCACCAGTGGTGTATCTAAATAATAATTTCTTTCAATCTCCGTTAGTTTGTTGGTGCGTAAACTTTTTGATGCGCTAATGGCCAGCCAGCCGTACCATTTATCAGTTAATTCTTTATTGATAAATATATCCATACCGTAGGCTTCGCCCTCAGCATTATTGGTGTAATTGGGTGTGTCATTAACGCCCATGGCTAGTGGCAATTCATCCATGGTTTTGTAGTAACCGGTAACGGACCAGCTCCAACCGTTATTAATTTTATGTTTAAGACCCAGCGTAAAATGATCGGATGTAGGTGATTTTAAATCGGGATTACCAATTTCTGGAAATAACTTATCGATTTCTGGAAAACGATTATAGGCCCCGAGTGATGAACTTAGCGTCCAATTATCAACAAAATTCCATTTGGCGGCAAAGCGGGGGTTAACAAAAGTTTCTTTGGTGAAATTGTTATAGTGTGCTTGTGCGCCTACATCTATTGCAAAGGTGTTAGTCATCTCCCAATGATCATTTGCATACAACATATTTTCATTTACGTTAATGGTGTCATTAGTATTCAATAGTTCACCGCGACGAAAAGCACAATCCGGATCAGTTTCAGTACATACGTAATTGATAAAGCGTGCATCGTAACGATATTTTAATTGATGTGCTTCCGCGCCAACCGAAAGATTATGATGGGTGGCAACAATAACGTCATAATTTGCTATTAAATAGCTGTCAGTATTTTGCATATTAAATAAATATTTACCATCGCCCCAACGCGTGTCCGTATTATTAACATAATGTCCCGCTTGAATATTTATTACCGTACCACGATCGCCACTAGCGCGCCAGTTGATAACGGCATTGTTGAATTTTGTTTTAAGTTTGGCATCACCTGCAAAGTCGGGATCTTCCAATACTTGAGTTGAGAGATTGGTAAATTTTGCGGCGGCCAAATCGGTGGCACCATTGGCACTGATTTTCAGCTGATTATTTTCATTAATGTCATAAACATATTTAAATTGGTAATCAGTATCTTGTGGCATGGTTTCCACACGAACACCCTCTTCTTCCTCAAGATCTTTTTTGTCCTGATCATTCATAAAGTATTGAATTAAACTTGAGCGCGCCGAGAGATAAAATGCTGAGTTTTCACTAATCTCACTTTCTAAAAATATTCCGCCGCGTAAAACTGATACGTCCAACTTAGTGGTTAGCTGTTGATGTTTTGGGTCGCGAAGTTTTATATCAAATACACCCCCAATAGCGTTGCTGTATTGGGGGCCAAAACCTGCTGAATATAATTCAAAATCCTGAATGATATTTTCGTTAAATATCGACGTTGAAAACGAATGAAATACATAACCTGCAGGAGCCCCATCTACCATATATCGGTTGTCGCTCGGGGAAGAACCTCGCACTGCAGGTTCACCGGCTTCTCCATGGCTTAATACACCTGGCAAACTAAATACCGCCATCAATGGGTCGCCCAATGAACCCGGCACGTCAATAATTTTTTGCGCATGTTCTGTAATCAATGAGTAATCACTTTCGCGGCGGCTAACCACCAGCACTTCTTCAATATCCTTATCCGCAATAGCGCCAGTCCTGGGCGCCTCAGCTGCATTTATTTGTGTAGACAGGAGGACTATTAGCAAGCTGACGGATGGTAATTTATTGCAATACATAACAAATTCCCTAGGGTGTAGCGCAGAGATGAAAAATGGAATGAAGCAACAAATAGAATGGGGTAAAAAATAAATTGGAGCGGGGTGCAGTCTACATGCAGGGATAATAGAAGGCTGTATCAGTTGGTGGCAATTTGTATCAAGTTGTAACAGTGATGTTTATCGACTGTCGGCAGGGAACGTAGGATGGGTGAGCATGTAATGGCGGGAGGATTAAGCGGTGTATGGCGCATGTTTAACAAGAATTTCACTAGCCCGCTATCGCAATCCGCCCTACAATTCCACCTTTGTTTTATTGGCGAGTTACGCCCACTTTATAAATTTGTTGATCATGAGCTCATCCCTAATCCCTGAAAAGCCGCTATTAGTTTCGCCTTCACTAGCAGCCACTATTGGTCTTGAAGAAGCCTGCATGCTCTCGTTGTTGAGCGATATTGCTGCTTATCGCCCGCTAGTGGTACAAAAGGGGCAGTATTGGCTGGATGTGGATGAAGACTTGATTAGTCGCGCCATGCCATTTTGGACCGAGTATGATATTCAGCGCATTTGCAAAAATTTGTGCGACCAAGGAATTATTTTATTGAGTTCGGCCCCTTTTGTTGAGAGCCGTAGGTTGACATTGGCTTTTAATGAAGCCCAACCAATTGCCGTTGCGGATAATCATTCATTGTCTATCGCGAATATGGGTGGTGGCGCGAATCTGATTGCACCCAACTGGCAGCCAGATAACGAGTTATTGAAAAAAATTGCTCAATACAATATCCCCGCTGATTTTATGCGTAACGCAATTCCAGAATTTGTAACTTACTGGCGTGAGCGTGGTGAAACTAGTCATTCCTGGGGCGCTAAATTTCTAAAAGATTTAATTCATAAATGGCGTAATCACGAAACACAATCCGCCAAGCAGCAGCGGAATATTGAAACTGACTTTATAAAACGCGATCAAGAAATTGCTATGTACGCAGAGTGGCGGCCGAGCCAGGATGCGATGGAAGTATTAGTGAAGCATGCCAATATTAGTTGTGCGTTTGTAGAGGATGCCATTCCTGAATTTATGCTCTATTGGCAAGAGCGCGGTGAAGTGGGGCGAACTTGGAATAGTAAATTTATTCAACATGTAAAGCGTCAGTGGATACGCTATAGCTCGGCGCTTGAGCACGACACTGAGCCGCGCCGCATCCCCGAAAATTGGCAACCTAGCAATGATTTATTTGACGTGTTACGGCTTGCTAATATCGATATGGAATTTGCTAAACGCCAGGTTGCTGAGTTTTTATTATTTTGGCGCGATAGCAATCAGACATACGCATCGTGGAATACTAAGTTTTTGCAACACGTAAAATTTCATTGGGCCAAGCAACATTCAATATCGCTTTCGTTAACATCAACATCGCAGCAAGGTAATCACCATGCAGGACAGCAACTCGCTAATCCAACAGGTCGCACAAGAGATCGCAGCCTCGCAGAGCAACTCAACGACAGAAGCTGGGCGCAATAAACAAAAATCTATCCCTAGCACTGCGCACATAGATGCTATTACTCAGGTATTCGCGTTATTTCGCATTAATTATCACAATCAATATTTCAGTGCATTTAAAGATATTGAAACGAATAATCAAGTGCAGCGTTTGTGGCTTGAATCATTGTTGGATTATGACCCCGAAACTATTTTGCGCGGCGCGAAAAAAATTATTACAGAGTCAGATTATTTGCCAACACTGCATCGAATGATTCGAGCGTGTCAAGGTGATCCTGATAAATATGGGCTTGTGGATGCGCACACAGCTTACGTAGAGGCCTGTCGCGCACCTAGCCCTAAAACAAATTATGCCTGGAGCCACGCCGCTGTATATCACGCAGGTTGTGCAAGTGATTGGTTTTTTTTGGCCAACAATACCGAAAAAAATGCTTTCCCTATTTTTGAACGGCATTATTCAAAATTATCTGAGCGCGTGATGAATGGTGAAAAATTGCCAGCACCAAGTACCTTAGCGCTGCCTGAGACAATTGAAACACCGCTTAGTAAAGAAGAAAATCAGCTACGCATGGAAGCTATGCGTAAACAATTAGATGTGTAGCTTTACACTACAAAATTTATCAAAAGAGAAACAGAATTAATATTTTGTTCTATCGAGAGTACGGTACGTTATGCCAAAAAATATTTCGCAATGGTTGCTCGGTCTAGCCTTAGTTATTTATCCTATTTTATGTTTAGTGTTAGTTTTTATGTTGGCACTTAACCCGCTCGGGGGTGGAATTGATAGCGATGAGCTTACCAGTAATACGTTGCTGCCGGATTTTTCTGCTATTAATCAGGCGCCAGAACGTAAACAGTTATTTATTGAAACTTTGCGGCCATTAGTGGAGCAAAAAAATACTTTGTTACTCACTACGCGTGAGCGCCTCATCGAAATTAAAAATGAACTCGCACAACAACGTGAATTAAGTTTTACTAATACGCAACAGTTAGCTCTTTTGCGCGAAGACTTTAATGTAAGCAAAGAAGATTACCCAAGCGATGCTAGAGCAGTAGAAATTTTATTGCTGCGTGTCGACGTGATTCCTCCCGCAATGGTGCTGGCCCAGGCAGCAGTAGAATCTGGCTGGGGCACATCTCGCTTTGCTGTGGAAGCGAATAATTTTTTTGGGCAATGGTGTTACACGCAGGGGTGCGGCATAGTGCCTGAACGTCGCGCAGCATCTGCCAGGCATGAGGTGCGCAAATTCGAAAGCGTAGAAGAATCACTAAACTCCTATTACCGTAATATTAATACTCACAATGCGTACCGCAGTTTGCGCGATTTGCGCGCTAAAATTCGCAACCAGCAAAATGCATTTACTGGCAATGCTTTGATTGCTGGCCTAGGAAAATATTGTGGTCGTGGTCCGGTGTATATTTCTGAGTTGCGTACGGTTATTAATGCGAATGACTTGGAATAATAAGGTTAAAACTATTTCTAGTCATTGTTGATATTAACGGACGACTTTTCCGCTAATAATCGATTTGTTTCGATATAGGTTTGCTGAATTAAATAGGCATCGCCACTCGCGCGGTGTCGCGGGATATTAAGATTATGCCGCAACTGAATTTTTGTGGCATCCCATAACAATAATTGTTCTTCCCTGGCAATATTTTCAATAGCACTTAAACGAAAACTTTGCATCATCCTTGCCGAAAAAAATAGATGTATAAGCCATGGGTTGTCATGCGTCCATGCATCACTATATGCCGTTGTTTCCTGCAAAAAAATATTTAGCTCTTCGCATACTTGCAGTGAAGATTTTCCGTGAGTCTCAATTAAGGCACGAGAAATACCGTGAATTTTTTCTGCGTTTGCACACCAGTGGTCCCAACCGGGAGCGGGCTTAATCAGTGCACAGTAGCGATCACCATTAGATTTAACAGCGCCAATTTCAATAGGATAACTAGCCGACCCAAAACCAGACGCTTCGATATCAATAATGGTTGGGCATTCTGGCTTTTTCATAGAAATTTTTATCTTGAATGCAACGGTATGGATTTATCGTTACTGTAAGTGTTGGGATAAAAACTTATCAACTTCTGTGTAAACAGTTTCCATATCCTTTTTATACACAAAAGGATTGTGGCCAGCATTCTTAATTTTTACAAAATTGTAATTCTTTTTGTGTTTACTAAGTGCACTTTCCATAGCTTTTGTTTGGCTAAAGGGCACAACACTATCTTTTGTGCTAGCGATGATGAGTATAGGAATTTTAATTTTCTCTGCGTGCAATGCTGGAGAGTTCTCATCTAACATATTTCGATCAGTATCCGGGTGTCCGATTCGCTGATACCAATATTTTTCTATTAGTTTGTCATCGGCTACTTGTTTGGCATCATAAGCGATCATCTCTCTCAGCTGCGTAACCCCATTGATACTTACACTACAGCGATACAGGTCTGGTGTTTTTATTGCCCCCATTAAGGCAGCATACCCGCCGTAAGATAGACCGACAATACAAACTTTTGTGGGATCAGCGTAACCTTTTTTAACCATAAAATTTACCGCGTCGGTTAAGTCGTCTTGCATTAATCGGCCCCACTGCTTGTAGCCAGATTCTTCGAACTGTTTCCCCGATCCAGTTGATCCGCGAAAGTTTGGTTTGATAACTATATACCCCCTTGTGGATAAAAATTGCGCAAAGTCATCATAGGTGGCGCGATCTCTGGCTTGAGGTCCACCATGGGGCATAACAATTAGCGGGTAGGTTTTTCCAGCTTCGTAATTAGCAGGCAGTAAAATATACGCGCGAATTTTTTTCCCATCTCTTGTTAAATAATTAGTCATGGCAGGATAGGAGAGATTCTTGGTTGCTATATTAAAATAAGCATCTTTTATAAATGTTAGCTCATCCTTTTCAAAATCATATAAATTAAACGAGAGAGGGTTATCCGGCCCGTGGATATAAACTATCGATTTTTCGCCATTTTCTGTGTATGAACCAAAAGAAAAATTATAGGCACCAATTTTTTTGGCTAGTTTGTCATAGGAATTCTGCATTTCAGCATCAAAAAATTTATATCGAATATAATCTCCATCAATTGCATAACCAATGATTTTATTTGATCGGAGGTCAGTAATGGGATACAAAATGTCCTTATCTGGCAACGAAACTAAGGGTTCATATTTCTTTTCTTTACTTTTATAGCTGATTAATTCCAGAAATCCTGTTTGCTCATTTCTCTTGCGGTAAACAAGATCATCACCATAAAGCGCCATTAAATCACCAGGATCAAAACCATCTTCATTTTCCTTTTCATTTATTTTAATTTTGTCAATTAAATTCCATTTTTCATCTGGTTGTAATTCATAAATAATAATTTCTTTTGCGATACGCATATAGTCAAAGCGGTATTTAGTGTTTCCATCATCATCGCTTATGAACATATAGGTAAAACGGGAACCTTTGGTAATCACGCTACTTTCTCCCGTGTAAACGTTAACTTTGTAAAGGGTATTAATGTCATCCCTATCGATGTTCATTAGAATATGCTCGGGATCTTTCGGTAAATAATGATGAATAGTCGATAAATTAATATTCCATTTAACATGTTTATCGTTATTCATAAGCATTACAATATTTTTGGCATGTATGTCCATAGAAAATGTTCTACTAAACATAAAATAGTCATCAATATCAAAGTCTTTCTTTTTTTCTGCATCTCTTTTAACTGACTCGGTTTCATAAGGGACAAGGGCGTTGACTAAAAGCCTTTCATTGTTGGCCCAACTGACAGATGATGGGCGCGTAATTTTATCGGCCAGTTGACCAATAATAGGCTTATCCGGCGCCTCGAGATCGGTAATAGTAACGATGCGTTCTTTATCCCTATTCCAAACCTTAGCCAAATATCGTCCATTAGGAGAAATGACTACGCTTCTTAAGTCCGGTTCTTTCGAAAAATCTTCTATTGTTGGTTTCGCACTTGTCGCAAATGTAAATAATAGGCCTAGAGCTGCAAAAATATTAATAGCTTTCACTTTTATTTCCTTAAAAATTTAAATTCATTAATCTTGATAAATCCAAGCGCCACTTCTATCAGTCGCCTGCCATTGTTGTGTGTACCAATAGAAGCGGCCTTTTTCTGAGCTTGTAGCGGTGCAGTTGTACCGAGTTCGACCTTGCGGTAAGGGTTGCTTTGCTCGCACCCATAATTTTCCGTCAATGATTTCGCTGCTAGCTGAGCCTTGTCCGGTTGCAAAACAATTAATTTTATTCAATAAGCTTTTATCACTAGTGGTCAATACTAAGTAAGGTTGATCACCTTGTTTTACAATTAAATTATTTATTTCGTGTTGCTTATCAGAAAAAAATTGAATGTTTTTTATTGGCATTGGTAGCGTATTTACTTTCATTATAAAATCATCGAGTTCGGTAAAGCTGCCGCCAAACGCGAAGCGCGGTACCGATTGTAAATCTGCTTGAGCCTCCGCTTTTGACACTAGAGGCCCCGACTGCTGACCAAAGGCAACGAAATCCAATTCCTTTAAAAGTTTCTGCAATTCAATATCGTATTCACCAAAAGGGTAAGCAAATATTTTTGGAGCGCTGCCAATTTCTCTTTCTATAGTTTTCTGAGCTTGTTCAATTTCTGCTTTGATGCGATCGCGCCACTGGCTGCGCGTTTCATTATTTCGTAGGCGTGGTAGATGATTGTGATACATAGTGTGATTGGCAATAGTGACACCGTAGCGTGACATTTCGCGTAGCTGGTCCCATGTGACGAATAAACTGGAAGTGCTCACGGCAGCTGTATTTACAAAAAATGTAAACGGCCAGCCGCGTTTTTTTAGTATGGGGTAAGCGGCTTGGTAAACTGTTGCGTAGGAGTCGTCAAAACTAATTGCTACTGTTTTATCTGGCAGTGTTTCACCTTTACGCAATTTATCAGCAAGTGCTACCACTGAAACAATATTAAAATGGTTATTTGCTAAATAATCCATTTGGGCGTTAAATTTTGCGGGACTAATGCTGGTAGATTTTGGAGTTTTATCGCTGATGTGGTGATACTCAAGAACAACTGCTGCTTGTCCGGTGTTGGTCAATATTAATTCTAGCAAAGCAGCCAGATATAAATGGAATCTTAGCTTCAATTAAACTAATTCTCTGTAGTTATAAATCGCAATCCAACACCTGAGGGTTCTACTCGAACTACTTCCATTTTTAATGTGGGCGCATCATCAATGAGGCCTTGCACTTGCCCGGTTACTATTGTGCCAATTGGTGGAATTTGGTTAGGGTCTAACACTACGAACACGCCGCCATCAGATACATCGCGAGTTTTTACTATTTGTTCACCCACAGAACCGTGGGTTATTTTAATTTTGCATTGTAATGACGTGCGAATGTGCTTACGTTTATCGTGAGACATATATTCACTCTTTTCTATTATTTTTTGTCTTGCAGTGATTTTGAAAAGATGGGTGATGCCCATCTTTTCTGCAGCCCTTTTTTATTTATCGGTCACTTCAACTTTATCTACTTTTTGGAACCCGCGTGGCAATTTATTACCTCTGCGTCCCCGCTCTCCTTTGTAATGTTCGAGATCTGACATTTTCAAGGTGATATGACGTTTGCCAGAATAAAGTGTGAGTAATTGGTTGGGATTTAACACGCATACAGCGACAACAAATTCTTCGCGCGCTTGTACCCGCGCCGAAGGAATATTCATAATTTTGTTGCCTTTGCCGCGTGCCAGCTCTGGTAATTCGGTTACGGGAAACACGAGTAACCGGCCATCGTTACTTACTGCTGCGAGTAATGCTTGCGCCGGGTTAGTAAGTAATTGAGGCGGTAAAACCTGAGCGCCCGCAGGTAAGGTTAGCAGGGTTTTACCCGCTTTGTTTTTACTGGCCAAATCTTCCAATTTAGCAACAAAACCATAGCCTGCATCCGAGGCTAGCAAAACACATTGATCATCCGCTCCCATTAACGCACCTTCAAATGTTGCGCCGCTTGGAGGGCTGATACGCCCGCTTAAAGGTTCGCCTTGCCCGCGCGCAGAAGGTAAGTTGTGTGCTGGTATTGCGTAACTGCGGCCGGTGGAGTCGAGCAACATAACACTTTGATTGCTTTTACCGTGCAGGGCAAATTTGAAGCTGTCACCAGCTTTGTAGCTTAATCCTGCAGGGTCTATGTCATGACCTTTGGCGGCGCGAATCCAGCCTTTGTCAGAAATTACAACGGTGATTGGGTCTACACTTAATAATTCAGTTTCGCTAAAGGCTTGTGCTTCTACGCGCGCGATAATGGGCGAGCGACGGTCATCACCAAATTCTGCGGCAACCTGAATTAATTCTTTGCGAACAAGATTTTTTAATTTCACCGCTGACTCAAGGATTTTTTGTAAACCGTCGCGTTCTTTTTCCAAGCTTTCTTGTTCTTCGCGAATTTTCATTTCTTCAAGACGTGCCAATTGGCGCAACTTGGTTTCTAAAATATATTCCGCTTGCATTTCAATTAAATTGAAGCGCTTCATCAATACTGGTTTTGGATTATCTTCTTCGCGAATGATACGAATCACTTCGTCCACATTTAGAAAAACAATCATCAGCGCTGCCAAGCGTAGTAATCTCTCTTCTACTTTCTCCAGTCTATATTGCAGACGCCGCCGCGTGGTAACTGTTCTAAAGCTTAACCATTCGCTCAGAATTTTATTCAACGGCTTGACCGCTGGGCGACCGTCAATGCCAATCATGTTCATGTTAACGCGATAGGTGCGTTCTAATTCAGTAGTGGCAAATAAGTGTTGCATAACTTGTTCAAGATCAACACGATTCGAGCGCGGAATGATGACCAGTCGTGTTGGATTTTCATGATCGGATTCATCGCGTAAATCCGCTACCATCGGTAATTTTTTTGCTTGCATTTGTGCGGCGATTTGTTCAAGAATTTTTGCGCCGCTAACTTGATGTGGCAGGGCGGTGATAATGATATCGCCGGTCTCTTCATCTTTTTGCCACACGGCGCGCATGCGAATACTGCCGCGACCGGTTTCGTACATTTTAAGAATATCTTCACGCGACGAAATAATTTCTGCATCGGTGGGCATATCAGGGCCGAGAATATGCTGGCACAAATCGTCGATTGTCGATTGCGGATTATCAAGTAAATGTATACAAGCATTTACCACTTCTCGTAAATTGTGCGGTGGGATATCTGTGGCCATTCCTACCGCAATGCCGGTGGTACCATTCAACAATATATTTGGTACGCGTGCGGGCAATACCATTGGCTCATCTAAAGTGCCGTCGAAGTTGGGTTGCCAATCTACGGTGCCCTGACCCAATTCTTCTAATAAAACTTCGCTGTAGCGTGTTAGCCGCGATTCGGTGTAACGCATGGCAGCAAATGATTTTGGATCATCTGGCGAACCCCAGTTACCCTGGCCATCAACTAATGTATAGCGATATGAAAACGGCTGTGCCATCAACACCATGGCTTCATACGAAGCTGAATCCCCGTGCGGATGAAATTTACCAATTACATCGCCCACGGTACGTGCGGATTTTTTAAATTTAGCAGTGGATTTTAAACCCAACTCGCTCATCGCATATACGATACGACGCTGTACCGGTTTGAGACCGTCGCCAATGTGCGGCAGTGCGCGATCGAGGATCACGTACATGGAATAGTCCAGGTAGGCTTTTTCACTAAAATCTTTTAATGGGATGCGCTCATCCGCATCTGGGAGGGTAACTAACTCGGTCATTGCGTATCCTAAAAAATAGAATTAAAACTGATTTGTAAATGAAAATTTGTTGTTGAGTTTTCTGATTAAAATTTTTTGTTATGGGCGCTTTCCGCCTAAGGGCAACATACCTTTTTTGTCTACGCGCATTGATGGTAGCCATGCATTAAAATCGATTACGGCTGAGAAATTATAATTGACATTTTCACCGATAGCGTTGCGACTAAAATATTCTATCAAACGTAGTACCTGGATTAAATCTGCAGAAACTTCTAATGTTACAGGTGTTTCTGCGTAAGATTTTAACACGGGTATTTGATTGGTTAAGCCGGAAAGCACACTGATATTTTCAATACCAATCTTGTAAGAAATTCCCTTGATGGATAAGTCTCGATCGTTGGGGTTAGCAATAATAAGGTCCACTGCGATGCGCTGTTGTAAGCCTTGTGCGGGCAGCATGCGCAAGCCAACCAGCTTAACATCTGGGTCGTCCAGTTTTGGCGCTAACACTGAGCAGCCTGCAAGTAATACTAGTGTTGCGCTAATAAATATACGCGTTAAAAGATGGCTCATCTGTCCGCTCCGATATTAAAATTGAAATTGTGACAAGTACACCGGTAAGGGTAGCTTGCATGTGGTGTAATTCGCCCTTGAATTGGTAAGGGATGGGCGCGCTGAAGGACATATATTTTTACGTAAGATAACTCCTTTAGTCGAATGAATGCTTTAAGGCGACATACTCATGCTAAATAAACCTTTACGAAAAGAAGAATTATTGGGTAGCAACGAAATTAGTTTTATTAATCGCCAGGAATTTAATTGCCCCCAGTTGATGCGTTTATCAATGGATTTTGAGATATGCGTATTGCAGTTACAATGTGAAGCCTTTAGCTATATCACCAAACGTTTTTTGCCAACTACCTCAGCATTTGTATTAACGAGCCGCAATTATCAAAGTAACTGCGTAACTTATTCTCCGCGTTGTAATTCGTTACGCGAACTAGAGGTTTACGCCTGTGTTAATCATGTCGATATTTTGCATGAGCATTTGTTTGGTGGCGCTACTACGGCAAGTGATGCGGAAAGTAATGCTTAAGCATCGCATCAGCACGACAAAAATATTGTGTTAATCCGCTAACTCACCATCAAACTCTTCTAACAAATCAAGAGGTTCTATCTCAACGCCTTCCAGCTCTTCGTTCCAATTGATACCAACGAGCACAACATCTTCATGCATACCGGTGAGCCAATCTTCAAGGAATTCTCCTAGTTCAATTGCTTGTGGTTCGTAGTCTTTCCAGTCATCTTGACAATGAATACGCGCAAACGTTTCCTGCGACCAGAAAGGCATCACATCGGTGCCTTCGTACTTCTCAGAGCTGCATAAAGCCCAACCTTCGGAGCCTTGTAAGCTCCAGACACAGCCTTGCTCAATAGCTTCGACAATAAAGCGATCGAGATTCTCAGTATCATTTTCACTTAAAGATTCAGTCATAGCGTATTGCTTTCTCCGGTTGAGCTTTTTATAGCATTAGCTGGAACCCATTCGTTTTCAGCCAAGCACGATTTTTTTTGTAATCGGGACATAAGCTAGCAACTAATTGCCAAAACGCAGGGCTGTGATTATGGTGGCGCAAATGGCTTACTTCATGGGCCACAAGATAATCGACTATGGGCTCAGGGGCTAGCAGAATCTGCCAATTGTATTGGAGGGCGCCGCTGGCAGTACAATGCCCCCATTTTGAACGCGTCACTTTTACAGTCAGATCGGTATATGTTAAGCCCAGCACGCGTACGGCAGCATCGGTTTTTAGCGTGAGAAAATAGAGCGCCTGGCGTTGATACCAGAGGCTAACCAAACGCCGTGCTTGCTCTTCATCAGGTAACCGGCTTCGCGATCCAAGCCCTATCAATAGTTGCGTGCCTAGCTGTACAACATTTGCTTGTGCTTGCTTTGTAATGATTAGGGTTAAGGGTTGCCCGAAGAAGGGTAGCTCACTACCCGTGGTATAAGTCCGTAGTGGAGTTGCGTCGATTTGTTTTGTTTGTTGGGCTAGTTTTTGCTGTATCCAGGTTGCTTTTTTAAGCACGAATTTTTCTAGTTCAATTGCCGCAACAAAAAATGGCGCTCGCACAATTACTTGCGCGTTAGAGACTTCAATACTAATACTGCGCCGCTGTGCCGAGCGCACAATGGCATAGGTAAATGGTAATGATATTGGAGTTTTTAATGAGGTCGCAGACGAAAATAAGGGCATAACATTCAATGCATGCAGCGATTAATTAAAATGAAGCCAGCATTATGCCCTTACTATTACCGAACGGCTACTCCATCAGCACCGGATAATAATCGTACGCGCAGTACGTTGAATTGAGATCACAAATTTCTAATAATAAATACAAACTTTCCGGAGAACCATATGGAAATAACGAGTAAATGTACTTAGGTGCATTGTTATTACAGGACAGCATGTAATCTGACGTATATTCGCAAATAACGCCGCCAGCTTGATCGCAGGCTCTATTTAAACCGCAAATTTCTGAATAAACGAGCAGGGAATTATAAATGCCTGCACTATCATTAATACGGATATTCACCTGATAATCTTCTAAGCTATTCACTTCCCAAAATACATCAAACAAACCATCGTACAGGAAGGGATTAATGGCAAGTGGCGTGCTGCCCGGGTCGGCAGTATCAGTACCGTAGCTATCAACCATATCAAAACGATGTAGCTCAGGCGTGTAATTAATCACTCGCGGCGTCCCGCCCCCACTGCTACCTCCACCGCCACAAGCGGTAAAAGAAATGCTTATTAGACCGATTAAACAACCAAAAATAATTTTCAACGCAGTTCTCCTTTAAAGTCTACGGTTAATACTAGTTTTAAGCGACTGAATTGAAACTGAATGAGAAAGCTAGAAAAAGGTAGGCAGAATTAATTTGGAAATAGAACGTTGCCTTTAAATGAGAGATGTAAAAGGAAGAAAGCCAAAAAATCCTTCTAGTCCATAATAAAATCATCAATCTGCATCATTTTTTCAAAACTTCATCAATCATTGTATGCAACAATTAATTACGCCATTTAAGTTGTGGCGACAAATTTAGGATGCCATCTTCTTCCAATCGTGCATATTTTGTTTGCGCATTATTTTTAACTACAATCATTGGGGGTACAAATAGTGGTCTACGAATAAAAGCTAACTCCCAGCCAAAGTTTTCCAAGCTTTGTAGCGCGATTCGTTGAACATCATTTAAATAATATGCCACATCAATCGGTAGTGCTGAGCGTGAACCGCGCAAATCTTCTTTACCCGAAAACTGATGATTACCTAAAACCGAATTAAATTTACCAAATGTGCTACGCATGATGCTCTTTCCTGTATGCATCTCTAGCTGGCATAATCAGTGTATAAACTAAAGCTCAGCAGAGAGTAATGGTGCATGAATCTCTAATGTACCCAACGAAATTTAATGAGAGTAAATTTCATGAGTGAAATGAGCTATTAGTCTTGATCCCTTTGCCCGCTTTGTCAAAAATTATGTTGGAATATAGAGGAAAGTTGACATATCTATATTATAGTCAGTTTAATTTAACAAAAAAATGAAGTGGCATCTGTAAGCTGGCACACAAAGCCACTCACTATTCAAGCGTAAATTTTGTCATCAAAACCCTAGGTATTTTTATGAAACTTTATGGAAGCTATACATCACCTTTTGTGCGGCATTGCCGCATAGCGTTATTGGAAACTGGTTTATCGTTTGAATTTATTGAAACTGATATGACTGGTAGTGCAGAAAAATCACCCACTAAACGCGTTCCATTTTTAGAAGATGGAGATCAATTTTTTACTGATTCAAGCTCTATCATTAAATATGTGCGTGAAAAAGTAGGGAAAACATTTTATGCGACTACAAAGGAGTTGGATGTTTTTTGCCTGGTCAATACGGCCCTTGATGCTACTATCAATTTATTTTTTATTGAGCGGGATGGGGTCCAAGTTGCGACTATCCCCTATTTACAACGACAAGCAGCGCGAATTGAATCAATACTAGGTGAGCTGAATGCAATGGAATTGCCAATGTGCTCTCCCTATAACGACGCACAATTGCGGCTTGCATGCTTTATTGGCTGGGCTAAATTCCGCAAACGTTTGGACTTCACTCCTTTTCCCAATTTGGAAGATTTTTTTGCGACCGCAAATAGCTATGAAAATTTTAGATTAACTACACCAAGTTAAATATGCGTACAAAAAACGCTGATACGCACATCAGCGTCTTCCCGCTTTTATAAATAACGCCTGTTATCCGTAAACAATTTTTGGTTTTCGTAGTTGGCGTGCTGTAAACAGCAACAACAAAAATGCTGACGGTATGGCGACTAACCAAAATTTAATTAATGCGTTAATGTCGAGGGCGCTACCAAGCAATAAGTCTTTTACAGCTGCTTGATGACTTAACACGGGCACCCATACAAACCAGGATTCATGAGCGCCCGGATTAATCATTGTGTACATTAACGGCAGCATGGGAATAAATACAATCAAGCCCATATAAGTTTGCGCATCTTTAAACGAGCGCGCAAAAATCGCGATCATTTGTTGTAAAGAAACAGCGATTACGGCTAGTGATGTGAGCGAAATAAAAATACCTAATAAATCCAACACGGAAACATCTACTCGCAGCCCGAGCTGATTAAATGGAATAAATGCAAAAGCGACCGCAAGTAGTGCTAGCTCTACGAGTAAAACAGCAAAGGTAAGCATTAAACAGGTTAGCCATTTGCCTACTATAATCGCGACAGAGGATGCCGGTGTGATCAATAGAGATTCCAGTGAGCGTCGTTCGCGTTCGCCAGCGGTCATATCTGCAGTAAAACCGACACTGGCGATAAAAACCGATAAAATGAGAAACATGGGTAAACTTGCCATAACAAAAAAACCCATTTTTTGATCACTGGCAATATTCATTTCGCGTAAATAAAGCGGGTTTGCAACGGCGGGAGAAATTCCGCGCGATAGTAACCGCAAACTGCCCATGCGAGTATTCCAGCTCCAAACTTTTTGCCTTATAAAACTTATGCTGGTTTGATTTTTACTATTGGTAGCATCGTAGACTAGCCATGCTACAACCGGCTCACCTGTCGCAAATTGTTGTTCTGCTTCTTCAGGAATAATTAAAACATAATCCAACTTTTTCTGTTCAACTTGAGCGTAAGCATCGTCGCCCACTTTGCTGACTTTAACGCCCTGCTCTTCTAGCCAATCGATTAATGGTGGCAAATGTTCAGCACCAAGTACCGATAGTTTAATGGGCTCGCTACCTTTACCGCTGGCTTCATTTTGCAAATGTAAAATTAAAAATACTGTACCTACGAATGTCCCTACAAAATATACTGGTGGCAAAAAAGCCATGCGCAAGCTGCGTCTGTCACGTAAGGCATCACGCAATTCTTTTTTGAAGATCACAAGTAAAGTAGAAAAAAATTTCCCCATGATATTAATTCCTTTCAGCATTAGTTGATTGCTGCACTAGATTGACGAAGGCATCTTCCAGACTATTTGCATTGCTTGTGGCAACAATATTGGCTACTGAGCCGTCTGCCACAATTTCACCATTTGAAATTACAATCACGCGGTCACACAAGCCGCTGACTTCGTGCATTAAATGACTGGAAAATAACACGCAACGGCCCTCAGCTTTTAATTCGTGTAATAATCTTCGTACCGCGCGAGTAGTTATAACATCTAATCCGTTAGTCGGTTCGTCTAATAAAATGTGTTGTGGTTTATGCACGATTGAACGTGCCAGTGCCGTTTTCATGCGCTCGCCTAATGAAAATCCCTCAGCCTTTCGCTCGGCAATGCTTTCCATGCCCAACCAGGAAATTAATTGATTTATGTTATTTTCCAGCACTTCGCCGGACAAACCCTGAAGCTCTCCATAATAGCGAATATTTTCGCGCGCAGTTAAGCGCTTATATAAACCGGTATCATCGGGCAGCACGCCTAAATTTTTACGTGCGGCATCTGGTAATTTTTGCACGCTAATATTATTGACAAATATTTCGCCGTGCGTTGGTTGCAACAATCCATATATCAGACGCATAAGTGTTGATTTGCCTGCCCCATTGAGGCCGAGTATGCCAGTAATTTCGCCATCACGTAAAATCAACGAGAGATTTTTTAGCGCGTCAATGCGCGGTATTTTTTTTGTTCCGCCAAATGATTTTGATAGTTGTTCTATACGAATCATTGCGATACTCCTTGCATTGATGTCTGTGAAGCTGATGCCGGTGAGGACGATGGCTGTGGCGCGTTTATAAGTGTCGTGGATGATTGCGATGATGAGCTGGATTTAATTTCGTTTGCACCAAGCACTAATGGCAGCGGTACAATATTTTTTGCGCAATCTGCTTTTATGCCGTCTACCGTGCCTAGCTCAATAAATTGCGCAATAATTTTTGGCACACAACCTTCCATTGAAATTGAATGATTACCGCCAGGAGCAACAATTTGTAATGAGTGCGAGAGATGTTTAGCAACCATCTTTGCCCAGTGTGAGGGAGTAACGGGATCATGATTGCCAGACAGCAGTAACGTGGGTACATCGCTTGCAATGGGTTCGTTGTAATTTTTTGGCAAAATTGCTTTTGGCCAGAGCGCGCAGGCATCTGAAAAATCTTCGAGCATGTTTAAACCAAAAAATGGTTTAGCGGTGGCTATGTCTGCGTCTGAAATAAAATGTTTATCTTCATTGCACACAATACTGTAACGCATGCCTTCACTAATGCCAGAAAAGCTTGTCTGCTCTGAAGCAAGTGCTGATAAAGAAGCAATCAGCCGATAATCACCTTTTTCAGCATTGGCAATAGCGTGAGGCAGCAAGACCGTTAAATCGCGCGAATAAAGCGACATGAAAACTAAACCAGAAAAACTTTTTGGCGTTAATATGAGTTTGGTTTGCTGCTGGTGGCGGGGGTGTTCGAATTGAATAATAATCGGAGCATTTGCAGCTTGTGCTTGCGCAAAACGTTGTGTAACTCGCTCGGCTTTCTCAACAATGTTGCCGTATAATTTTTTGCATTTTTCTTGTGCCTGGCACTCAGCATTTACTGCTTCCAGTGCGGCAAGTGCGTCGCGTTGAAAATATTTTGGCAGTGCAATTTGCACGGGTGCTACGCCATCCAATACGACCGTGCGAACATGCTGTGGAAATTCACGTAAATATTCTAACGCAACGCGAGTGCCGTAAGAGCCTCCCCATAGATTAATTTTTCTATAACCGAGTATCTCGCGTATTGTCTCCAAATCTTGTACTGCATAAGGAGTAGTATAATACGGCACTTGTGCTTGATATTTTTCAGCACAATTTTTTATTAATATTAGGGATTTTTTTGTTTGCTCGGGCTCAGGCAGTTGCTCATCGGCATCAGTTAAGCGTTCACAAAACATTGGGTTAGATTTCCCTGTTCCGCGCTGGTCTACGAAAATTAAATCGCGATTTTTGCGCACATCTGCAAATGCATTATGCACCATCTCTGCCATATCAACGGACGATCCACCGGGACCGCCCTGAATTAAAAACAACGGGTCTTCTTTTGGCGCAGGGCTAATTGCCGGCAAGCGTAAAATATTCAAAGATATTTCACGGCTGCTAATGTCCGCAGGATTTTCTTTCACTAACAACTCGCCACATTCAGCACCGTATACCAAAGCAGGTTTACCTGTTTCGGAAAAGCTGGGGCAAGGCTTTAATATATTTAGTTGTTGTAATGAAGCCTTTTTTGGTGATTCTGAAATAGCCTTGTTTTTTTCGCTACAAGCGACGATAAGCAGGCTGAATATTAAAACGAATAAAATTCGCATAGGTTTTTTATTCCTTTTTATAAGTGCGTACACGCAATACTATTTAACGGCAATGAGTTCAATTTCAAGTAAATGATTTGGATGGTAAAGTCGTGACGCTTGAATCCAGGTTGCGGCTGGATAATTTGAGTTGCCATAAAATATTTTTCTCTGTTCAATTTGCAGCTTAAATTGCTCTATATCTATTGCATAGACATTTTCTTTTACAATATTTTTTGAAGTCAGGTTCAGTTTGTCAAGAATGGTTTGAAGCTCGCGGTAACACTCACCAACAGCTTTTAGATACTCCGGACCTTCGCAAGCTACTCCGGAAATATAAAAGGTGTTGCCCACTTGTACTACTCCAGCATAGCCAATTTCCAGCTCCCAAGGGTTAAGAGTATGACGTGTAATTTTTGTAGGCCCATAATTCGCGCAGCTGGAAATCAATAGGAGCATGCCTGCCAGAATACTTCTATATCCAAGTTGGGATTTATTTATTTTCATAGTGATTTTAATTTCCTGTCAATTGAACAAAAAAGTTAAACCAAAAAAAACCCGAACAAGTCGGGTTTTTTATTGACGAATAAATCTTTTCAGAATTATTCCTCTTCGGTAGTCTCCGCCGCTGGTGCTCTTGCTACACCAGACTCATCTGCCGTCGCTTCCTTGATAGAAAGCTTTATACGGCCACGTTGATCTACGTCCAAACATTTAACACGTACAATTTGGCCCTCTTTCAAATATTCGGCCACGCTGTTGACGCGTTCGTCGGCGATTTGAGAGATGTGTACCAAGCCGTCTTTACCCGGCAGGAAGTTGATAAACGCACCAAAGTCTACGATGCGCACTACAGTACCTTCGTAGATGGCACCAATTTCTGCTTCGGCAACAATACCCATTACGCGCAAAATAGCTGCTTGTAAATCTTCATTGTTAGCGGCATAAATTTTAACTGCGCCGTTGTCGTCGATATCAATCGAAGAATTAGTTTCTTCGGTAATGGCGCGGATAGTGGCACCGCCTTTACCAATGATGTCGCGAATTTTATCAGGATGAATTTTGATGATTTCAAAACGTGGTGCATTTTCGCTCACTACTGTGCGCGATACGGACATAATTTTGTTCATCTCACCGAGAATGTGTAAACGCGCTGCCAATGCTTGTTCGAGAGCGATTTCCATAATTTCTTCGGTGATGCCTTCGATCTTGATATCCATTTGTAGCGCGGTGATACCACTGCTGGTGCCTGCTACTTTAAAATCCATATCGCCAAGGTGATCTTCATCGCCGAGGATGTCGGTCAATACGGCAAAACCGCTAGCCTCTTTAACCAGGCCCATCGCAATACCGGCAACCGGTGCTTTGAGTGGAACGCCTGCATCCATCAGCGCCAAGCTGGTGCCGCACACTGAGGCCATTGAGCTTGAACCGTTAGATTCAGTAATTTCGCTCACTAC
>JANPKH010000450.1:0-14450 GCA_031425935.1 Gammaproteobacteria bacterium | reverse complement strand
AATTCTCAGGACAACACCGCATGGGCAATATTCTTCAACACTGACTATGTCTTTGCTGATGATTTCACACTGACCCTCGCTGGCCGTTACGATGTTGATGACCGCGAAGTGACACGCATCGATGGACCTACTGTAGATACTTTTGGTCTGGGCGTGGGTCGCTGTGATTCTGTTGCGAACCCCGATAACTGTGCAGCCGCAGGTTCAAAACTGAGCCGACGCTTCTCATCCTTTCAACCAAAAGCGTCTCTAGCTTATGCGCTTAATGAAGACTGGAACATCTACGGCACTTACGCACGCGGTTTCCGTAGCGGTGGCTTTAATGCCTCAGGCGCATTGTTGACTGACAGCTATGATCAGGAGAATCTTGATAGCTTTGAGTTAGGCTTTAAATCCACTTTAATGGACGGCCGCTTGCGCGCCAATGCTGCGATTTTCTATCAGGATTATGAAAATGCCCAGCAGTTCGAATTCGACGGCAATATCTTCGTACAAAGCTTGTACAACATTCCGCAAAGTGAAGTTACCGGTTTTGAAGCAAGCATCGACTTTGCAGCCACTGAAAGCCTGACGCTTGGTGCTGCTATCGGCATCATGGAGTCAAAGATCACCGAATTCGATCCAGTTATTAGTAGCCGAATGGAAACTGAGTTGTTAGCACGTACAGCCAATACTGTTAAATTGCCTGCCGGTACACAGGCAGCATTTGATAAAAACTTTGAAGGCGAACGTCTGCCCAACTTCCCGCATCAGTCTGCGAATTTATCCGTTCAACATGATTTACCGTTGGGTGGTGAGCGCACACTGATTACCCGAGTTGATTATAGTTATTCGGCGGATCGCCATTGGTGGATCGATGGCCAAGACGTTCAAGATGCCGTTAATTTGATTGATGCGAGTATGGCACTGGCCTTAAACGAGCGGTTGGAGTTTCAACTCTGGTGTAAAAACTGTGCCGATGAAGAGTATGACTCTGAATACGCTCCTACAGAAAAAGAGTTGTTTGGTGGTGCCGCGAAAGACGTTGCCTACCGCGCGCGCGGTAAAACGTTTGGCTTGAGAGCAAAATATAAATTTTAAACCTACGTGACGACCTTGCGTGATCGAGGCTAGATCAATCTCTCTTTAACTATTACCTCTTGCCCGCTTCGAAAGAGCGGGTTTTTTTATTTCGAAAAAAATGCTGATGTAGACTTTGCAAAACCTAAATTGGCAATTGGCGTGGAGTTTCTATATGTAGCGGCTGGTGAGAAATTGATATTAATTAATGACTGCTCACAAATAACAATGCCCACGTTGATTACAACGTGGGCATTAAACAACACTTAATTAACGCAGAAATTTAAACCTTAATGATTATGGCCTCGTTCAGCACGAATTTTTTCAATTAAAAATTGTGCGACTTTTAACATGTCTGCTTGGGAGCCTGAGGTGCGAGAACTAACCCGATACTTACCATCCACTACTATTTCTGGCGTACCTGTTGTTTTATATCCACGCGTGCGCGCATTTGCTTGATTTATTTGGCTAGTTACACCAAAAGAATCGTAAGTTTTCAGTACAGTTTGCTTATCAACTCCGTAGGCCGAAAGAAAGTCTGCCCAAGCTTGCGCGGTCGAAAGGTTCTTTTGTTCAGTATGCACCGCATTAAATACCGCCATTTGCACTTTATTTTTAATTTTTAACGTAACTGCAGTGTAAAACCCACGTTGGTAGGGCTCCATGTCAGCACGCCATGAAGTATGAATCTGTACAAAGTTAACATCTGCTGGTTGCTTCTTTACCCAAGCCTCCAAAAGAGGCTCAAAGTTCATACAATGCGGACAAGTGTAAGCAAATACTTCTGACACTTCGATTTTGCTCGGGTCAGTAGGTCTAACGGGTTCCGCCAATAAGGTGTAATCCCGGCCTTCCATATAAGTGGCCGTAGCCACTGAAGAAGCTACTTGAGAATTAGATGTTGCAGCAAAAACACTAAAAGAGAAAATGGTGCCTATAAGGGCGGCGAAAATACGCATGAATTAACTCCGTTTATCGGTTATTAAGGGTTGATGTTAAGAGTATCAAAAAGGGATTTTGTTCCCAAACTAATATTCATTGCCATTTATTAAGTACTGCATAAAAAAAGACGACCTAAGTCGTCTTTTGGTCTGTATCGGCTTTTAATCTCAACTGTCTTTTATTTCAGTTTGTCTTTTTTTATTTCAGTCCCCTTTTAATTTCAATTGCTTTTTACGCAATTACGGAAATTAATTCAAGCCCGCAATGAAATTTGCTACCGCTTTAATTTCTGCATCGCTTAATTTTTCAGCAATACTGCGCATAGTCATCTCCGCATCATTGGTACGATTACCGGCGCGAAAGTTAATCAGTTGTTTTTCAATATAGTCTGCATGTTGGCCGCTCACCCGGGGGAAACCAGCAGGAGCATTACCTTTTCCGTCCGGCGCATGACAACCAGTGCATGATGGAATGCCGTTAGCCAAGTTACCGGCACGGTACAATTTTGCACCCAACGCCAATGCATCCACTTTAATACCAGAATTTATTTGTACTTCGAGCTCTTTAGAACCGCTTAATTGCGCATTTTGGTTCGCGTAATAAGCAGCAATATCCGCAAAATCTTGCTCAGTCAAAGCCAACAAGAGCCCAGTCATTTCAATCACAGCGCGACCAGTAAGGCCCTTTTTAGCTGGGTTCGTTTCTTTATCCCATGTTTGAATATCACGTAATTGCTTAAACAAATATTTTTCATTCTGACCAGCTAACTTTGGAAAATTAGGTACCATGCTATTACCGTCAGCACCATGACAAGCACCGCACATTGCTGCTTTTGATGCCCCTGCAGTGGCATCACCAGCTGTTACCGCACCTTGTACTACGCCACTCTTTGCAATAATTAAAAAACTGAGTGTAAAAAAAGCATGCTTTACAATATGTTTCATGAGCCAACCTGTTTTCTTAATAATGATGTAAGCAACCAATGGATTCGCTTAGGGATGAGATCAGCTACAATGGCCGACTGTGTACCTCAAAGCGTTGCTCCAGGCGCAAATTATCCTCCAAGAGGGGTGCAGCATTATATATACCAATGAACTAATAACACACCATTTTGAAAGGTTTTTATGCTTAGTGAAATTAACTTCAATAAGGCGACTTTTACCCAAAGCGCTCCCAGCATTCGTGAATGCCCGCCAGAGGAAGGGGTTGAGGTAGCTTTTGCAGGCCGCTCAAATGCGGGTAAATCCAGTGCTATAAATGCACTCACCAATAACAGCAAACTGGCGCGCACGAGCAAAACACCAGGTCGCACCCAGCTCATTAATTTTTTCGACATTAGCACGACTCAACGCTTGGTAGATTTACCAGGTTACGGTTACGCTAAAGTCTCGCGGGAAATGAAAGAGCAATGGCAGCGATATCTATCAGAATATTTGCGTAGCCGTAAATGTTTGCAAGGTCTAGTGCTATTGATGGATATTCGTCATCCATTACAAGAATTTGATACCACCATGCTCAACTGGGCTGCAGAAGCTAAAATGCCAGTGCATATACTCTTGACTAAAGCTGACAAGCTAAGCCGCGGCAATGCGGGTTCGACCTTACTGGAAGTAAAAAAAGAGATAAAGAATGCTGGACTAGATGATTTAGTTTCGGCACAAACCTTTTCCGCTCTTAAAAATACAGGTATCGATACATTAAAAATTAAGCTGCAAGAATGGTTGGAGTTACCCGCCAAATAATTCGCCTTCCGCAAATAAAAAATCCGGTGATCGCGAAAGATCACCGGACAAAGCTGACACCCTTGGGGTGGCATCAGAGGGGGTCGAGGAACAACTCCTGATTAGGAAGGCCTGACAAGGAATGTTAAATGTTAGGACGAATAAGTATCTTTAAAGTTCATTTAAAGATGAAGATTTTATAGCCCTCAATTTTTATAGCTTTTAGATTGATACAGTCCACTATCTACCTTCAAATTGCAGGCAAAAAAAACCCGACTAAGAAGTCGGGCTGCTTTGCTTGGATCTAATGCTCAGCTGGCAATAAGCCATACAGGGAGGATAACTCATGAAAGTAAAACACACATAACTCTGACTCTGCATCATACAATTAGTTCACACATATTTAAATATTCGTAAACTTATAGGTAACTCAGCAAACAAAAAAATCCCAACCAGAGGTTGGGAGAGAAAGTCATCAAAGTAAAACACACCTTATTGGGACTTAGCCCAGCTAGAGAAGTTCACTAAAAAAATTAAATACTTTACCAGTATGTTTTTATTCCAAAATCTATTTCGTGGCAAGCCACGGAAATTGAAACCTCTCTCATGTTGAAAACACTGTCAACCACCCATCGCATAATAGCGCTACAGGACCCAGCCCACAAAAGCTGGGCTATTTAAAAATTCCTACTTTTGATCCCGCCAGAGCCAACGCAGCATATCCGGCAATAACACGCCCCCATGCTGATCCGAATGACCACCGTCACCCCATACATATTTAATGTCATAACGTGCGCCAACCACACCTAATTTATCCGCATTGGTATTAGCCCACTCCAACGCAGATAGCATTTGTTGGTTAGCAAGAAACCAGTTGCCATGCTCATTATTAATATCATTGCTGCCATCTTGTAAAAAAATACGCAAAGGGCGTATAGGGCTTTTACGAATAATGCCTGGATATAAATCACCACCTGCTTGCATCGGTAAATCTGCCTGAGCAGGTCTATAGCCAATTGAGGTATAGCTGCCAATAATACTTATAACATTGCTGAACGAATCGGGCTTGTGCCAGCCAACAGTAAAAGCGCAAATGGCCCCACTGCTCGTTCCACCAATTATTCGTTGCTTAGGGTTTTCGCTAAAACGATAACGCTTAGCCACTTCCGGCAATAACTCGTTAACTAAAAACCTTGTGTATGCATCACTTAAAGAATCATATTCCGATGCCCGATTATTAGGGTTATCCATACCCAACGTATCAGGATAATGTTCACTAAGATTTCCCGGCGTGATGAATATCCCTAGTGTGACGGGAATATCACCTTTGGCGATTAAGTTGTCTAACACTGTTGGAATTCGCAACGATCCCTTAGGGTTAATCGCCCGTTGCCCATCTTGAAAGACCAATAAATTGGGTGGTTTTTTAGGATTATATTTTGCTGGCACATAAATCCAGTAACGCCTGACGGTATTCGCGAAAATTGTGCTGTGAAACTCGAATGGCCCCTCTAGCCTACCGTGCTTGATGCCAGATTGTTCAAGCGAATCCGCACTTAGAGAGTAAGTGCCGGGAATCCGCAGATTCGAGTTAATTAATTCTTCCGCATTAGAGCCACACACAATGCCAAACACTGTTAGCAATACACACAACCAATTTCGCATTAAATATCCTCGATTTTATTAATTATTGCTTATATTTTTTTTTAGAATAGTTTGAAATACAGCAAGTATTTATATTTCATGTTCCTGAAAATTATGGGCACGGAGCAAATACGCAATAAGACAAAGCTACATTCAAGTAAAGCTCCAACCTAAATTATATTTCAATTACATTCCAATTGAGTTTCGATATGCAATTGCCTTCCAGCATCACACATCATTATTTGGATGGTTACATCAGCGTTCGGGAGCACACCAGTGCCACGATCTGGCCACTCTATCAAACAAATATTATTATCAATAAAATAATCACGAATACCCATGTATTCTAACTCTTCAGGATTTCCTACACGATACAAATCAAAATGATATAACTTGCGCGCAGAAAATTCGTACTCCTCAACCAAGGTATAGGTTGGGCTTTTTACTGCGCCCACATGCCCAAACGCACGCAGAATACCGCGCGACAAAGTTGTTTTACCAGCGCCCAAATCACCAATTAAAAAAATACATTGCGGCGTTGTTTGCAACATAAAACCTTGCCCAAGTTTTTCACCAAAAGCAACCATGTCAGCTTCATTGTTTATGGTGTGATAAGAAGAATTCATTTCGCTCACTTAATCACTCAATAATTGACACAAATAGGGAATTAAATCTGTTGCAAGCAAACCCCGTTGACCAACTTCGTCTGCCGCTAAATCCGCAGCATTCGCATGCAACACTGCACCCAAGCGCGCTGCATTTTCTATATTCAAACCTTGTGCAATTAAGCTGCCTAGAATACCGCTAAGCACGTCGCCCATGCCGCCACTAGCCATGCCGGGATTACCTTGCGTGACGACATCCATCGTTCCCGATTCCCCAGCGATCAAACTCCCGGAACCCTTAAGAATCACTGCGCCGCCAAATTTTTGCTGCAGACGCTGCACACTTTCGAAACGATCAGCTTGTACCTCATCAGTGCTAATGCCGAGCAAGCGAGCAGCTTCACCAGGGTGCGGGGTCAGCAAACAATTCTTGTGATCAAAATCAGGTGCCACCCTACCAGCAGCAAGAATATTTAATGCATCAGCGTCGATGACCATAGGCAAACCGCTTTTAACTGCCTGCTGAAACATTTGTTCCGACCAGGGCGAACGCCCAAGACCAGGCCCAACCACCAAAACAGTCGGGCGCGCCAACAAAGGTTCCAGCTCTTGCCCGGAAATTACACCGCTTGCCATAATTTCGGGACAACGTGTAAGCATTGCAGAGATATGTTCTGGACGCGTGGCAATACTAACCAAACCGGCGCCAGTGCGCGCTGCAGCTTCGGCAGCCATCAACGCCGCCCCGCCAAAACCGGTATCGCCGCCGATGATCATGACATGACCAAAATCACCTTTGTGCGCGTCTGCTTCACGCGGAGGAAGTAAATTTAGTAGATGGGATAACTGTAAAAATTCTGCAGTGGGCGTGACTTGGGAGAAAATAGTTTCCGGTATCCCGAGATCACACAACACCACCTCTCCGCACATTGCTTGACCACGACCGGTGAGCAACCCGCGCTTAATACCTATATAAGTAATTGTAATTGCCGCTTTAATGACCGCACCGTGAACAGTCCCCCTATCAGCATCTAATCCTGAAGGTATATCAATCGCCAACACCGGAAGCTGGGAGCCGTTTATATGTTCAATGGCAGTAGCGTAGGTGACGCGAACCTCACCCTGTAAACCTATACCGAGCAATGCATCCACAATGACGCCTTCTGCAGGCGGGATTGCTTGAGCGAAGGGGATCATTTTCACACCCTCCTGAAGCGCAAATTCATATGCGAGACGCGCCTCTCCCGCTAAAGTGTCTGGTGCGGCCAGCTGGATGACTTGCACCGGCACCAAGCGTTGCGCTGCCAATGCCGCCAGCACATAGCCATCGCCGCCATTTTTGCCCGCGCCACAATAAACATTAATAAGCCCCGGGGCTGGGAAACGTTGCATGAGTAACTCAAAGGCTGCACCTCCCGCACGCTTCATTAGTTGGATGCCAGGAATCCCGCTGGCGATAGCGGCAGCATCAAGCGTATAAACTTGTGCAGCCGTATAAAGCGAGCTACGAGACGCGGTAATTTTCATAGGGGGTACTCAACAAAATAAGGCGAAATAAACCAGAAATTTTTAAATAAAGCGCTATGGAAACATCAATATTAAGGACGGCGCAATTATACGCACTTAGCAGTATCTTTGATCTGTACTTATTACATAAAAAAGTTCGCAATCAAAGCCAACACCTACGTAAGAAGTAACTATAGTTAACAGCAAACACACCACACCTAACGATTTAAAAGGGCATCTGTCACTCTATGCGACTTCAATTTGATGACTTAGATATAATACGCGGCGATGCCAAGCAACTGAGTGCACTTTTTCAGGCCACAACAGCTGCACCGCATACATTGCGTGTTAACACAGCAGAAAAATTGTTTGATCGCTTATTTAGCCATGAGCAAATGGCTAGCCGTGACCAACTGGATGCCGGCTTCGCACCTTTGTTAGCCACATTAAAAACAGCTTTTATTATACTTGCCAGCAAAGATGACAGTTTTTATTGCACCACAACCCATCCCTTACGCCAGGTTTTAGAGTGCTTGCTAACGCGTGCCACCAGTTGGTATACACGCGATTCAAAAGCCAATGAAATGTTCTTCGATAAATTAGCCTGCGTTATTCATTTAGTAACTCAATGGGCTGCGCAAACTAACAACTCAGCAACAGAGGCAGCTGCGATACAAAAAGCGTTGGATGACTTTAATACATGGAATGAAGGAGAAGAAAAACGTGCAGCATTAATAGAATCCAGGTTGTGTGAATCAGAGTTAAATCATTTGCGAATGTTAACTGCCGAATGCCAGGTATTAGATTTAATTAATAACTCACTTGCCGAAAAAAACTTACCTCTTTCACTATTTGAAACAGTTTCTTCCATATTAAAAAATGAATTGCAAAACTGCGTTTTTACCGCAGGAATAGATTCGGACTTTTGGCGGTTGTGGAAGCGTTTACTGCCGTTAATTGCTAATCTATTTACGGGCACTAAATCGGAACAAGATGACCAAAAAATGTATCGCGAAATACCCGCGATGCTTAATGAACTTGACCGTAGTATGCACATGGGTTCAAGCCACTCAAATTCCTACCCGCTTTTAGTTGATACCTTCAGCAATAGTTTGGCTCTTGCTATCCAGAAACAACCACAAACATGCGAGCTATTCAACGCACTTGCGTACCCGGAAGGGCATAGTGCCATTAACACAAGGGTTACCGACTCCATTTTACAACAAGCGATAACTATGCAAGTCGGCGAATGGATTTTATTTTCCAGTGAAGAAAACCAAACTATTCGTTGCAAATTAGCACTAAAAAATTCCGGTTCTGATCAATTACTATTTGTAGATAGGACTGGCCGCAAAGTCATGATTAAAAGCAGTAAAGATTTTGCTCTGTGCCTTTCTACCGGAATCGCTAAACCGTTAATAAAAATTAATTTAGAGGAAGTAATTGGTAAACTCTTACAAGCATTAGTGACATTACAAAACAATACCCCAATGCAACCACAAATCTCCACCGAAATAAACGTACAACCAGAAAAATCTTTAACGCCAGAAAAACCTACTTCAACAGAAAAAGAACTTCTCGAATCACAACAGAAACGGCACGTAGCCGAGCAAATTGATTTGCGCCTCGCCTCTGCACACAAGGCAATAGCTGAGGCACGTGCACTAGCCGACGATAAAGCTCGAAGAACTAGCGAAGCTAAGCAAGTAGAAACCGAACGAGAAAAAGAAGAACATTTGCACCTTGCACAACAACAAATTAATGAGCTTAATGTTGGCGCATGGGTTGAAATGACGAGCGAAAACCAGAAAAATCAGCGCTGCAAATTAGCAGTGATTATTGCTTCTGTAGGCAAATACATATTTGTCGATAATCTTGGCCGTAAAATGGCTGAATATAATCGCGAAGACCTTTTACAGGCATTGGTAAATCAGCAGCTAACATTGATTAACAATGGCGATAAATTTGAAGATCAGCTGGTCAAAGTTATTCGCAGCTTACGTAAAGATATTAGCTAGAACTAAAAATTAAAAAACAGGCATTAGGGGTTAAGACTATGAGCAACGAACTGCGCCAGGAGTATCGCCTTGATACACCACTAACTGTTTTTATTGAATTAATTGCAGCCAACATTAACACACCAGCAACCATTGTTATTAGCCAAAGTCTGGATATATCCGCTAATGGTTTGCGTATCATTACTGACCGCGAATTGCCGGTTGGAAGTATTCTCAGCAGCTGCGTCCAGTTGAATAATTCCGAGCGTCGCTTCATGTTGAGCACAGAAGTTAAATGGTCGCAAGCTCACCACAACAAAGACGAATATCTTATTGGTCTTGCACTGTTTGAATCGGAAGATACTGATATTCAAGCCTGGAAGGAATTTATTGCGGAACAATTTACTCAAGATAATAGTTAGTTATTCAAGACAATAATTAGTTATTAAAGACGATATTCTGCCCATCATTTATCTAATTTTTTATTTTCGTGCAACTGATCACTCTGCAATGCTGGCATTCCGCAAAAAGTTACGTCACCATAACAGAAATAATTTAATGGCAAGACACTCATGACAAACGAAAACACATTCGGCGCAAACAACGATTCAGCCACGGTAGTAAAACCCCGTGCAACTATTGCCAGCGAAACAGTAGTTAATCCTCAACCGCTCGATAAAACCAAAGTTAAAATTCGCACTATAGATGCCACGACTCATGATCCTGATCGCGAAGTTGGGATAGGCGACATAGTGAAAGATCGCTTCGTACTTGATAGGGTATTAGGTACTGGGGGCATGGGGGCAGTTTTTCGCGCATTAGATCTACGCAAAAAAGAAGCAGGCGATAATCGCCCTTACGTCGCTCTGAAAATTCTCGGTGCAGATTTTAAAAATCATCCAGATGCGCTAGTAACATTGCAACGCGAAGCGCGTAAAACCCAGGATTTAGCTCACCCTAATATCGTTACCGTTTACGACTTTGATCGCGATGGCGATTTGGTCTATTTAACCATGGAGGAGTTACAAGGACGCTCATTAGCAGACTTATTATTAGATAGAAGTATAGTATTAAGCTTCGACGAAAAAATCGCCATGCTCCGCCAAATTGCACAAGGGCTAGCTTACGCTCATAGTAAAGGATTGGTACATTCAGATTTAAAACCCGCCAACGTTTTTGTAACCGGCACCAATCAAGTAAAAATTTTGGACTTCGGCATAGCTCGTGCCTCACATTCTAATATTTATGAAGATAGCTTTGACGCTGGTCAATTGGGAGCCATTACCGCCGCATACGCAAGTTTAGAAATGTTATTGCATGAACCGCCACATCCAAGTGACGACATTTATGCTCTAGGAATTATTGCTGGCGAACTTTTTAATGGTAAACATCCGTATGGGCGAAAGGATGCCCAACATGCGTTAGCCCACAAATTAAAGCCAGTATTGCCACACTATAGAAACCCGCTGTTAAATAAATTATTTTTACAATCCGTTGCGCTGCAGCGCACGCAACGGATTGTTGACGCAGACAAATTTTTAAAACAATTGCGTTTTTCGTTATCAACCCCAAAACGCCTGACCATTACTGTTGCGATTCTCTGCATCATGCTAATTGCAAACTTTACTTATTTGCAGCAAGTAACCCCGACTATTGTTAAATTGAAAGACTTGCCGGTAGCAGCGCAAACCAATTTTAATAATTATATTCGTGAAGCGGAACTAGCCTTAAGCTATGATGATTTGCAGGGTGCAGTTTTTAATATTGACCAAGCTTACAAGATTCATAAAACTGACAAATCACTTCTCACACTACGCGATAAAATTTTACAGATAAGTACCGACAATTTAGCAAAAGCAGAGTCGGAAGCGGATAAGAATTTTTACACAGAACAACTAAATCAATTAAAAGCTTACCCGGCGTTTGCAAAAAAAGACCTAACCGGGGCCGCAGAACCTTCCTTGTAATATATAAAAAACCCCATCGTTATGACGGGGTTTTTTATTTCACATCAATGACCAAAGCTGTTTATTTACGAATGAAAAAGAAGTCGCCCACTTCATGTCCAGTGCCTTTAATAACTTTAAACTCTGGTAACTGAACAAAGTTAATCGCTTTTGCTTTAGCGGTAACTTGATCCTTGATTTTTAAAAATAATTCTGGCCCGCTAAGAATTCCTTGGGCGCTATCGAGCGCATCCAAAAACGCGCGGGCAAATACCGAGTGACCTTCGCCAGCATTATCCAGAACCGGCGTATCGCCACCAGATGAAAGCAATAAGCGAGATTTTTTAGGTAATTTATATTGGATGTATTCGTTGGTGTATTTTTGTTTATCTCCCATAAATAAATACCCAGGTTCAGATGACAATAAACCTGCGTAACAGGAATCGGCAACCACCAATACACGCTTAGCTTTGGTGCGCGCTAAATGGCGCGTTACAAATTCATTGGAAACCCAAAAAGTATCATCAGGCGGTGCGCTTGCATTGGCTGGCAACCAATATCCTGCTTCAATACCACCCGCTTGCATTCGGCTACCATGCCCCGCATAGAAAATTAACAGGTTGTCGTTTTCCGTAAGCTGGCTATCTAAATCATTAATAGCTTTCATAATGGTTGTGTTATTACCGTCCAACAACAGTGAAACGGTAAAACCATATTTTTCTTCAAGTATTTGTTTGGCGCGTTTCGCATCCGCAAATGGCGTTAACAAACTGGAAATGTTTTCATAGTTTTGATTAGCGATGATCAACGCGTAATATTTACCGAAATGCAAATTATCTTTTTTAATGTCGGCGGCACTTCCCGCTTTTGTGATCGCTGCAGTATTCGCTTTTGGTTCACGCAAATGTGGTACCAGCGGCGGTAATTTATCTATGTCATTTTTAGCAACAAATTTTTCTTTTTCCAGGTTACCAACCCAGACTTTTAGTTGCGCTAATTGTTGTTCAGTTTCTTGCGCAGCCCCGGCTTTCGGGCGAGCCGCTTGCAAATCTTTAATTTGTTTATTTAAAAATGTAATTTGCGTTGCTTTGTCAGCCAACACTTTCTGCAATTGCGCACGAATTTCATCTTGCGCGCCTTGCGCGGCTGATTGAAAAATCACATCATCTTGTGCCATTCCCCAGGCTTTGCGATACCAATTAAGTGCCGCCACTTTATCTTTAGGCACACCAAGCCCCTGCTCATATAATGTTCCTAAATTAAATTGCGCACGCGCATTACCTTTTTCGGCTGCCTTTTGGTACCACAGCAACGCAGCTGCGTAATTCGGTTCGCCGCCAGCGCCGCGTTCAAAAATTTCACCCACATTGACTTGTGCTTCTGCATCACCTGTTTCGGCAGTAGGCAACCAAACTTGTAAAGCAGTTTTGTAATCGGCACGATCATAAGCAACATATTCGCCACCGCGAATCCGGCAATCTGCTGCCGAAGTAATGATAGGGCGACGCGGGGTCATATAGCTGGTGCCGCCCAATTGGCGCACTTGCCCGGGCAATAAGCAATCCACTACATGTAGATCTGCAATTTCTGTCCCTTTGTTAATTGTCGTTTGCGCTTGCGGCTTAACCGGTTGGCCGCCGCAACTCAGCAGCCCGGCGGACAATAACAATACAGTGCCGAAACCAAAATATTTAGGTGAAAGCATTTTAGGGAAAAGCAACGATATTTGATGAAGGCAATTTTTATCCATAGCAATTCTCGATTATTGATTGGCTGGTATTTTCGCCGAGGGCTTCCCTATTGGAACAGCGAAAGTTCAACTTAATTTTGATGACTTAACTAATTGCGACATAGCTAATCACGACAATACGTATGTCACGACAATGCGAATGTACATCAGAACTCATAATAATCGTAGCGAAAATAGTTAAAAATGAGTCATATATATCTATGTTTGCATTTCAGGCAAAATACATACGCTTTTCACCAATGACTACATCCTATGTCCAACGCGCCCGACCTTTCCCAGCTTGCTACCGACGTAAAACGCTGGGGACGGGAGCTAGGTTTTCAGCAGGTGGGCATTACCGATATTGAGCTTGGTGATGCTGAAACGCGGCTGAAAAAATGGCTTGCCAAAAATTATCATGGCAGCATGGAATGGCTCGCTGCGCATGGTAATAAACGCTCCCGCCCGGCAGAGCTGCTACCTGGTACGGTACGCGTCATTTCTGTGCGTATGGATTATTTACCAGGCGATACTCAACAAATCCAAATACTGAAAGACCCAACCAAAGCTTATGTATCACGCTATGCGCTGGGCCGTGATTATCACAAGTTGATTCGTAAACGCTTAAGCGTCCTCGCTAAACAAATTGATGACGCACTCCCAGAATATTATCCCGAATTCAAGGACCGCTCCGACTTACATTCCAATCTAATAGATGACATTAGTCCTGACAAAGACGCACTACAAAACCGTGCTTTTGTTGACAGTGCTCCAGTAATGGAACGTCCACTTGCTGAAAAAGCTGGGCTAGGTTGGACGGGAAAGCACACGCTAATCATCAATAGTAAAGCAGGCAGCTGGTTTTTTCTTGGCGAAATTTTTACCTTTGTACCCTTACCTATCGATGAGCCTAACGAAAAAAACCAATGCGGAGAATGCACCGCTTGCCTCAAAGTGTGCCCTACTGATGCATTTCCAGCGCCCTACCAACTTGATGCGCGGCGGTGTATTTCGTATCTCACTATCGAAAACAAAGGTGCCATTCCACTGGAGTTTCGAGAACCCATGGGCAATCGCGTATTTGGCTGTGACGACTGCCAAGCCATTTGTCCGTGGAATAAATACGCGCAATTTACTCAAGAAAGCGATTTTTTACCGCGCCACGGCTTAGCAGATGGCGATTTAGTCGCTTTATTTAATTGGACGGAAGCAGAGTATTTGACTAATACCGAAGGCTCAGCCATTCGCAGGGTTGGTTATGAAGGGTGGCTTAGAAACTTGGCGGTGGGGCTGGGCAATGC
>JANPKH010000449.1:0-8653 GCA_031425935.1 Gammaproteobacteria bacterium | reverse complement strand
TGTAGGTGTTTTTTTAGCAACCGCCGCAAAGGTTTCTGTTTTCGCAGTATTGATACGCTTTATCGTTATCGAAGCAGATGGCTCACTGAGCTCAGCACCGTTTAGAATTACGTTAATTGTTATCGCTTGTCTTTCAATGTTGCTAGGTAATTTGCTAGCGCTCAAACAAAATAATATCAAACGTATGTTGGGTTATTCTTCAATTGCGCACTTTGGTTATCTCTTTGCGTTAGTGCTCTTGGGTGGTAAAAGCTTTGGTGTCGAAGGTTTTGCAGTTTATCTCACCATTTATGTTATTACAGCGCTGGCTGCTTTTGGTGTAGTTACTTTAATGTCAACCGCTGATGCAACACGCGACGCAGATATTCTTCATGATTATCATGGTTTATTTTGGCATCGCCCAATGCTCGCGTCGTTGTTTACCGTCGCTTTATTTTCACTCGCAGGCATTCCACTCACCGCGGGTTTTATTGGCAAGTTCTACGTAGTTATGGCTGCACTTGCTGTAGACGATATATGGGCTAGGGTGGCATTGGCATCAGTGGTACTTGGCTCGGCAATTAGTATTTACTTTTATCTGCGTACCATTATTAGTATGTTTATGACCAATAAAGATTTGGTACCTTTCGATGCTAAAATGGATTGGGGTCAACACACTGGCGGTATAGTAGTATTTCTTTCTTCAGTATTGATCATAGTGCTAGGTATTCTTCCTAATCCATTAATTTTTATTGCACAACTGTCGCAGTTTATTTGGGTCGCACAATAAAAAACTAATTGATTTGTTTTCTTAAATGCCGACCTCGTGTCGGCATTTTCTTAATATCGTTTTTATTAATTTTTTTGAGGTTGTTATGGAAATTGCATGTCTTGATCTTGAAGGTGTTTTAGTTCCAGAAATTTGGATTGAGTTTTCTAAAGTTACCGGTATTGAATCACTCAGGGCAACAACGCGCGATATTCCTGATTACGACGTGTTAATGAAGCAGCGTCTGCGTATTCTTGAAGAAAATAATTTAGGTTTAAAAGAAATTCAGGATGTGATTGCCACTCTGAAACCGCTTGAAGGTGCTATTGAGTTTGTTGATTGGTTGCGTGAGCGTTTTCAAGTGATCATTCTTTCTGATACTTTTTATGAGTTTTCACAACCGCTTATGCGTCAATTAGGTTTCCCAACGCTTTTATGTCATCGCTTAAATGTGGATGAACGAGGCAGGGTGGTGGGCTACACTTTGCGTCAAAGGGATCCTAAGCGCCAATCAGTGTTGGCCTTAAAAACTCTTTACTATCGCATTATTGCTGCTGGTGATTCCTATAACGATACCACTATGCTCGGTGAAGCTGATCAGGGAATTTTGTTTCATGCTCCACAAAATGTAATTGATCAATTCCCGCAATTTCCTGCCGTACACACATTCGAAGATTTAAAAAAGGAATTTATAAAAGCAAGCAATCGAGATTTGAGTCTTTAAATATTTTCAGAGGCTCGATTTGAAACAATAGGCATAATAATTTGGAGTGTGCCGATCATTATTTATTTATGTAGTTAATTAACCCTTAGGAAAAGATTATGAAAAAAATAGTACTGGCATTATTCATGGCTTCAGTTACCGCGCCTTCATTTGCCGAAAATAAATTTACAGGTGAATTGCTTCTAGGCAATGCCGACCAAGAGCTAAATATATCTTATTCTTTTAACGACAACGGTGACCTAGAAACAGGAAAAGAATCGTTTGATGGCGATAGTACAAGTTACGGATTTAGAGGTGGTTATCAAATAGGCACTTACTTCGCTTTAGAGCTAAAGCACCAAATTTATGGCGAGTATACCAATAGCTATATCGATGACTTCGATGACACAATTCGCGATACAACTGAAGCTAAAGCAACGAGCTTAGGAATAAAAGGCATTGTGCCAATGTCAGATAGCTTTTCTGTTGTTGGTCGAGTAGGGCTAGCTAAATGGGATTTAGACTATAGATCAACAGATTCTTCTGCTCCAGGAGAAGTGTTTAAGCTAAGTGAAGATGGTCAAGATCTGTATTATTCTATTGGGGCTGAATTTAAAATTAATGAGAAGTTCTTTGCGGGTCTTGAGTATTCTATATTAACCATGAAATGGGATGAAAAATTCGCGGAAGATGGATTTTCTGGTTCAGTTGATTATGAGCACAATATTAATAATCTTAGTTTATCTGTTGGTATGGTTTTCTAAGAGCTGGATTGGTAGGGAAAATCTTCAATTACATAAAGCCGGTCATGGTTTACTCCGTGCCGGCTATGTTTTTGTAGGGCTATCAGAATAATGAATTTTGCCATTTTCATCAGTCCATTGGTAAATTTTTGGCTTAGGTTTCTTTTCTGCTTTTTCATCTACTGTTTCTTCGTTCTGTAGCGATGGTGGCTGTAAAATATTTTCAGTGCTAGTTGAATTTTTTATTTTTGTTAGATCAGTTTTAGCTGTCTGCTCGTTAGTAAATATTAATTCTGTTAGCATTTGCAATTTAGGGTTTGTTAGCAGAGGGAGTTTATTAGAGGCATTAAGTTGTTGTTGAAACTCTGGGTCTGTGAGAATTGCAATAACTCGAGGATCGTTTTTAAGTGTATTGGCTCGAGCCCAAGCCACTGTCATTTTTTCTGCTGCTATTTGTTCAGATGTCTTGCCGGTTTCTTTATCCTCTACACTTGCCAGAATTGCTTGCATATCCTCATTGTGCATTAAGTTTTGGAAATCTTTATTGTTTAAAAGTGCATTGGTGTCGCCGTTAGTTAGGAGCTCTTGAACAGCAGGGTCTGCCAGTAATATTTTTATATCTCCGTCATTTGAAAGTTGTTGAATATGGCCAAGCATGGCTTGTGGGTTTTCAGCAAAGGCTTTCGTTAAACTAGTTGTAGCTGGATCTTTTAATGTTAAGTTAACTGCAGTAGCGGCGACAGTGCTAACTAATTTTTTAGCGCTGTCATCAATGAATGAATCTAGTTTAGAGCCGGCGGGTTCAGAGTCAGTGGATCTAGAGTCAGTATGTAAGGATTTATTATTTTGGTTGTTATTGCTGAGATTATTTTCAGGTACGTAAAGCAACTCTTCATGATTGTTATCTTGTGGCGTAACCGTTGTTGGCTTATGGGTGAGATCAATCGCGTAAACGGCAAGTAAGCCGACAATTCCTCCGACAAAAATGCCAACAATGGCACCACCAATTTTAGAAGATTGTTCGGTTGTAGTGTCCTCGGAATTTTCTTCTGAAAAAATAGACAATAGTTTGCTAACGCCATAACTCACAATTAAGAAGATAGCACTACCCGCAATAAAATATACGATCATACCTTTCAACGGAAAATGCTTAAAAATAAAATCAGCTAGCGGCTTGGTTAAATAAATCGCGGCGGGGTAAGCAATCAGCCAACTTACGATTCGAGTAATAGAGCCGATAAATCCTTTTTGGTAGCCGCGCCATACGAAGAAAAAAACAAATGCGCCGAATACCATGGTTGAGAAATTCATGCTGAATCCTTGTTAGAGTTTTGTAAATTTTGTTAAATTTTGTATGAGTTTGTTTACAGCGTGAGTCGTAAAATCTTACTGCGTAAATTTTTTTACCGTATGAGTATAGATCGTTCCTTTCGCCAACCCTTTAATAAAGACAGCGTCTAAAAAATCCTATTGCCATTTGGTAGCCCATCAATTGTAATTCTGCGTCATACCTATCACCTTCATCACGCATGAAGGCGTGTTGACCGTTGAATTCGTGCCAAGTGAAATTTATGTTATTTTCACTGAGGGTTTTATAAACCAACGCGCGACCTTCAGCTGGGATGTGCGGGTCTTGCTTGCCCCATATCATTTGCATTTCGCCACTAATATCTTTAGTGCGCGTGCGGCTGTCATTGCCAGGTTTGGAAGGTGTCATGCCGGAATGAATATCGGTGGCATAAAAACAACTGGTGGCTGATACAGCAGGATTCATTGCTGCGCGAAAAGCCAATCCGCCGCCCAGGCAAAACCCCATGGCGCCAAGTTTTCCTGAGTAAGTTGAGAGTGTTTGCACATAATCAACCATGGCTTGAGTGTCACTATCGTGCGCTTCTAAATATTTAGCCACTTTATCAGCATTGCCTTTGTCGCGGCCTGCATCGTCGTAACCCAACACGGTGCCGATGGGATTCAACTCATGAAATACCTCGGGTGCCAACACAATAAAGCCGTGCCCGGCCATAATTTGCGCGCTACGTCGAATCGGTGAAGTCTGCTGAAAAATTTCTGAATAAAGTATGACGGCAGGGTATTTTTTTTCGGCTGACGCGGACACAATTTTCGGTTGATAAATGTAGCAACGCATAATGCCAGTTGCAGTTGCTAGGTCGACATGATGATTTTGAATTAACATTTTTTTACGCCTGAATAAGTTAAGATGGTTTTTTTTAAAATAGTGTGGCGCCAAGTTTTTGGCATTCATTAAATAATTTGCTTTAATCTTCTCGGAGTGCCAAGTAAGCACTTTTACTTGTTCTTAAATTATGGTTTGATGCGCCGTCTTAAATAAAGGTAATACCGCTTCGATTTTAATTGGGGCGTGCTGCCCGTAAAAGCTGCGCTTTCGTACAAAGCTGTAACAAATTATGCAATTTGCTAGTCGTTCCGCGAATGACTTTAACCTAAATTATTAACTCTAGCCTAGAGAAAGGAATGTAAGTTTATGAATTTTTTGGATAAATACTCAAAAACCAAATGTGCTAAGGCGCTAGCTTCACCCTCCTTACCGATTTCTGCGATATCCACCCACCCTTGGTTATCTGGCTGTTTGACCCTTGCGACGCTTGCGCTCTCTAGTACTGCCTATGCAGCAGCACCAACCGCGGTCAACGATAGTCGCTCAATTCCTATTAACAGCAGTATTACATTAAATTTGATAGCCAATGATTTTGATTCTGACGGTGATGCTATCGCTGTTATTGGCGTTTCTGGCTCTAACAATGCGTCCGTCACTTTGAATTCTGATGGCAGTGTTTTCTACAGTCCTCGTCAAGACTTCCAGGGCACTGATGCTTTTACTTACACAATTCAAGAGACGGGCACAGCAGAGGGATTGACTGCGACTGCCACGGTCACCATTAATGTGGTGAGCAGTGATTTCGTTGAGGCTTCGATGGGAGAAAATAATCGCAGCTTGGCCGTAGCTATGGATGAGGTATGTACTGAATTAAGGGAAACGTCCGATGCTGAGCTTGGGGCCGGCCGCCGCAATTTATTAGAGCGCTGTAATGCGTTAGATGCGATGGCGGTGAATGATCCGACATTGGTAAATGAAGCTTTCACACAAATTGCGCCAGAGGAAACAATTGCATTAATGCGGGTTACTTCCGAGTCTAGCCGTACGCAAACGGCGGCAGTATCACAACGAGTTGGCCAGCTGCAGGCAGGCAACAATAACTTTACCTTCAATGGCATAGCATCTCGCATCCAGCCTTCTGGTGGCGGTGCAGGTGATGCTGAACCCATCTGGTCAGCATTGGGCTTTTTTGCCAGTGTCCAGTATGAAGCTGCGAAGCGCGACCTAAGCGGACTGGAGTCCGGTTATAAATCTCGCGGCACCGCATTCACGTTTGGTGCTGATTACAGGATGAATAACAAATGGGTATTGGGCGGCGCGGTTGGTATAAGCCAAAACGATTTGGATTACTCTTCCCAGAATGGCAGCCTCAACAGCGATATCAACAGCTTTATTGTTTTCAGCTCATTCACTATGGACAGCTCATCATTGGAAACACAATTGGGCTATGCCTCTACTTCATTCGATTCCATCCGCAACCTGAAATATATGGAAGGTGACTCCCTGGTAAGTGATACCTTGCGCGGTTCAACCGGTGGTTCGCAGGTATTATTGAACTCACAATGGCAATGGGAGTGGAATAAAGCTGCACTTAATGTTTCCCCGTTTGTGCGTTTTGATTATTTGCAGAACAACGTAGATGGTTACGGTGAAAACGGTTCAAGTGGTTTGCCCATGATTATTGGCGAGCAATCTACCGAACAATTTACTCTTGGCGCTGGCGTGCAAACTACGTACGTGCTCAATCGAAGCTGGGGTGTATTAATTCCCTTGGCAAAGCTCGCTTTACTGAGCGAAGTCAGTTCAGGTTTTGATCCGGTGACATCACGCTTTGCCTACGATCCCGACCCCACAAATACCTTTACACTAAAAAACGATGGTGCAGACAAAGCTTACGCGCAGTTAGCTCTAGGATCTTCCTTCATTTTTAAAGCTGGTGTATCAGGCTTTTTCCAATATCAACAAATGGTTGGTTACAACAATCTTTCTGCATATCAGATTCAAGGAGGTATTCGTTATGAATTCTAATTTTATAAAGCTCTGCGGGCGCTCAGTGTTCCTTACTGGTCAGAAGTTAAGCATTGCTTTTTTAATGGCTTCGTTACTGGCATTTACTGGATGTGGCGGTGGTGATGCCTCAACTACCTCCACTGAGAATGCTCTACCTTCACCTGTAGCAGGTAGTATCGATGGTGAGGTGCTGGTGCCTGCGCCAAGCGGTCAGCCCCCTGAGCTACCTACTACTTTGGAGTTATTGCCGCAGATTTCTGTTGGTCAACGTCAATTTGCAGATCCCAATGTATTGCTCAATTTACGTGGAACCGCTGTTGCAGCAGAGGGCTCTCAAATTGTAAAAACACTTTGGACCCAAGTGACTGGGCCTCAAGTAACCATTCCGTCACCTTTGGTGTTGGAAAATGTAATTCTGATGCCGGATGTGAATGTTGCAACGCAAATAGAGTTTCGTTTAACTGCCGAAGACAGCGAAGGCAGGGTAAATTCGGCCACGGTGTCTGTTCTCATAAAGCCGGTCCCTACTTTTGTCAAAGTAGTGGGTGGTGTTTTTAATGAAGCCGACGAGAATGCAATATTCACAGTTCGTTTAAACGCGCCAAGTACATCACCAGTTACCATTTCCTATATTACGCAGGATGGTACGGCGACAAGCGAAGGGGATTATGAATTTACGTCAGGTGAAATAACCTTGGCGGCAGGAGAAGACAGTGCAGAAATCCCCATTGTTCTCATCAACGATGTTGAGGAAGAAGACGATGAAAGCTTTAGTTTACAAGTCACTGCTATCGATGGAGAGGTTTCTCGCGCAAATACCGGTGTAGTTATTGTTCGTAATGGTATAGAGCCACAACTGACACAGGCTATTACATTTACAGATTCGGGCCCCGTTTCGATCTATCCTGGTCAGGAATATACCAACACCTTAAGCGCCCAGGCTCCCGGAACTGGCGATATTATTTACTCTTCATCCAATTCGTCAGTAGCGACCGTTGATGCTCAGGGCAAGGTTGTAGGGTTAACAATAGGTAATGCGCAAATTACCGCAACGAAACCTGCTGATGATGTTTATTTATCGGCAACAAATAGCTACAGCGTGCAAGTGGCCTTTCGTGGGCAGAGTATTCAATTTACAGACGTGGGTCCGACAGAAATTTTCTTTAAGTCGGAATACAGCAATCCTATAGATCCAGCATTTGCTCCACTGGGAACCGGTAATCTGGTGTACACATCCTCGAATCCACAGGTCGCCACTGTAGATAATCAGGGCAATATCATTGCTGTTTCACTAGGTACAACAACAATTAGTGCGGTCAAATTAGCTGATGATGTCTATTCATCCGCTGCAGCGAGTTATGTCCTGAGAGTAATAGGAATAGGGGCTGCGCCGGTAGTGAGTTTTAGTCAGAGTAGCGCAATATATCAAGACGGCACTTCAGTAAGAATGGGGCAAGCCGTAAATTTTTCTGGTTTGGCTCAAGATGTTGAAGATGGCACTCTCCCAACTGCAGCCCAAGTAAACAATAGTCTGGCAACGGGTTTACCCATTACATCGCTGCGCTGGAGTTCAAGTATTGATGGCTTTTTAGGTAATGGTAGCTCATTAAATGCAATCTCCTTAACAATGGGCATGCATGTTATTACCTATTCAGCAACAGATAGCGATGGCAATATTGGATCTGCCAGTATTCGCGTTTTGATGGGTAATGTTGCACCTTTAGCCACAGCTGTCGCATCGTCAACTTTTTGCGGTAGTGATTGTTATTCCCCTGCCAAAATCAACGATACTGATTTGAGTACGCTGCTTGGGCCCGATCACAGTTGGTCAAATAATAACGTAGCTCCACCACGATGGGTTTCTCTGGTTTGGGCATCTCCGGTGACTATCAATACAGTAGATCTCTATACTTCGGACCAAGGCTTTGCCATTCGTGATTACGACATCGAATATTTTGATGGGGCGAATAGTTGGATTCCGGTGGCAACCGTAAATGGAAATGTAGCCTTGTATAGAACTCATGCGATCACTGAAATTACAACTACCCAATTGCGCGTGAATGTGCGTAGCGGGCCAACAGATCAGACTGTTTATGGTCGCGTAAATGAATTGGTGACTTTCGGCACTATATCAAGCTCGTCGACATCAAGCGCAGCATCAACGCCTCCTTCCGAAGTAAGGTAGTGCCTAGTCTCACTATTCTCCTCGGCCCTTGTGGGTTTGGGGAGGATGGCTGTTCAGTCACTTTATTTAATCGCAAGCAAGGGTTAAATTCCCCCTGGCTTGCCACTGAATAGATTTTTGAAACAAA
>JANPKH010000448.1:0-2050 GCA_031425935.1 Gammaproteobacteria bacterium | reverse complement strand
TTCCGGGCCTGTATTAGAAATGCTGGGCATTCAAGTTGACCCATTAATAGAAGGCGAAGTGCCCACCCCAACTGCTGTACCTGGATTGGGTGGGTGGAACGAAGAAGAACGGCAACGATTGAAGGAAATTATTGCTGCACGCCAACCATTTATTGATTTTTCTTTTAGCCGCGCCAAGGAAAATGGTGCGGTACAGTATTACCGCGTGAGTGGCGAGCCTATGTTTGACCAATCGTGCCGTTTTATCGGTTATCGCGGAATTGGAATCCAATATAAAGATATGCCAGGTACCGCCGATGCATGAAATTCCTAACCCCCTACAAAATCACATTATTGCAGCACTGAGTAAACCTGAAATTGACCGTTTAACAGCACGTTTGCAATTAGTACATTTGCAACTCGGTGAAACAATTTATGAACCTGGTCAACCGCTGCAGTACGCGTATTTTCCAACAACCAGTATAACTTCTTTAATTTATATTACTGAAGGTGGTGCCTCTGCTGAAGCGGCAGGTGTTGGCAATGAAGGTGTGGTCGGTGTGCCACTTTTTTTAGGTGGCAACACGACTACGAGCTCTGCGGTAGTGCAAATGGCCGGCCACGCGTATCGGCTTGAAGCCAGCATTTTAAAAGCGGAATTTAATTGCGGCGATGTAATGCAGCGCTTGTTATTGCGCTATGCACAAGCATTGATGACGCAAATGTTTCAGACCGCAGTTTGCAACCGCTATCACTCAGTAGAACAACAATTAAGTCGCTGGTTACTGTTAACAGTAGACCGCGTGTCTACCGAGGAATTAGTAATGACACATGAATTGGTGGCAAATATGCTCGGCGTGCGCCGTGAAAGTATTACGCAAGCCGCCACGAACTTACAAAGCGATGGGTGCATTAAGTATCGCCGTGGGCACATCGCTGTGCTGGATAGAAATAAGCTGGCCACGCGCAGTTGCGAATGTTATGACGTTGTTAAAAAAGAGCTGGATAGATTAATGAATTTACGCAAGTAAACGAAATTTAAATACAAAAATTAAATACATTTATATTAAATAATTCCTGTTTTTTATGATGACAAAAAAACTAACCTTAGCCAACATAAGTTTAGGAATGGCGACTGAGATTAATATTTTATTAGTGCGATAACGCACATACCTAAAGTGCTGGCAGGCTTATTCTATCGACGTCTGACGATTTTTCGAAAAACTATCGCAAGTAACAACCCTAAAGCTTTTGTAAAATTAGAACATTAGTAAAATTAGAATCTTTGTAAATTAGAACCCTTGTAAATAGAGCCTTTGTAAATAGAACCTTTGTCAAAAGAGGTAAATAACATGAACACCAATAATGAATACAAACCAAGCTTACCTATCCGCCCTGTGGATCTAAAAGACCCACACACCAAAACCAAAGTATTTATAAAATTCAAAAGATCTTCAAAGAATACTTCTCAAGCCTTTCCAGGCGCAGAAAAACTTTCTTACAGTAGTATCAATATCGGATCTTAAGTAAAGATTAAGAAAAAAAGAAACTTTTTCCAGTTAAGAAATGGCTTTCTGAAGGAAATTTTAGGTTAAAAAAGTAATTTAATTTTCACTCACCCCTTACAATCAGAGAAATATTATGCAAAAAATTAAATCAATTTTCACATCCGCCATTGTTTTCACATTATTCTCATTAAGCAATCTAGCAAGTGCAGATGCCGCACAGGATATCAAAGATGCCCGCCTTGAATCGCAAATTTGGACCACCTATGCTCTAAGCCCCTACCTGCGCGCGAATGACTTAAAAGTTACCGTACGCGATGGCAAAGCTACATTAGCGGGTACAGTTGACGAAGATGTAAATAAAGATTTAGCCAAGCAAATTGCGGTAGGCGTTAAAGGTATTAAAGAAGTAGACAATCAAATTGTTGTGCAATCGGACTACAACCCTAAAAGTACTTACGGTTACGGAGAAACTATTGATGACGTAACTATTACCGCGACGGTTAAGTCTCGCCTAATCTGGAGCAAATATTCGTATGTATCAACAACTGTAGAAACCAAGAGCG
>JANPKH010000447.1:0-37978 GCA_031425935.1 Gammaproteobacteria bacterium | reverse complement strand
AATTAGGGTTGAACCCAGGATTGGAAATTGCTGCAAGTACAGCCCCTGACTTTACTTGAATAGCCACTACCGCACCACGCCGCCCAGTCAATGCCGCCGCCGCCGTTTCCTGCAGGCGCGCATCAATGTTTAACGTAATATTTTTTCCCTGCTTCGGGTCAATGCGATCTAATACTCGCTGCACACGACCACGAGCATTGGTCTCCACATTTTGACTACCGACTTCACCCAATAACTCACTTTCATAGCGATTCTCGATACCAATTTTTCCAATGGCATAAGTGCCACTGTAGCGACGCAATTGATCCTCGCTAAATTGTGCTAATTCACTTTCGTTAATTCGACTCACATACCCTACGCTATGTGCAAACAAATCGCCGCGTGGATAATCACGCACCAGCTCGGCATCCACTTGCACACCATCCAAACGATATTCATTGACAGCTAAACGAGCAATTTCATCTTCAGTCAATTGATAATGAAGTGGTATAGCTTCAAGTGGATGTTTACGCTGTTTTTTAAGTTTATAAAACTTCTCTAAATCCGCAGGCGAAATATCCACCAGGGTTTTCAGAAGCTCTAAAGTCGCTTCGAGATCGGTTTTTTTATTGACGATAATAGCCAGCGTATAACTGGGGCGATTATCCGCGAGTATTTCACCATTGGCGTCGTAGATCAGGCCACGCGTAGGTGGGATCGGTTCAACGTGAACACGGTTATGCTCAGACTGAGTAACATAATTTAAATGATTAACAATTTGTAAATCATAATAGCGGTAAATCAAAATGCTAAATAACATCAGCATGATAAAAACCATCACACCCAAGCGCACCTTAAATAACTCCGTCTCTTTTTGGTGGTCTTTGAAGTGCTGATTTTCAAACATGGAAGTTAAAACTCAATTGAATGTGTAGCTGGAATATATTATTGAAGAGCATCAGTAAAATTTACTTATGATAAGGATGATTTTGAAGGATAGTACAAGCACGATAGAGCTGTTCGATCACCACAACACGAACCAAGGGATGAGGCAAAGTCAGCGGTGATAGCGACCATTTAACCGCAGCCATAGCTAAGCATGCTGAAGCCAAACCATCAGGGCCACCGATTAACAAACAATAATTTGAGCCACTCATTTTCCAGCTCGCTATATTCTCAGCAAGTTGTTCAGTGCTCCACGGCTGGCCTTTGACATCGAGAGCAATAATTTGTTCGCCCTTGCCAATGGCCGCCAAAATGGACTCACCTTCCTTCTCCATCGCTTTGGCAATATCAGTATTTTTGGTACGCTGCGCAAGTGGTAACTCCACCATTTCCACCACACATTCACGCGGCATACGCTTAGCGTACTCAGCGTAGCCCTGCTCTACCCAATCAGGCATTTTGGTGCCTACAGCGATAATGCGAATGCGCATTTATCTACGCTCTTTGTTACAAAATACGTTTTTATAATTCACAGATTTTACAATTCACGATTAAGAGGGTCATATGCTGGTTTATCCGCAGCGGATTGCTCGCGATTAATAGGAACTTTTGACCAAAGTTTTTCCAGTTCATAATAATCACGCGTTTCTTTTTGCATAACATGCACTACGGTATCGCCAAAATCCACTAAAACCCAATCGCCAGTATCCAAACCCTCAACACCCAAAGAGCGGAAACCTTGCTGTTTAGTTTCTAGCACCATATTTTCTGCCAAAGAACGCGAGTGTCGGTTGGAGGTGGCGCTGCAAATAATAATTGTGTCCATTACATCTGTCAGCTCATGCACATCAAGCGTGACAATTTCTTTGCCTTTAAGGTTTTCAAGGGCGGTGATAATTGCTTTATTTAAATCAGTCATTCTTTTGCCTATTGGTTATTAGCTTACAAAAATAAAATACTCTTCATTACATTAGCGATATAAATTCTGTTTGCTAATGTATTGCCACACGCTGTCTGGCACTAAAAACTGCGCAGATTCACCAGTGTGAACCTGCTTGCGAATCTCCGTCGCAGAAATAGGTAACAACCGCGGTGACTGTAATACAATCGAACCCGCAGATTTATTATTCAAACTATTAACATCGGACTGATAAGCTTGCAGTAAGTTTGCCACGTCACCACTTTTCGGCAAGCTCCAACCACTGCGCGCAATAACTACTATGTGCGCCAAGTGAATTAACTCTCTCCAACAATACCAGTTACTGATTCCCGCAAAAGCATCTTCACCCATGCACAATATCAAGCTCACTTCGTCACCTAGCTCTGCGCGCAGATCAAGTAGAGTGTCATATGTGTAGGAGGGCTTATCACGCAACAACTCACGCTCGTCCAATTGCAACTCTAAACAATTTTCTAAAGCAATGCGCAACATTTGTGTGCGTTGCATGCTAGTTGCTTGCGGTGCTTCACGATGCGGCGGTTTATAGCACGGCAATAAACGCATCTCATCCAACTCGAGTTGCTGCTTTAATTCCAATGCCAAACGCAAATGACCGATGTGAACCGGATCAAAAGTACCACCAAAAAGTCCAATTTTTTTTCGCATACTAATGGCCTTAATTAACACCATTTTGGTTACTTACTGACGAACGTGCCCATCGCCAAATACTACCCACTTCTGTGACGTCAAGCCCTCTAAACCCACAGGCCCACGGGCATGAATTTTATCGGTTGAAATGCCAATTTCCGCACCTAACCCGTACTCAAAACCATCAGCAAAACGAGTGGAGGTATTAACCATAACCGAACTTGAGTCCACTTCGGTAATAAAGCGACGCGCGCGCGAATAATCTTCCGTCACAATTGCATCAGTATGCTGCGAACTATAACGAGCAATATGATCAATCGCTTCGGTCAAATCGGATACAATTTTAATTGATAAAATCGGCGCTAAATACTCGGTTGCCCAATCCTCTTCAGTGGCTATAGATGCAGTTATGATGGAGCAAGTTTTATCGCAACCACGCAACTCAACGCCCTTTTCAAGAAAAGCCGCAGCTAACCGAGGCAGAATTTGCGCTGCAACTTGCTCATCAACTAATAATGTTTCCAGAGCATTGCAAACACCGTAACGATGAGTTTTGGCGTTGAGTGTAATAGCAAAGGCTTTTTCTAAATCCGCTTTACTATCGATAAATACGTGGCAGATACCATCAAGGTGTTTAATCACTGGCACCTTGGCATCCCGACTAATGCGCTCAATTAAACCCTTGCCCCCACGCGGCACAATTACATCCACAAATTGGGGCATAGTAATTAATTCACCCACAGCAGCACGATCTGTTGTTTCTACTACTTGCACTACAGCTGCTGGCAAACCAGCTACCTTTAGCCCTTCCTGCACACACGCTGCAATTGCACGATTCGAGTAAATTGCTTCACTGCCTCCACGCAATATTGCTGCATTACCAGATTTCAAACATAAGCTGGCAGCATCAATTGTCACATTGGGACGCGATTCGTAAATAATGCCCACCACACCAAGTGGTACTCGCATTTTACCGACCTGAATACCACTTGGACGATAACTCATATCCGTGATAGTACCGCAAGGATCGGATAATGCCGCAACTTGGCGCAAGCCTTCAATCATGCTATCAATAGTGGCGGGTTTAACTGCAAGGCGATCTATCATTGACGCTTCTAGACCATTAGCTCTGGCTGCGGCTAAATCCTTTTGATTTTCTGCAACCAACGTTATGCGTGAATTATTCAGAGCATCTGCAATTGCCAGCAATGCCTTGTTTTTAAGTGCCGTGGGTGCTCTAGCAATAATGCGTGAAGCAATGCGCGCATTACGCCCCAGCTCGGCCATATAATCTTTAATTTGCAACACTTCAGCCATAACTCATAAACCTATCATCTAAAAAAAACAAACGGCAAAAAATAAGGGGCAATTATAACCTGATTGAGGTGGTGTTTTGGTGGTTAGCTAGCCTATTTATTACGTTCACACTCAACAAGAGGGCCAGATATTTTTCAGGCTCAATTCAGCTTCATTGACTTAATCTGTAGTTACTGACGCTGTTTTGCGTTTTTAATCCCGATAAAAATCGAGGAGTTAGTCATGAAATCCCATTCATTGATTTTGATAACCATCCGTACATTGTTAGTGTCAAGTATCTTTATGTTGAACTCTAATTCAGCATTTGCCGGGCACAAACATCGCCACCATAATCATTTGCATACACAAACTATATATTATGAACAAGCGCGCTATAACTATAGCGATGATGATTACCAGGATTATGGTCGAGTACTCAACACTCGCCCCATTTATGAAAGTGTTGCCGTTGAAGTGCCCCAAGAATCTTGTCACGTAGAAACTATTGCGCGTAAAGAACGCCGCAGAAATGGTGACTCATTTGGGGGTACTGTAGTGGGCGGCTTAGTCGGTGCCGCAATTGGTCATGAGATAGGACATGGCCGTGGTGGTGCCACCGCAGTTGGCGGCTTAATTGGTGCGGCGATTGGTAATGACGTGAGCAGAGATTCGCGAGTGGTCACATACCGTGACCGAGAAGTATGCGGCACCCATTACCGCACCGAATACGAAAATCGAATTGTTGGATATGATGTGAGCTACCGCTATCAAGGCCAAGTCTACCATACGCGCACCAACCGTCACCCCGGTGACAGAATTCCTGTAACTGTGGCTCACCGTAGCTACAGAGATTAAGGTTATCGCTGAAGATTGTTACGAAGTTTGATCTTGGCAATAGTATTATAAAGCTAGGCGCTAGAAGAAAATTATGCGCTTTTATAAGCGCAGAGGTGTGAGAGGTGTGTATGTCGCAGTTAACTTTTAAAAACTTTATTAGAAACAACAAACATCTTCTGATTTTGCAGCCAACATTAGCTTTAGCGCTACTTGTGGCTGCGCATCAATCCTTTGCCGAGAAAGATTTATTTAGTAGCGAACCTAATCCGCAACAACCACTTCCTGCGCAAGAAATGATTGATCAACCAATTGAGGAAGATGATACATTAGAACCCGCTATTTCTCCTACCGATGCTGCCTTGCGCGCACAACAACATGTGGACGGCAAAGTAATGAATGTGCGGAAATTTGCCGAGGAAAACAAAACTCTTTACGGCGTTAAAGTACTACAAAAAAATGGGCGCATAAAAACGGTAACTGTGGATGCCGATAGCGGCGTCATTCTTGAGTAGATATATTTTTCAACAAATAGCAGCTTGAGTAATTAATATAGTTGTATAAAGAATCATCATCAGTTACATAATTTTAAAAAGGAAATCAATAATGCGTTTATTAGTGGTGGAAGATGAAAACGCTTTACGTGAGCAAATTGTACTTTTAATTGAAAGCGAAAAATATGTATGTGACAGTGCCGCCGACGGGCGAGAAGGCTTATTTTTAGGCAGCGAATACGATTACGATTTAGCCATTATTGACTTAGGCCTACCGTTACTAGATGGCACACAATTAATTAAGCAATTGCGCGCTAAAAACCGCAACTTTCCCATTTTAATCTTAACCGCCCGCGGCAATTGGCAAGATAAAGTGGAAGGCCTTGAAGCAGGGGCAGACGATTATTTAACAAAACCTTTTCACCCAGAAGAGTTGCGCGCTCGCCTGCATGCTTTATTGCGCCGCGCCAATGGCCACGCCACGCCAGTATTACGTTACGGCTCAGTCGTTATAGACACCAGCGCTCGCCGTGTACACCGCGACGAGCAAGAAATAGAATTAACTAGCTTTGAATACAACACGCTCACTTATCTAGCCTTACACGCTGGAAAAAACATCTCCAAGACAGAATTAACAGAACACTTATATGCCCAAGATTACGATCGCGATAGCAATGTGATTGAAGTTTTTGTTGGCCGTTTGCGCAAAAAATTGGATCCCGATGGCACTTTAAACTTGATTACCACATCTCGTGGATTGGGTTATCGTTTTAATATTGAAAAACAATAAACTGAAACGATCAAAGGTAGCAACTAAGCGGTCGGTGACTAGGTGACAGGTAATTAGGTGATAATTAAAAATTTCTCATCCATCACCGCGCGTTTATTTTTTGCGTCGTTGTTGCTCCTTCCAGCTTTTTTAGGCGTAACTGGTTTTTTTCTTGATCGGATTTTTCAAACGAGCTTAATAGAAGCCGAAAAAGCGCGTTTGCGTGGGCATATTTATTTATTATTCAGTGCTGCCGAACTCCCGGAAAAGCCGCTTAAAAAAAGCAATAAAAACAAATTACAAATGCCCGCCTCACTTATTGATACAGAATTTGAGCGCATCAATTCTGGCCTTTATGCTTATATTTACGATAACAAAAAAGAACTTATCTGGCGCTCCAATTCTGCTTCGTTACAAACGCCCCCTACATATGACAATGTTTCACCTGCATTTAAAACTGATCAAATGGGCGAAACTACTATTGTGCTTAACGGAGATAATTCTTTTATCGCACATTACGACGTTATTTGGGAAGATTCAAAACATCGTGAGCACCCTTTTCGCTTCGTAGTAGTTCACAACAGTGAAGATTTTCTTGACCAAAAAACTGCCTATCGTCACCAACTTTGGCAATGGCTTGGCGCGGTTGGTATTTTATTATTACTCGCACAAACTGCTATTTTACGCTGGGGTTTACGCCCATTAAAAAAATTGGCGCGCGCACTTAATGCAATGCAAAGTGGCAATACAAATAATCTTCAAGGAAATCACCCCGACGAACTGCAAGATATTGTTAATAATCTCAACCAAGTACTTGCTCGCGAACAAGCATTGCGGCAACGTTACCGAAACAGCTTAAGCGATCTTGCCCACAGCTTAAAAACGCCACTAGCGGTAATGCAAGCCAAGCTTGGTCAATCATCAAAGGACGAAGAATTACAACAAATAGTAACTGAGCAAGTAACACGCATGAATCAAGTGGTTAGCTATCAACTGCAACGTGCAGTCTCAAGCCAACAACAAGGCTCTCACCAACACACAGCTATTGAACCCATTGTGCAACGATTATTAAGCGCGCTAAATAAGGTTTATGCGGACAAACATATCCGTGTGGACTGCGCGCTGATTAACAATTCCATTTTTGCTGGTGATGAACAAGATCTCATGGAGTTACTTGGTAATATTATTGAGAACGCCTTTAAATACTGCAAATCCCATGTCCAGTTAAGCAGCCGTATCGAAGACAATGGTCATTGCAAACAATTGCTAATTTGCATTGCCGACGATGGACCAGGTATTCCGCCAGAACAACAAGAGCGGATCCTTGAACGCGGCCACCGGCTGGACACCAACCAGCCGGGCCAAGGCATTGGTTTAGCTGTAGCTGCCGATATCATTCGTAGCTATGGTGGGCAATTGCAAATTCAACCGTCCGTACTTGGCGGTGCCGAATTTCAAATACAATTGCCACTTGGCGTCTAACTGACCACTAATGTCGTCTAAATTTCCTCAGTTTGTGCGACATCTCGCACAAGTCGTACTCTCTCCGCCTCACATCACCCGCCGGCAATACCCACTATTGATTATGTAATTTGAAGCGAATAATGGCATCAATAGCAGCTCGTTAAAAAATATGAAAATACCCTCATCCAAGATTGTCCCTGAGACCTTTATAACGGAGCCAAAATCATGTCATCAAGAACGTGCATTGCCGTAGATTCAACCTGCGATTTACCCGCAAAATTTATCCAACAACATAATATTGAAGTTCTGCCGATTTATATTAATTATGACGGCGGACAAGCTATGGATTATCGCGACCCACAAACAATGCTAAATTTTTATAAGAACCATTCCAAAGCACAATTTGGTTTAGCGCAGTCCGACCCGCTTTCAGTAAATGACATGACGCATATATTAAAAGAACGATTACTACCCAAATACGACTTAGTACAAGTAATCACTATCAATAGTAAAAAAAGTGAAGTTTATAAGCGTGTGTCGGAAGCCGCGTTAATTAATGAACCTAAATTTCGCGAAATGGAAAAAACTGAAGGCCGCATTCCTTTTAGAATTCGCTTATATGACAGCATGTCAATGTTCACTGGCCATGCACTGTTAGTGTATGAATTAGTTAAAAAAACTCACATTGAAAATGTGCCACTGAGCAAAGCCATTCGCATCATCGATACCATGCGCGATGAAGTTTACGGCTATTTAATTCCTAACGACTTGTCTTACATGCGCGATCGCCGCCACTTACGTAAAGGTGATAATAATATCTCCTGGATCAACTTCAAATTGGCTGGCATGTTAAATGTTCGCCCTATTGTACAACTGCATCGCGGCGCAACCGAAAAAATCGGCACGGGTAAAGGCTTTTTGGGAGCATTGGAAAAATTATTTGAGCATGTACGCAAACAAATCAAACAGGGCTTAACTAGTGATGTTATAGCCATGAGCTACGGCGGATTACTGGAAGAAATTAAAGACGAATGGATTGTGGTTGATTTTCGGGAATTTTGTAAGCAGCACAACATTAAAACTATGCTATCAATGATGAGTATGACTGGCGCGATAAACGTTGGGCCAAAATCATTCGCACTTTCTTTTGCAACGGATAAAGATTTAGTGTAAAAATTATTAATCCCCGCAATTAAAAAAGCCGATCTCTTAAATGATCGGCTTTTTTAATTGCGGAGATTTACACATTATATCCATTCGGATTTTTTTCTTGCCAGCGCCATGCATCTTGCATCATACGCTCTAAATCAAATTTCGACTCCCAACTCAATTCTGCTTTTGCTTTCTGAGCATTGGAATAACAGCTGGCAATATCGCCCGGGCGACGATCCGAAATTTTATAGGGCACCTTGCGGCCACTTGCTTTTTCAAATGCATTTACCATTTGTAGTACTGAGTAGCCACACCCTGTACCGAGATTGTAAGCTCTACAACCAACCCCAGTTTTACTTAAACTTTGCAATGCTGCGACGTGACCAAGCGCTAAATCCACCACATGAATGTAATCGCGCACACCTGTTCCATCAACCGTGTCGTAATCATTGCCATAAACACTAAGTTGCTGCAATTTTCCAATAGCTACTTGCGCAATATAAGGCAATAAATTATTAGGAATACCTGCCGGATCTTCGCCAATCAAGCCACTTTCATGTGCACCCACAGGATTAAAGTACCGCAGTAAACTAATATTCCACTGGCTATTGGTTGAGTTGGCAATATCACTCAAAATGCCTTCAACTATCAATTTACTACGACCATAAGGATTTGTCGTAGATGTTGGAAAACTTTCATCAATAGGCACGCTCACAGGGTCCCCATAGACAGTTGCCGATGAACTAAAAATTAGCCTCCAAATTTTAAATTCTTCCATCACCTCTGTAAGAGATAAAGTTCCCGCCACATTAAAACGATAATACTTCATGGGAATCTCGTTTGACTCCCCTACCGCCTTAAGCCCGGCAAAATGCATGACAGCCTCAAATGAATGCGCCGCAAAAACCTTACGCAAAGCATCTTTGTCATTGACATCTACTTGATAAAATACCGGTGTAACACCAGTAATTTGCGCAACGCGCTTAAGTGATTCAGCACTACTGTTGCATAAATTATCAACAACTACAGGCAAATAGCCGCTATTTATTAATTCAACACAGACATGACTGCCGATAAAACCAGCGCCACCGGTGACCAAAATGAGTGAACGAGATGACGGCAATGACATACGCAAAGATTCCTAATAACAATTAAAAGCCACTAAAGTGCGCAGTATACCGATAATTTAGGAATCTTAAATTACAACCATAGAGAATGTTTTGCCAGTGAGGCGCCAAAATCACTACTCGAAGAAACAAAAAAGCAAGCCGAAGCTTGCTTTTTTGTTATTGATTGCGCCAAAGGAAATTATTCGATTGGTAAAGATAAACTAACTACAAAATTAGTTTCATTTGGAGCGGTACCGTCAACGTCATCAATAACTTGGCCTACAGTAAAGCTCAATTTACTGTTGTATTTGTAGGTAGCATCCAAGTGGGATACACCAGCGTCACCATCATTAAAATGCTGACCAAACTTCAAACCAAATTTTTCAAAATTTAGCTCAGCAGTTGCGTAACTATAATCTTCCGAGAAAAAATCGTGCTCAGCAGCAATTGCATCATAATAAGTAACTTTGAAAGGGCCAAATCCAACAAATGGAACAACTTCTACATAATCACCCGGATTAACAGGCTCCCAAGACACGTCGGCAGTACCATCATCGCCATCATGATCATAAGTGCCTACAGTGTTAGCATAGTTATAAGATACCAAGCTAACCCCAAAAGTAAAATCTCCAGCTGCGCCTGAATAACCAACGTAAATATCATACTCAGTGCCTAAAGTCCCGTCACCTGAAGATGTCCACAATCCGCCAATAAAACCATTAGAACTTACGTTGATATCACCAACTAAGGCTGCTCCACCTTCCAAATCAAAGCCACGCCAGTAATACATGTTTGACGCACCAACGCTAGCAGCAACAACAGGCTCTGCGTACGCAGACGGAGCGGTGAATCCAGCAATAGCAGTTAAAAGTGCAGCACTAGTAACTAAATTTTGTTTCATCTTCTTCATTAGTGTTTCCTCTAGGTATATTTTCTATTTTAGGATTACAGCAGTCGACTCAAGCTTGATCGACTTATCAGTAACTTTGCAGGTACTAAGCCAACTTTATTTTTTCCTTGATTTTCAAAAAGTTAAAAGTTAAATACCATCTTGCATACTAATTAACATACAGAGCACAGCACCATAACAATGCACAAAATTGTATATTAATTTGTGCTTACGCACCATTTGAGCTCATTTAAACTTATGAAAATCATTTTTTAATCCTTGAAGACTATCTGTATTCCAATTTGACCGAAGTAACGCTTTTAATAAAAACGTCCTCAACGAAAAATCTAGGTATATTAGTAACGCTATTACCACCGTACCCACGCCTATCCATAACTGCCAACTCAACGACTCATCCGCCAACCATGCGCCCAATAACAGCGCCAAAATAGGCGTCATTAATGTAATCATCGATACCGACGTTGCGGCCATGTTAGCAAGCACATAAAAAAACAAAGTGATGCCAAGCAATGAGCCCAAAATCGCCAAATAACTAATTGCCGCCCAGGATTTTGTAGATAACAGCGAAGGTATTTGGCCATCCAATAACCACCACGTTACTAACAACCCAGGTAATGAAAATAACAGCGAACCTAATGTCTGATCAAAAGCTTGAGTCTCCACATTTACTTTTTTAACCAAAACACTACTGAAACTAAATAAAAAACAGGAAAGCAAAATGCCCACAATGCCATACACGGCATCAACACCTAGGTGAAATTGATGATGGAAAATGATTACCAAGCCACCCAGCGCTAACAATAACGCACATAAACGACGCGCATTAAAAGGATTTTGCTTCAGCAAAATCATTGTCATTAATCCAGTAACGAATGGCGACATCGAAAAAATAACAGCGACCAAACCAGAAGGAATAAATTGTGCAGACCAATACACCACCGGCATATTGGGAAAAATTCCTATAGCACCAGCAGCATAAGTACGCCACACATTGGGTTGCGTAAATAATTTGCGGCGCAGCAGAGTATTAATTAGCAACCCAACTGCCAACGCCAATGCCATACGTAGTGATGCAGCCGCGATAAAGCTAAGGCTATCGCTGCTCCACTGAATGGCCAGAGGAGTGGTTGCCCAAATGAGAACCACAGAAAAATATGCTAATAAAATTGCCATGCGCCTGCTCCTTGTTGTTAACTGCTTTTAATTAGCAGCTAGATAAGGTCACAAGACAAAAATCGCGGCAATTTTTTTAGTACAAACAAAAAGGCCGCAGTTTTTATGCTGCGGCCTTTGTTTTTAAAAAGAGAATTACCTCATTTAATCCCAAATTCCGCAAAATAATGCGCAGACACCGGCCCAAATGGGTCGCAGTGCGCGCATATATTTTGCAAAACTAGTTTGGGATTGATACATAATAATTATTTCGAAATAAGTAAATTACATTAATGCCTAAGTCAACAAACTGTAAATGAATCTATAACAACAAACAACCCAAAATTTGATTATTTTTTTATAATTAACAATGCCCTATACTCGTTGCTTAATGAATACGACCTAATATCTTATGAAAACATATCTTGTTGGTGGTGCAGTTCGCGATAAATTACTCGGCTACCCTTTCGCTGAAAAAGATTGGGTAGTAGTGGGTTCCAGCCCTAAAATCATGCAGGAGCAGGGTTTTATAGCGGTCGGCAAAGATTTCCCCGTATTTTTACATCCACAGACTAAAGAAGAATACGCACTGGCACGCACCGAACGTAAAACAGGGCGTGGCTATAACGGATTCAGTTTTTATTGCGGCGAAGAAGTGACCCTAGAAGACGATTTAGTGCGACGCGATCTCACTATCAACGCCATAGCAGAAGATGAAGCAGGCAATATTATTGACCCCTATGGCGGACAAGCCGATATTAAAAATAAAATTTTGCGACATGTGTCCAATGCATTTATGGAAGACCCGGTACGCATTTTACGCATTGCGCGTTTTGCGGCACGTTATCATCACTTAGGTTTTCACATCGCCCTAGAAACAAATAATCTTATGCGCGATATGGTGAATAATGGCGAAGTAGATCATTTAGTGTCAGAGCGCGTATGGAAAGAAATGCAGCGAGCCCTCACCGAAAAATCACCTGGAATTTTTATTCAATGTTTACGTGACTGCGGCGCACTTGCGCGATTACTACCAGAAATAGATGCACTGTTTGGCGTGCCGCAAACAGAAATTCATCACCCCGAAATTGATACGGGGATTCATACATTAATGAGTTTACAACAGGCCGTAAAAAAAACCGATGATTGTTGCGTACGTTTTGCAACATTAACGCACGACTTAGGCAAAGGCTCTACTCCCAAAGTAGAATGGCCCCGCCACATAGCCCACGAAGAACGTAGCCTACCTTTAGTAAAACAATTGTGCGAGCGCATAGCAGCACCAAAAGATTACAAAGAGTTAGCATTAATTGTGGCGCAATGGCACACCCACTGCCACCGCGCATTAGAGTTAAAACCCGAAACAGTTTTAAAAACACTGCAAATGACAGATGCATTTCGCCGGCCAGAACGCTTCGAACAACTTCTACTGTGTTGCGAAGCAGATGCGAGAGGACGCACAGGATTTGAAGAGCGAAACTATCCGCAAGCTAATTATTTTCGCCAGGCACTAACTGCTTGCCAGAACATTGATCCAGGCGATATTAACAACTCTCTTACAGGCAAAGAATTTGGCGATGAAATAAATCGCTTACGGCTGGAAAAATTAACGCAATATAAAAAAAATTATACCCATGACTAACTTACCACACCTAAATAATCCCGTTGTTTTAATTACCGGTGGTGCAAAACGCATTGGCGCTGACGTGGCGCGCTACTTACATGGGCATAATTTCAATATTATTATTCACTATCGAAATTCAAAAATTGAAGCTGAACAACTTGAAAATTCACTTAACGATATTCGTGAAAAATCTGCTATTTCTTTTCAGGGTGATTTAACAAGCATCAAAACTATAAAAATACTTACACAAAAAGCCATCACAAATTGGGGGAAAATTAATGTATTAATTAATAATGCGTCCAGTTTTTACCCTACAACAATTGGCGAAGCGAGTGAAGCCGAGTGGGAAGATTTAATGGGTAGCAATGTGAAAGCACCTTTTTTTCTCGCGCAAACACTGGCAACCGAGCTTGCTAAAAATAGCGGTTGTATTATTAATATAGCCGATATATACGCCGACAAACCCCTCAAACAACACAGCATTTATTCTATTGCCAAAGCCGCAAATATAATGCTTACTAAAACCCTGGCTCTTGAGCTTGCACCACATGTGCGAGTAAATGGCATTGCGCCTGGCGCCATTCTCTGGCCTGAGAAATTAGATCAGATAAATTTCAGTCAAGTAGATTTTGGGACATCGTCATGGGAAGACAAAGAAAATCTTCTCAAAAAAATTCCGCTTCAAAAAATAGGGGAGACTGCGGATATTGCAAAAACGATTTTATTTTTAATACAAGATGCACCTTATATTAACGGCCAAATTATTACTGTTGATGGCGGTAGAAATTTAACCATTTAAGTTATTTTTCGCAACTTCCCACTTACTAACGGGGCACAAAGAAAGAATACTGTTTGATTCAAAACCTTATGAGGCATGGATGCCGATTAGAGCCTATAGGGATATATTCACGGCGTGTTTTGAATTGAACAGTATTCTTTACTACGAGCTCATTAGTAACGGCTGGAGTACGTGTTGAATATCTAAAAAACTTATCAAAGTGTTAGTGAAAAAATCTATTGTGCCGAGGAAATCCTTCTACCATTCCACACAAAATCTATCGGCCACAATGTCTGCGAGCTTTTATCATATGCCATCCATAGCTGAGAGTATGTTTCATGCAATTGCGGATGAGATTCGTGAGGTGCTATTTCTGCAAGAGGCAATAATACAAATGCATTTGAGATGATTTCAGCGCGCGGCAACTCAACCCCCTCGTCCGCCCCCACAAAATCACTATAAGTGAGAATATCTATATCCAAGGTGCGCGGTGAAAACTTCGGGCCAGTACGCACACGGCCATTTGCATCTTCAATTTCTTTAAGCTTTTCCGATAAATCCGCAAGCGTTAATTCAGTTTTCGCACCCACGACTAAATTAAAAAAGTTACTGCCATTAAAGCCAACCGGTTTACTTTCGTACACGGAAGAAATAATTAAATTTCCTAGCAATTTTTCTAACGCATCCAATGCAGCAGTTATATATTTATGGCGATTAATATTGCTACCTAAACTTAAATAAATCGCCGTCATTTAAGCTGCCCTTTATCAGTTTTCTGGCCGCGCTCAATTACCAAACCAACATCGCGTGCACCGCGTACAGCGCCAGGCTTGCTTACACGCAAGCGCAGCCACGGCACGTTAAATTCTTCACGAATTAATTGCGTAATTTCTTCGGCGAGTGTTTCGACTAATAACGCATTACGATTTTCTACATAGGCAATTAACCGTTTAGAAACTGCTTTGTAATTCAGTGCGAATTGAATATCGTCAGTTGCGGCGGCCTGGCGAATATCCGTTGCCATTTCTATGTCAAGGCTGACGGTTTGTTTTACCTGACGCTCCCAATCGTAAATACCAATGATGGTATCAATACGTAAATCACGGATGTAAACAATATCCATAAAAATTATTTCTTAAAGTGGTGGAAGAGTATTTAATGGCCAACGCGCCTTTACATTTACCGCGAGGGACTCATGCTGCCCTGCTAATAAACGCTGACAACCTGCATAAGCAATCATGGCGCCGTTATCGGTGCAAAACTCATGACGTGCGTAAAATACTTTTGCATTGATTTTCGCAAGTGCAACTTCTAAATCAGCACGCAATTTTTTGTTGGCCGAAACGCCACCTGCGATAACAAGCGTATTTAAACCCGTTTGCTCAAGTGCGCGTTTGCATTTAATAACCAGCGTTTCGACTACAGCAATTTGAAAAGCACAGGCGATATCGGCACATGTTTGGTCATCAGGCAAACCATTTGGCTGCTTGTGCGCTGCAACGGTAGTAAGCGTAAATGTTTTTAATCCACTAAAACTAAAATCCAAACCAGGGCGATCAACCATGGGGCGCGGAAAAACAAATCGGCCAGCAACGCCAGACTCGGCAAGTTTTGCAATTTGAGGTCCACCCGGATAATCCAGGTCGAGCATTTTGGCAGCCTTATCGAAGGCTTCACCTGCCGCGTCATCCAACGACTCCCCAAGCAATTCGTAAACACCAATGGCATCAACTTTCACTAATTGTGTATGCCCGCCTGACACTAGCAGCGCAACAAATGGAAATGGCGGTGAATTCGCCTCAAGCATGGGTGCTAATAGATGCCCTTCCATATGATGGACCCCTATCGCCGGAACACCCCAGGCATAAGCGAGTGAGCGCCCCATGGATGCACCTGCCATTAATGCACCAATGAGGCCAGGGCCAGACGTGTAAGCAATGCCATGAATATCTTTTGCGCCGGAATGGCTTTCCGCTAAAACTTGATTGATCAGTGGAAGGATTTTGCGCACATGATCGCGGGATGCTAATTCGGGCACTACGCCGCCATATTCGGCATGCAGTTCAATTTGACTATATAAGGTATGGGCAAGCAAACCCTGTTCGCTGTCATAAACTGCAACACCGGTTTCATCGCAGGAGGTTTCTAAACCTAAAATTCGCATAGCGCGTGCTCACACATTATAGGGCGGCTATCATAAAGCCTGTTGCTAAGGAGGGCCAGCTACAGCTGCTTACCTAAAACAGTGACTTAACATAACACCCTTTCGACCTAAGAATCTGGAGTTCCGAGGTTGCAGGCAAAATGAGAAACGTATAGAATCCGCACCCCTTGGATGCTTCATCGCTAACGCAAGACGCGCATTCTCAAGACATCATTTATCGACAGCATTTCAACAGAACAAAGGTCACAACATGCCTTCAGTAAAACTTAAAGAAAATGAACCCTTTGACGTAGCTTTACGTCGTTTTAAACGTGCTTGTGAAAAAGCAGGTATCTTGGCTGACGTGCGCGCACGTGAATGCTACGAAAAACCAACCACTATTCGTAAACGTGACGCAGCAGCAGCAGTTAAGCGTCATGCTAAAAAGGTTCAACGCGAATCTAAAAAGTTTACTCGTCTATATTGATTTCCAGCGTTAGCCGCTGAATTAATTATTGCCTGGTTGTGCTGAGGTTTACTGTATATATTTTCGGTTTACTGTCTGCACTTGCTGAATTTGCTAGCGATAGCAAAATTCGCGAGCCTGTGTTTCAACTTAACTTAGTCAAATTAACTTAGGATGAAGCATGAGTACGCTTAAAACCCGCATAAATGATGATTTGAAAACAGCAATGCGCGCTCACGAGAAGACGCGCGTTGCTGTTTTGCGCCTGATTATGTCTGAATTCAAACGTATTGAAGTTGACGAGCGTATTGAAGTTGACGACGCCCGGGCACTAATCGTGCTAGATAAAATGATCAAGCAACGCCGCGACTCCTTCACTCAATTCACTGCCGCCGAGCGCAACGATCTTGCCGCGCAGGAAGCTTACGAAATTACTGAAATTCAGGTTTATTTACCAGCTGCCCTTAGCGCAGCCGAGATTGACACCATTGTTTCTCAAGCCATTACTCAGGCTGCAGTAACCGAAATGCGCGACATGGGTAAAGCCATGGCGCTTATCAAACCACAAGTGCAAGGCCGTGCGGATTTAGGTGAAGTGAGTAAACTGCTAAAAGCCAAGCTTGGCGGCTAGCCACTCAAAGCCCATTGCGAGATACTAGCAAGCTCACTATTTCATCTGCGCACTGGCAACTCTTCTATGGCCGGCCTTATCCCCCAAAGTTTTATTGATAACATGCTCGACCGTCTCGACATTGTCGAAGTGGTCGATAGCCGAGTTAAGCTTCGCAAAACCGGCAAAAACTACAGTGCCTGCTGCCCCTTCCACGATGAAAAAACACCCTCCTTTACCGTAAGTCCAGAAAAACAGTTTTTCTACTGCTTTGGCTGTGGCGCGAGCGGTAATGCCCTCGGTTTTATCATGGATTACGAACGCCTCAGCTATCCAGAAGCCATAGAGCAACTAGCCCGCTCTGTGGGGCTGGATGTGCCGCGCGAGGTGCAAACTGAAGCGCAAGTAAAACGCGAAGAAGAAAAGAAAAGCATTTACAGCCTGCTTGAAAAAGCCGACGACTTTTATCAAACCCAATTGCGCCAACACCCAAGCAAACACATGGCGGTCAACTATTTGAAAGGTCGTGGGCTAGACGGTAAAACCGCTAAAGATTACGGCGTAGGTTTCGCTCCACCCGGTTGGGACAATCTCCTCAAAAGCCTAGCCACTAACGATGAAGAAAAACACTTGCTTATTGAAGGCGGGATGCTCGTTCATCACGCTGAAGAGAAAAAACTCTACGATCGCTTCCGCCACCGCATTATGTTTCCCATCCGCGACACCCGTGGCCGTGTGATTGGTTTTGGCGGCCGTGTTCTCGGCGATGATAAACCCAAGTATCTTAACTCGCCGGAAACGTCCATATTTCATAAAGGCCAAGAGCTCTACGGGCTGTTTGAAGCGCGTCTGGCTTACCGTGAATTACCGCGCCTATTAGTCGTTGAGGGCTACATGGACGTAGTAAGTCTGGCCCAATTCGGCATCCGTTATAGTGTGGCCACACTGGGAACCGCCTGCAGCGAAGACCACCTAATCCGTGCATTCAAATACACCCATGAAATCGTATTTTGTTTTGATGGCGACAAAGCCGGGCGCGGTGCCGCCCATCGCGCTTTAGAAGCGTCGCTGACAACCATGGCTGACGGCCGCACAGTAAAGTTTTTGTTTTTGCCCGAAGGAGAAGACCCGGACACGCTTGTACGCCAGATTGGCCCTGAAAAATTTGAGCGCATGATTGACCTAGCTGTACCACTGGAAGATTTTTTATTTGATGCAGTTGCCGAAGGTTTAAATATTCGCACCATGGAAGGCCGCGCCACTTTTAGTAAACGCGCCGCGCCATTGCTTGAAAAGCTGCCAAAAAGTGTATTCCGGGAACTGATGTTTGAAAACCTCGCCACCCGAACCGGCCTGAGCCGCAGCATTTTGCAGGATTTAGTGAGCGAACCGATTAGCTTTGTAGAACCCCCTATTCAGTCACCCAAAACATCAAAACCGAAAAAAGAGGAAACGACCACACCGGAAATATTCAGGGAAGCTCAGCCAAACGAATCAACAACAAATCATTTCGTTGATGATATAAGCGCTTCCGCCTTTTATGACCAAGATGCACCGCCCCCCAATTATGACGAATATTACAGCGGTCGCCCCGCTCATTCGCAGCCCCATCAGCCAGATTTACAAGCGACGCCTATCAGCCGGTACCTCATGCCACCAGCGCAGAAAGCACTTGCACTGCTGCTCAGCAATCCAAATTTTGCGACGCTGGAGCCAAATCACGACTTCTGGCTTCATGAACCAGAACACGAAGAAGTCGACATATTCCTACAAATGCTTGGCCGCCTGTTAAAAGTATTGCATGAGCGTCCACATTATAATTTATCCCATTTAATCGGTTATTGGCGGGGTATTTATGGTAGCGATGAAACTGAGCGTCTCGCCAAAATTGCAGGCAGTGATTTACTGCAAGCCACTAATGCATTGAGCCTAACGCGCGATGACAAGCCCGCAAAAGCGGATTACGACGCCGGGGCCGCATTTAGCGATTGCATGGAAACCTTACGCCGCCAACAAAACACAAAAAAAAGTTCACAAGCCTTGGCAAAACTGAAAAAAATCGACTTTACTCAACTCAGTAAAACCGAGCGAGATCAATTGGTACTCGAAGCTATGATCAACAATTCACCTATACAGGATGATAAATCATCTCCATAGCGCCACAAACTCTCCAATCCGCCATTTATTTGCGCAGCTTCTGGTCACAAGGCGGCTCCAACCTAGAATAAAATATGACACTTACGTTATAATCCCGCGCTTTGCATTTCACTCACTCACGCTTGACAGGTTCAATTAATGTCTGATGACGCTCAACAAAAACATTCACGCATCAAAGAGCTAATCGCCCGCGGTAAAGAGCAGGGCTATCTCACTTATGCTGAAGTAAACGACCATTTACCTGAAGATATTTCTGACCCCGATCAGGTAGAAGATATCATTCAGATGATTAACGACATGGGGATTCGCGTTTATGAAACCGCACCCGATGCCGACACACTAATGGCCGATGGCGACACTGGTGCCGACGAAATCGCTGCCGCTGAAGCCGCCGCCGCGTTGGCGGCAGTAGAAACCGAAGCTGGGCGCACCACCGACCCAGTGCGCATGTACATGCGCGAAATGGGCACGGTCGAGCTACTTACCCGCGAAGGCGAAATTGTTATTGCCAAACGCATAGAAGAAGGGATACGCGAACTTATGCATGCCCTCGCCTATTGGCCAGGTACCGTTCAAAAAATTATTGACGAATATGCTCTGGTTGCTAAAGAAGAGCGACGCTTGGCAGATGTAGTTATCGGCTGGCTAAACCCTGTCGAAGCACTTCCACCTGTTGTGCTTGAAGAAATAGAAGAGGTCATTGTTGTTGCCGAAACTAAAGTCGGTGACGATGACGATGAATCACCTAGCGAAGAGGAAGACGAAGTAGTCTCCGGGGTAGATCCGGAAGAAGCTCGCGTGCGTTTTGAGGACTTGCAAAAACAACACGAAAAATCCAACAAAGCCCTAGCAAAATACGGTTATGGCAGTAAGCAAGCTGAAAAAGAATTGTTTGAACTCGGCGAATTATTTAAATACTTTAAATTGCCCGTACGTCAATTTGAACCTATTTATAAACTTGCCCGCGAAACGCTTGAAAACGTGCGCAAACAAGAACGCATTATTATGGACTTGTGTACGCGCAAGGCTCTGATGCAACGCAAAACCTTTATCAAAGAATTTCCGGGCAACGAAATCAACGAGGATTGGTTACCTGATTTAATCAAAACCAATGCCGAAAACGCCGAGAAATTGAGAAGTGTTATCCCAGAAGTTTTGCTTGGCCAGCAACAACTGATTCAAATTGAAGGCGATAGCGGCTTAAGCCTCACCAGCATTAAAGACATTAACCGCCGCATGTCAATTGGCGAAGCGCGTGCGCGTCGCGCCAAGAAAGAAATGGTAGAAGCCAACCTTCGTCTCGTAATTTCTATTGCAAAGAAATACACAAACCGCGGCCTGCAATTTCTCGATTTAATTCAAGAAGGCAACATTGGTCTGATGAAAGCAGTGGATAAATTTGAATACCGTCGCGGTTACAAATTTTCTACTTATGCTACCTGGTGGATTCGCCAAGCTATTACACGTTCGATTGCCGACCAGGCACGTACCATTCGTATCCCCGTGCACATGATTGAAACTATCAACAAGCTCAATCGCGTATCACGACAAATGTTGCAAGAAATGGGGCGCGAACCAACACCGGAAGAGCTAGGTTTGCGCATGGATATGCCCGAAGACAAAGTCCGAAAAGTGCTAAAAATTGCCAAAGAACCTATCTCCATGGAAACGCCCATCGGCGACGATGAAGATTCGCATTTAGGCGATTTTATTGAAGATAACACTATTGTTTCGCCAGTGGATTCAGCCACCGCTGAAGGCCTAATGGAAGCCACCCGCGAAGTGCTCGCCGGCCTCACGGCCCGAGAAGCCAAAGTGTTGCGCATGCGCTTCGGAATCGATATGAACACCGACCACACTCTTGAAGAAGTAGGAAAGCAATTTGATGTGACGCGCGAGCGTATTCGTCAAATTGAAGCCAAGGCACTACGTAAATTACGTCATCCATCGCGCTCAGATCATTTGCGCAGTTTCCTCGATGATTAGTAGCTGATAAGTAGATGTATCAAAGAGATTAATTGAACAATTAATCGACAAAATAAAGCCCGCAATTGCGGGCTTTATTTTTTTATAAGCATCAACAAGTTACAAGCTATAGCCACACCCAAAACAAGTCTCTATAATGCGCAGCTCGCAAAGCTTACCGGCTTTGCTCCCGCATTAAACGGGCCTATAGCTCAGTTGGTTAGAGCATCCGACTCATAATCGGCAGGTCGCTGGTTCAAGTCCAGCTGGGCCCACCATATACATCACTTATTTTTATTTATTCCTAACACCAAATCTCGACCAGCGCAGTAGCGCACATTCCACCCTTAAGACCTCATACCAACTAGGATGCGAACGAAGCTTTCACCGTTGCTAAGACACCCTGCGCATAAAATTTCTCTAACCAGTTAGTAGTGGCAATAATAAAACGTTCTTCTTTTGCAAGATCTTGACCAAACACTTGTTGTAAATTGACAACCGCACGCACTAAAGCTTCCGGGTTACCTTTATTTTCATTGCACAAAATTCGTAATTCCACGGACATTGGATCAGACACCTCTATGTCATTGTTATTTTCATCTGCTCCAGAAACATAACGAATCCACGCAGCCACACCTAAACAAATAATGTCGATATGGCCTTCGCCGCGTAATTGTATTCGTAAACTTTCGAGTAACCGCTGTGGTAATTTTTGCGTGCCATCCATCGCGATTTGCCAGGTACGGTGCTTCAATGCTTTATTAGAAAATCGATCTTGTAATTGTTGTTTGTAAGACTCGATATCAAAGTTTTGTGGCGCAGTTAAGGTCTCGCCCGCTTCACGTGCCATGTACATTTTTATCATACTAACAAACGCAGGCTCGTTCATAACTTCACTAATATAATTGAAACCTGATAAGTATCCTGCATACGCCATAATTGAATGTGCTCCATTCAATAAACGCAATTTAATTTTTTCGAATACACGTACATCAGCAACTAACAAAGCGCCAACTTGTTCCCACTCCGGGCGACTATCGGAAAAATTATCTTCTATAACCCATTGCGTAAATGGTTCAGTAACCACCACACCTTCATCACGCACACCTAACCGCTTTTCAATATCACGCCGATCTTCATCCGTGGTTGCAGGTACTATACGGTCAATCATAGTCGACGGAAAGCAAGTATTTTCCTGAATCCACTTCGCTAGATTTACTGAAATTTTTTCAGAAAATTGCGTAATTACTTTTGCTAAAACTTCACCATTATTAGGTAAATTGTCGCAGCTCAATACCGTAAAGCTTCTGATGTTACGGTTATAACGCTGCTGCAACGCAGCGACAATAAAACCAATAGCAGATTTCGGATTTTCAATATTTTGTAAATCGTGTTGAATATCGGGGTGAGCAATATTCAAATCACCTGTAGCCGGATCATGGCAATATCCTTTTTCAGTTATTGTCAGTGAAATAATTTTAATATTAGATTGCGCCATAATATTTACTAAAGCACCAGGATTTTCAGGGGCCACTAGGGTTTGAGTCACAGCTCCTATTATTTGACATTTTTCACCATCACCCGAGCGCTCCACTAATGTATATAATCCATCCTGTGGCGCCAATTGATCACGCACGCCAGGCGAGCGCAAGCTACAACCAATAATTCCCCAATCGCCACCACATTTATTTAATACCGCTTCAGTATAAAACGCTTGGTGTGCACGATGAAATGCACCTATACCTAAGTGAATTATTCCCGCGTTCAGATTGCGGCGATCATACTGCGGCACTGAAATATCTTTAGGCATTACAGCCAATTTCGCCTGATTCAATCTATTCATAATTAATTCCAAAATGTTTATCGATGTTAAATTTATTTAAAAAATACTTCTAGGCATTAATTTTTATGAATGTTATATTTTAAATACTACTTGAGCAGAATTTTATTTTTCTTTTAAAAAATAATTCCTCACACTAGCCAACTCTTTATTTATACTAGACAACAACGGACAACAACATGGTACACATCGCAGCAATTGGTGAAGTTATGGTGGAGCTTGCTCCGTTTCCTACCAAGTCGCCTGATAGTAATAATTCTGCTAGTAATAGTGAAATTATGGCGCTTTCATTTGCTGGCGACACTTACAATACGTCGGTTTATATGTCGCGCCTTGGCCTTCAAACTGACTATGTTACTAATTTAGGTGATGACCCCTATTCACAAGAAATTATGCAACGTATGACCAAAGAAAAAATTGGCACTAGCATGATTCAAATATTAGCTGGTAGATCTCCAGGTTTATATATTATTCGTAATACCCTAAACGGCGAGCGCGAATTTTTTTACTGGCGCAAAGAGGCACCTGCTCGCGATTTATTTGCTACGAATGAAGTTAGCGAAAATCTGTTTCAAAAACTAAAACTATGCGACTGCATTTATCTAAGCGGTATTACCTTAGCAATTATCGGAGAGCAATCACGCAAGCACTTAATAAACATTTTGAATAAGCTACGTGCAATAGGTGTAACTATTGCGTTCGACAGCAACTATCGCCCGCGTTTATGGCGCGACAAACAAGAAGCACAGCAAGCAATGTTTGAAATTATGCAGCACACTGACATTGCACTACTTACATTAGATGACGAATTATTATTGTGGGGCGACGATACGATTGAAGGCTGCAAGACACGCTATGCAAATTGCTCACTCCGTGAATTAATTTTAAAACGCGGTGCGGAAGATGCAGTGATCATTACAGCCAACTCACAAATTCACATTCCGGTGCCATCAGTTGCAAATGTTATAGATACTACTGGCGCGGGCGATACCTTTAACGCAGGTTATTTAGCAGCGCGTTTACAAAATGCATCAGCAGAAGATGCTGCAAAACAAGGCATACGCTGCGCAGGTATTATTATCCGCTATCGCGGTGCCATCATTGATAAATCAGTTTTTGAAAAAGAACTTGGCGCTTAATGGCCGGCACACAATGCAAAAAAAATTAAATTACCGCCCCTATCTTCCACGGCATAAATTAATTGTCGCCTTAACCAAGTAATTCGCTTTTGGTAACTTCACCCGAAGCAAATTTGATATTTCCTGAAATATTTTTTCACCGCATTGATTAAAGATTTTGCTCACCATCAATAACACCACCGCAGTTAATATAAAACACCGACCTTAATACCCGGCGACGGAGTAATAAGATGAGTTCCAGCAGGTGGCGATACCTTACAAATACCTAGGTTATCCAACTCATACAACTGAAGAATATTACCATCATCACCTACCTATAAAAGTTAGATGCAGATTACAGGCTGACAGCAATATTCTTACCAACTTTCAAATATAAGCAACTTTAATCAAATTTAAGCTACTTATCCGTTAAAACGCGGTGCCGAGGCTTGCATTTAACCAGAAACTCATTATCATCGTATTTTTTATATATGCAGTTTTTTTTAGTGGCAAAAAAGATTATAGTGCGTCATCTTATCTTTGAAACCATAAAAAAGCACCATAGATCACGACATTTTAGGCTGAAATATCCAATCAAAAATAAAATAATATAGAGCACACGCTTTGAATAAACGAACTTCTCCATTCAATCGCCGCCGATTTATTAGTGCATTCAGTAGTGCAGCCTTACTTGGTTGTACAGCGTTGAGTGGCTGTGTGACCAGCGCTACGGCGGCGCAAAAACGTGCGCGGATATCCAATCAAGCCTGGCTAGTTGCCGCAAAAATTTATCGCGAAATAAAAGCTCCTCACTTCCCTAATCGCGAATTTTTGGCAACCGACTTCGGTGCAAAGGGCGACGGGGTCAGCGACAACAGTCAAGCTTTTGCCGCTGCTATTGCCCAATGCCACCAGCTCGGCGGTGGGCGTGTACGAGTATCAAAAGGGCAGTTTTTAACGGGCCCCATCCATCTTTTATCTAATGTAAATTTGCATTTGGATGATGGCTGCATTTTGCTATTTAGTACTAAAGTGGAAAATTATTTGCCAGCAGTGTTTACGCGCTGGGAAGGAATGGAATTAATGGGTTTATCGCCACTTATTTACGCGTTTGAACAAGAAAATATTGCCATTACTGGCAAGGGTACGCTCGACGGACAAGCCAACGAGCGTAATTGGTGGCCATGGAAAGGTGGGGCCACATGGGGCAAAAATGGAATCGCCAATCAAGATAAAGCGCGCGCCCAACTTGTAGAAGATATCGAAAATAATCGGCCAGTAAATGAACGCATCTATGCGAACGGTGCACAATTGCGTCCGCCGTTTATTCAGTTTTATCGCTGCAAAAACGTTTTAATTGCTGATCTTACTATTACTCATTCGCCCTTCTGGCTAATTAATCCGGTGCTCTGTGACAACGTAACGGTGCGTGGAGTAACTTGTGTCAGCCTCGGCCCAAACTCGGATGGTTGCAATCCTGAGTCTTGCAAAAACGTTGTAATTGAAAATTGCTTTTTTGATACTGGCGATGATTGTATTGCTATTAAATCGGGCCGCAATGCTGATGGCCGCCGAATTAATATTCCCTCAGAAAATATTGTGATTCGCGGTTGCGAAATGCGCAATGGTCACGGCGGCGTAGTGATTGGCAGTGAAATTTCTGGTAGCGCGCACAATATTTTTGTCGAAAATTGCAAAATGGACAGCCCTGAATTAGAACGTGGAATTCGCATCAAAACGAATTCAGTGCGCGGCGGCACCATTGAAAATATTTATTTCAAAGACATAAAAATTGGCGATGTTGAAACTGCCATAGTCATTGATTTTGCTTACGAAGAAGGCGATGCAGGCACATTTACACCTACAGTACGAAATATTGAAATTCGTAATTTACATTGTGAAAACGCGAAGCAGATTTTTAATATCAATGGTTACGAACGATCGCCCATTAGTCAATTACACATCATCAATGCAGATTTTATACAAGCAGCGAGTATCGGCGTCATAAAAAATACTCATGATTTTATAACTGAAAATGTGACAATTCGGGGAGAATGTTTTTCGCTAAATAATATTTAATTTTATTAAAAGTAAAAGTCGCAACGCCAATAGCCTAGGAATTACACATCACCTGTGATTAATCAACAATAAACGAGGAAGAGCAATGCAAACATTTAGGATTAACCCATTAGTACTGGCCATGGCAGTTGCCTTGCCAATCTCGGTTCAAGCCCAAGACTCACCAGCAAACAATTCACCAGCCAATGACGAGGTTGAAGAGATAGTAGTAAGTGGGTTTAGAGCGAGTCAGGCAAAAGCTCTTGATCAAAAACGCGCCGCCTCAGGAACAGTAGATGTCATTGTTGCGTCCGACATCGCCGAATTTCCTGACAACAATTTGGCGGAATCATTGCAACGTCTCCCTGGTGTGGCAATACAGCGCTCAGGCGGTGAAGGTCGTGGCATAACTGTACGCGGCCTAGGTCCTACATTCACAACCGTTCGCTTGAATGGAATGGAAACTATTTCCACTACTGGCGGTACTGACGCCGTTGGCGGCAACAACCGCAATCGTGGTTTTGACTTCAACACATTCTCATCAGATTTATTCAGTTCTTTAACCGTACATAAAACTAACTCTGCAGAAATTCAGGAAGGTTCCCTAGGTGCGACGGTGGATTTAAAAGCTTCGCAACCGTTTGATTACGATGGCTTCGTATTCACCACTTCAGGACAATTAGGCTACAACGATCTTTCTGAAAAAACGGACCCAAGTGCTTCTTTCCTAATCAGCAACACTTTTGCAGATGGAATGGTTGGAGCGCTTTTCTCATTATCCTATTCAAAGCGCAGTGTTCAGGACGAGGGAGCAAGCTCAGTTCGCTGGAGCAACGCTGCTACAAACCGGTTTAGTCGATATCAAGGTACTGCGATAACTGCTGGTCACGAAGTTAACACCGCATTTCATCCACGTATCCCGCGCTATGATTCTTACGAACACGAAATGGAACGTTTGGGCTCAAGCTTGTCGTTGCAATTCCGCCCTACAGACACTACAGAAATTAGTGTTGATGGCTTATACGCCAACTTCGACGCCAATCGCCAAGAGACTTTCTTACAAGCATCGTTAAATCCTGGCGCTAATGTGACCACAGGAAATGTGGTGGATTATGCGATAGAAGGCAATAGCCTGATCTATGCAAACTTGAATGGGATCCGTTTGCTTTCAGAAAATCGCTATGACGAAATGACAACAAAATTTTCGCAAGGCACTATTAATTTGAAGCAAGGGATTACCGATAAATTCCGCCTAAAAGCGATGATAGGTAAAACCAAGTCCGATTACGACAATCCCATTCAGAACACCGTGTTGATGCAAGCGGATAACCAAAGTTTTACTTATGATTATCGTGACTACAAAAATCCAGTATTCACATTTGGTGACGGAGCTTATACCAAAGCATCATGGGCAGCGGCTGGTATTCGTCAACGCCCGCAATCAACATTGAATGAAAGTAAAGCTGCTGACATAAGTTTTGAATACGATTTAATTGATAATGTGACATTAAAAGTTGGTGCAGATAGTAAAGACTTTAGCTTTACCACTGATCAATTTGCTTATGTTTCTGAAGGAGCCAATGGCGTTAACATTCAATCCAACCCTGAATTTATTACTGAATATAATTCAGGTTTAGGCGCCGACAAACCTTGGCTGATTGCTAACCGTTCCTTGGTAATGGACTCTTATGATTTATTTAATTTAGCTCTGGTACCAAACTACGGCAGTACTTACGAAGTGTCAGAAAAAACTACCGGTTTTTTCGCACAGGTAGACTTTAAGTTTGAAATAGGCACAGTGCCTATTAGCGGTGATGTCGGTGTTCGGCGATTTGAAACGGACCAGTCTTCCAGTGGTTGGTTAAACGGCGCTCTCGCAAGTCGCTCTTATATAACGGTTGATCATACTTATTCAGATACCTTACCCGCATTAAATGTGAAGGTGGAGCCTGTCGAAAATATTGTGTTTCGCGCGAGCTATTCTGAAGGTATTTCTAGAGCAGGCCTTGGGGCAATTGTCCCCGCTGTTACGGTAAGCGTTGCAGGAACGAATTTAAATGTTGCCGGCTCCAACCCATTTCTGGAACCAACTAAAGCAAAAAGTTATGACCTTGGTGCAGAGTGGTACTTTTCAGATGAAGGGCTAGTTGGGTTGACGTTATTTAAAAAGGAAATCGTTAGTCATGTTCAAACTTTAAGATCAACTCCAATTTACACAGATCTTGGTTTGCCAGTCGAAGCAGCCGTAAATGCCTGTACCGGCTCTTCGTTAGGTTATGGTGATGCCTGCAATGAAAACATCCAATGGAATTTTGCATCTCCAGCAAATGGTCCCGGTGGCGATTTAACAGGTTACGAGTTGAGCTACCAACAACCCTTTACATTTTTACCCAGCTTCTGGAGTAATTTTGGATTTATTGGTTCCTACACTCGTGTGAAGTCTGATTTGGACTACCTAGCTGCAGATGGTACCGTCCAAGCTACCAAATCGTTAATAAACTTATCCGACGAAACAACGAGTGCAACAATTTATTATGAAAAAGATGCATTCAGTGGACGTGTTTCTGTCGCAACACGAAGCGGCTATTTAACTACTCCAATTGGCCGCGATGGCAATGACGAGGAAGGTACAAATAGCACGACCAATGTTGATGCGTCTTTCGGCTATCAATTCAATGACAGTCTTAAATTCACTCTTGAAGCGCTCAACTTGACTGACGAAGCAGATGATCAATGGGTTGGAAGCGAAAGTGAAAAACGCCTCTCTTATTATCACAAAACAGGAAGGCAATATAATCTAGGAGTGAATTATAAATTTTAATTCTGCTCGTCAATGAATGTAGGGATGTCGGCTACCGGCGTCCCTATATTTGTTTACACAGTAAAAATATTTTCTGGAAACTCGCAATAAAATTTGTCGAATAGTTAAACCAATACTGATCATAAATAGGTAGAAATGTTTTGAAACAGATGCTGTCGCGCCAATTTTTTGTTACTACATACATCAGCGCAATAATATTGAGTTTTACCGCCTGCTCCACACCTAAACAGAGCACAACAACTCCTATTGCCAGCCAACCTATTGCTAGCCAACCCATCGCTACTATAGAAGTGAGCAACCCTAGCAATTTTACACGCGAACAAGAGCCAATTTATATTTCTCTTTATGATTTCGGTTTAACGTTAAATGATGCAAAAATTAAGTATCTCGTTGCGCGAGAAAATGGCAAGGTGTTGCCTAGCCAAGTAATTGATACTGATAATGACAAGGTTCCGGACACATTATTAATCGCAACCGATTTTACTGCTGCACAAGCACGTAGCTTTTCCATAGTGAGTGATGCAGGCACAAAAATACCCGAACTCAAAAAGCAAACTCAGGCTGAAATTTCTATCAAAGAGGGTGGGCAGTGGAATGGTAAAGTGTACGAAAACTTTACGTCATTCAAAAATGTACAGCAACTTACTCCACCACCGCAATATACCGACCACTCCTATTTTATTCGTTACGAAGGCCCAGGAATTGAATCTGACAAAGTGGGATATCGTGTTTATTTAGATTGGCGTAATGGTTTTGATATTTTTGGCAAAAAAACTAATGACATGGTTTTGCAAAACATTGGCCATGAAGATTATGAAAAATATCACCACGATGCACATTGGGGACAAGATGTTCTCAAAGTGGGTAAATCACTCGGCGCTGGCGGTTACGGGTTTTGGAACGGAACACAGGTTGAACTCGTATCGAATGTAAAAAGTCGTGATGCTGCCATTATTGAAAACGGTAATCTCTATTCTGCGTTTAATATCAAGTACAACAAATGGGCAGTGAATAATAATATTTTTGATTTGTCATCAACGCTATCCGTGAATGCCGGTAGCCGTTTAGTCCACACAAAGTTAAAGCTCACTGCCAGCGAAAACATTCATAGTGACACGGCACAAGATCCGCGCACGCGCTTAAACAAAAGTTTTCCTAATTTCGCTATTGGTGTTGTTAAACATCCCGGCGCCACGTTAATGCTAGGCAATGACAATATCAGCAATAGCGCATGGACATATGCGGCGAGCTGGGGAAAACAAAGCCTGAGCAGCGTTGAAAGCTATTTGGGTATGGCGGTTATTTTTCGTAAAGGTGACCGCAAACAACAAACGGAAGATACCAGCTCTTATGTTTCAGTAATGAATACGAATGGCGGTGAACTTGATTATTATTTTGTTGCCACTTGGGATCAAGAATTAAATGGGATCAAAACTGAAACGGAATTTAAAGCCTATTTAGATCGTGAAGTTGAACGCATTACTAAACAGCCACGCATTCAACTTCAATCCGCTTTGAGTGCCGCCGCGAAAGTGCAGAACATAAATGCACAAGCAGCGCTATCCTGGAGTAAAAATTTAGCAGATTCGGAATTAGAACGTAAGACACTTAATTATCATGCGGCAGGCTGGGATGAATATCGCAAGCGCCCACCAAAATTTGAATACGATGTCGTGGGAATGCAGATTCGCGCGTTACAAGATCTCGATGCAGTGAGCCCTGATGAACGTTATCGCAAAGCGCTTGAGACAGTTACAGGAAGCTACGTTAAAGATGACGGGAAAATTATAGGATACGAGCCTGACTTATTTAGCATTGATTTAACCAAACCGGGCGACATGGCAATTTTATTGCAACAACGTACCAAACAAGCTAAGTATCGCAAAGCAGTTAATTTCCTTCGCGAAAATTTAAAAAATCACCCACGCACTTCCGAGGGCGCTTTTTGGCATCGCATTGTTTACCCAAATCAATTATGGTTAGACGGCGTCTATATGGGCATGCCCTTTTTAGCACAATACGCAGCAACTTACGAAACGGGTAAAACACAGCATAAAAGTTTTGCAGAAGCTGTGCATGAATTTACCGTAGCGCGAAAGCATTTACGTGATCCTAAAACCGGGCTTTACTATCACGCTTGGGATGAATCTAAAAAAGCCGATTGGGCCAACCAAGAAACCGGACGATCAGCGCAATTTTGGTCGCGTGGCATGGGTTGGTACGCGATGGGCCTTGTCGATGTTCTCGATTTTTTGCCAGACACTGAAATTGAGTTACGAAAAATATTAATTGATATCGTTAATGAATTCGCTACAGATATTCTGCGCTACCAAGACGAAACGACTCATACCTGGTGGCAAGTTACTGATCGTCCACATGCACTTGGTAATTATCGAGAATCTTCAGCAAGCGCTATGTTTAGCTATTTTTTTGCCAAAGCTGTTAACAAAGGATACTTGCCCGAGCCTTATCGCGAGACTGCGATTAAAACCTATGCGGGTTTAATTAATCAATTTGTTAATGTCCATCCTGATGGAAAAATCAGCATGACTAATCAATGCCTGGTTGCAGGTTTAGGGTTTGGTCGCGATGGCAGTTATGATTACTATATGACAGAACCCATTGTTGCCAATGATCCGAAAGGTAATGTCCCATTTATTTTGGCTGGGATAGAAATGTATAAGTTATTGAAAAAATAATTTTGCAGTTCATGATTCAGATAGCGATCTGAATATACTAATAGGCGCAGAACAAAGAATACTGTTCGATTCAAAACTCGCCGTAAATACATCCATGTAGGCTCGAATCGGCATCCATGCCTCATACGGTTTTGAATCGAACAGTATTCTTTATTTGTGTCGTGGTTACTAATGTCGCGTTAGTAAATAGGTCAGCAAGATTAAGGCCACTAGCTCCAATAGCCGTTAATTTTTACATTTTGATAGAAGGCTAAATGATGAAGAAAATAGAAGAGCGTTTTGCAGTTCATGTAGATGACTACAAACATTACGATACCGAAAAACTACGTAAGCATTTTTTAATTGAAAATATTTTTTGCGCCGATGAAGTGTTATTTACCTATACCCATTACGAACGCTTGATGGTGGGCGGTGTTATGCCCGTGACGCAAGCCGTAAAACTTGAACCTATCGAACAATTAAAATCGGAATATTTTTTACATCGCCGTGAGCTAGGCGCCATCAATATTGGCGGCAGCGGTAAAGTATTAGTCGATGGAATCGAAATCGCAATTGGCAATAAAGAGGCGCTTTACATTGGTCGCGGAGTTAAAGAGGTTATATTTAGTAGTGATGACAGCAAAAATCCTGCGAAATTTTATTTGAACTCAACGCCAGCTCATTGCTCATACCCCACTAAAAAAGTAGATAAAGAAAACGGTAAAGTGTTGCATATGGGTGCAAATGAAACCTGTAATGAACGTGATATTTATCAGCTAATGATTAACACTGTACTCGACACCTGTCAGTTACAAATGGGAATGACTGAATTAAAACCTGGCAGTATTTGGAACACTATGCCGATGCATACGCACAGCCGTCGGATGGAAGCATACTTTTATTTTAATATTCCTCAAGATCATGCTGTATGCCACTTTATGGGCCCTGCTGAAGAAACGCGTCATATTTGGGTCGGCAATGAGCAAGCAGTTGTCTCACCACCGTGGTCCATGCACTCCGGCGTCGGCACCGCTAGCTATACATTTATTTGGGGAATGGCTGGTGAAAATCTCGATTACACCGATATGGATTTTCATAAGCCATCCGAGCTTAAATAAAAGCCAACTTAAATAAGAGCCAGCTTAAATAAGAGCGAATTAAAATATTCTCGGTGCGTTAAATTTAGAAAATTAATATTTTGAGATAAAGAAATGAATCATCCATTATTTGATCTAACCGGAAAAATCGCACTCGTCACTGGAGCAACTCACGGTTTAGGCATGGCAATGGCAACTGGGTTAGCCAGCGCTGGAGCAACGTTAATTATCAATGGCAACTCCTCGCAAGAAAAAATTGATGTCGCTGTAGAAACTTATAGCGAGATGGGCTACACAGCATACGGTTATAAATTTAACGTGACAGATGAAGATCAAGTAATTGCCGCAGTCGAGCAAATCGAAAAAGACCACGGTGCAATTGATATTTTAGTAAACAACGCGGGCATTATTAAGCGCACACCGTTGTTAGACATGCCACTCGCTGATTTTGAAGAAGTCATTAAAACAGATCTCACCGGGGTATTTACGATGAGCCGACCTGTCGCACGAAAAATGATTGAGCGGCGCCAGGGAAAAATTATTAATATTTGTTCAATGATGAGTGAATTAGGCCGTAATTCGGTGGGCGCTTATGCTGCAGCAAAAGGCGGTTTAAAAATGCTAACTAAAAATATGGCAACTGAATGGGCAAAATATAATGTGCAAGTAAATGGCATTGGCCCAGGCTATTTTGCTACTAGCCAAACTGAAGCAATTCGCATTGACGGGCACCCATTTAACGATTTCATTGTCAATCGAACACCTGCAGGAAAATGGGGCGACCCGACCGATTTACAAGGCGCCACTATTTTTCTTGCATCCAAAGCAAGTGATTTTATTGTCGGACAAATTGTATATGTCGATGGCGGCATACTCGCAACAATTGGCAAACCAGCTAACGAAGTCTAATCGAGAGAATGAAGCTTAATTTGTTGGAACAAGAATAGAAAATTTTATCAGCTATAAAACGTAAACTTTTAAAAACTGATTCTCCAATCGCATCACCATATGAATAGAGAATCAGTTTTATGCTTACAACTTGTAAGCAGATTTTACTAAATTATAGGCAAGATCTACGGCAATTTCTTGCGCCTCATCCTCGTTGAGACGATGGTCGGCAACGAGTTCAGCAAGAAAACTGCAGTCCATTCGGCGCGCCACATCATGGCGAGCAGGGATCGACAAAAATGCGCGGGTATCATCATTAAACCCAACCGTATTGTAGAAGCCGGCAGTTTCAGTAACCTGTTGACGGAAACGACGCATACCTTCAGGGCTGTCATGGAACCACCAGGCGGGCCCTAGTTTTAAACTTGGATAGTGGCCCGCAAGTGGTGCGAGCTCACGGCTGTATGTAGTCTCATCCAAAGTGAAAAGAATAATATTGAGATTCGGATGGTTGCCAAACTTTGTTAATAAAGGGCGCAAGTTGCGAATGTATTCTGTTGGTTGTGGTAGGTCAGCACCTTTGTCCCTACCAAATTTTTGAAATATTTGTTCATTGTAATTGCGAAAGCTACCAGGATGAATTTGCATAACCAAGCCGTCATCAATACTCATGGCAGCCATTTCGGTAAGCATTTGGCCGCGAAATAATTCCGCACTTTGTGGATCAATTTTTCCGCTCAGCGCAAGCTGATAGAGCTTTTCTTTTTCCGCATTACCTAGATCTGCGGTAAATGAAGATGGATGTCCGTGATCCGTAGAAGTAGCACCACAGGATTTAAAAAATTCGCGACGGCGCTGAAGCGCGCGCAGATAACCAGAAAAATTTCCCGTGTTTTCACCGGTGATTTTACTAAGCTCTAAAATATTATTGGTGAAGCCCTCAAATTCAGGGTCAACCACTGGATCAGGTCTATAAGCAGTGATGACTCGACCTTTCAAATTGGAATTTTTAATAACTTGATGGTGCGCCAAGTCTTCCAACGGAGATTCTGTCGTAGCGAGAACTTCTATATTAAATTGTTCAAATAAGGCTCGCGGTTTAAAACTATCAAGTTTTAGTTTTTCGTTAATAGTATCGTAATAAAGATCAGCCGTTTCATTCGATAAAATAACTTTCATATCGAATACATGCTGAAACACATAATCAAGCCAGAGTCGCGATGGAGTACCACGAAATAAAAAATAATTTTTAGCAAATATTGACCAGACTTTACGTGGGTCTGCAGTGGCGGGCTCACCATTGGTAGTTTTTATTCCGAGAGACTCTAACGTTACACCTTGGCTGTAAAGCATTCTAAATACATAGTGATCCGGCTTTATTAATAAATCAGTTGGATTAGAAAAATTCTTGTCATAGGCGAACCAACGCGGATCAGTGTGACCATGAGGACTAACAATAGGTAAAGCAGCAACTTCCGAATAAAGTCTACGTGCAATATTTCGCGAAGATTCATTGGCAGGAAATAATCTGTCTGGATGTAAATATAGAGGCTTTGTCATAATACAATCTCTTAAAATAAATTAATAAAATTTTTAAATGTTTTAATTGAATTTTGTTAAACACTAATAAATTCGTTTTTGAATCTTACAACTCTATTAGACAATGACTTGCAACAAAAAAACAAGTTTTAATGATACTTAAATTTGTGATCATCTTAAAAATTAAAAATAACCTGCAGAGTGAATATATGAATAACGCTAATGAAATCAATAAAACTATTGGAAAATATCGTTGGACTATTTGCTCACTAATATTCTTTGCAACAACAATTAACTATTTAGATAGAGCAGTTATTTCATTATTAAAACCTTATATAGCCACAGCTTTTAATTGGACGAGTGTTGAAGAAGTTGAAAACTATACGAATATTGAAATTGCATTCAAAGTATCTTATGCCTTTGGAATGTTATTTGCGGGACGTTTCATTGATACAGTGGGCACTAAAATTGGTTATGCTGCTGCCACATTTTTATGGAGTGTTTCAGCTGTTGCACATGGCTTTGCAACAGGAACAATAGGGTTTGCTGTAGCGCGTGTTTTTTTAGGTGTAACTGAATCAGGTAACTTTCCCGCAGCAATTAAAGCGACGGCAGAATGGTTTCCCAAAAGGGAGCGTGCGCTAGCCACGGGTATATTTAATTCCGGGGCGAATGTCGGCGCTATTATTGCGCCGCTCTCAGTGCCCTTTATTGCTGAAGCTTGGGGATGGCAATGGGCATTTATCATTACGGGATCTGTAGGTTTTATATGGCTTATTTTATGGTTTATTTATTATGAAGTGCCTGCAAAACAAAAGCGTTTATCACAAGCAGAGTTTGACTACATACACAGCGATTTAGATGAGCCATCATCTAACAATTCAGAAAGCATCCCATGGGCCACTTTATTAACATTTAAGCAAACCTGGGCGTTTGCCATTGGTAAATTATTAACAGATCCGATTTGGTGGTTTTATTTATTTTGGCTGCCGGATTTTTTAAAAAAACAATACCATCTGTCCAATGAAGGTGTCGCCTTTCCAACAGCATTAATTTATATCATCGCCAGTTTCGGCAGCATTTTTGGCGGTTGGCTACCGATGAAACTTATTGATAAAGGCTGGTCGGTTTTTTCAGCGCGCAGAACCAGCATGTTAATTTATGCACTCTGTGTTTTACCGATTGTTTCTGCTCAAGTATTAGGTGAAATTAATATGTGGCTGGCAGTTTTGGTCATTGGTTTGGCAGCGTCAGCTCATCAAGCTTGGAGTGCTAATATTTTTACAACGGTAAGCGATATATTTCCCAAAAAAGCTACAGCTTCAATAGTTGGGATTGGCGGCATGTTTGGTGGTGTAGGAGGGATTTTATTGTCTATGCTGGTGCAAAAACAATTGTTTGTGCATTACGAAAAACTCGGAAACATTCAAACAGCATATTACATTATGTTTTTCATTTGCGGATCGGCCTATCTATTAGCCTGGGGAATTATGAGAATATTGGTGCCCACATCCAAGCCTGTGGTTTTATAGTCGGCAGTTTGGATGATAAAGCGGAGCTAAGCTCCGCTATGATACGGCTAATTACGACCGTGTGTAATCTTACCACCTTTGCGACCCTCTTCTCGAGCATTGCCATGACCACTGTTTGTTTAATCGCAAAAACATATTGGTAAAAAGCTATCGGTTTTAATAAAACTAGCTGCGAAGAAGGGCCAATGCGACACCTTCGTTCAAGTATTAAAGACGGTATGCCGTTGTGAAACTTAAGCCATACAATTTTGTTTAAAGCATCCCTTAACCTAAAGCCCTCCTCAGATGATATTCAATATTCCTTTGCTCCATGGGTTGACTAGTGACGCTACCCGGCACATCATCTCGCTGCAACGCTAGATAAAAATACTTTATTCCAATTAATGTAGATGCCTTTATTAAACCTAACGCTTCTATCAGGACTACACATGAACCGTATCGCCATTTTTGTAACGATTTTCAGTTTTCTTAGTGGCTGCGCTTCACGCGAGCCAATGAACACGGTCGCTCTTGAGCCGGGCCAGTTACCTGTACCGAATATGACTGTCAACATTCCCGGCCTCGGTCCTTGTACTGACAGCCCGGATCGCAGCTTAAGCTTTAATTCCAAGCAGCCAATCAACGTGCTGGTGCACGGCTGCTTCGGCTCATCCGGCCAATTTCGGGCGCTAGCTCAAGTGCTCGCATTCCATGGCCAACAAGCAGCCTGTTTTACCTATAATTATCGCGACAAGCTTACGCGTAGCGCTAGTGAACTGGAAAATGCGGTCAAACAACTTGCCGAGCAGTCCCAAGTGCCATTAATTACTGTTATTGGCCATAGTCAGGGGGCACTAATAGCGCGTAAATCGGTGACCGAATCTCCAATGGGCATACCGCCAAACCATCCAGTTAAATTGCGCTTGGTAACTATCTCGGGGCCTTTTGCAGGAATTGCTTCGGCCCAAACTTGTGGCAGAACCTGGCTATACC
>JANPKH010000446.1:0-10357 GCA_031425935.1 Gammaproteobacteria bacterium | reverse complement strand
GACTTGTTTTTACCCCAGGCAATCATCCCCACCCCGGGAATTAACACCACTGTCGGACTAGGATCGCGCATAGCGGGTGAATCGGGGCGTTTGCAGGCCTCGTAATAAGCAGCGTAATCGGCACGGTATTGTTGTAAGCCGGATTTAAAGCGATTAATCAAAGTATCAACGCTGTCGCTCTGCGGATCAAACTCCACATAAAGTGGTTTGATTTTAGTACGCAGGAAATGGTCTGGGCATGAAGTGCCCAAAGCTGCCAGACGCGGAGCATCCACACTATTTACAAAACGTAGCGTGGTTTCATCGGTCTGAACTGTGCCAACGAATTTCACTTTTTCTGACATCAAACCACGTGCTACTGGCAGAAATTCACGCAACAATGCAGTGTGCGCTTCCTCGCTCAGGCTTTGATATTTATGACCCCCGAAAGTCTTATCGCCCTTGTCGTGCCGCGCGATATAACGCGCTGCCGTTTCTATAACCCAGAGAGAAGTTTCGTAGCAGGATTTACTGTCTGGCGCCCAGTTAGTGTGCCCGTGTTGACCAAGCAAAATGCCTCTGATGTCAGGTTGTTTAGCGAAGACCTCTTCACAAGCTTTAGCGGCCTCCCAGCCCGGACGCATCCAAGGTACATAAGCGAGTCTACCGCCCCAAATTTCTTTAGTGAGTTTTTCCTGATCTTTACAGGATGCCACTGAAATCACCGCGTTAGGGTGCAAATGGTCAACGTGTTTTTGCGCAATCATGGAGTGCAGTGGTGTATCAATGGAGGAAGCGCGCGGGTTCAAACAAAAATTGCAGTGCGTGTACATGCTCACCATGCGGTCTTCGCCAGCCGACTTATAGCCTTTATCAGGATAATTTTGATAAACCTTGTCGAGGGCTTGTAACTTTTTGCTATACAGGGAAGAAAAATTTTCCCTGTTCGCAGTACGTAAATCGCCACCTGAGCCTTTAACCCATAGCACTTCTACTTGCTCTCCGGTCAACGGATCACGCTCCACTAGTTTGGCGGAAGTGTTGCCTCCCCCAGTGTTGGTAATGCGCTGATCTTCGCCCAGCTTATTTGAGCGATATACGAGATTTTCAACCGGATCTAACTTGCCCGCGACATCATCGTCCCATAAAAAATTGACGTGTTTATATTCTTGCGGTTGGTATGACATCGACAGGCCCTATGATTCACTATGACTAGCTATGAGTATGGTTGATTGATTTACTTTAATAAATTAATATTATAGTCATAATAACCACATCAAGAGAAGATATAAATCATTTTAAATCACTTTCAATCAAAAAGTCTTGTTTCAATCACACTTTAGAGAAAATAGTGAATAGCTCAACCAAAACGGCCGCTCGATCACTCGTCATTGAAGCCTCAATACACCACAAACAAGTATGCAAAAATCAATGATGTTAAATAGCTAGATGATAAAAACACAAAGATTAAAATCCAAAGATTAAAAGCTAAGTAAAAAGATGTTGAGTGATTAAACCAACTAAGAAGAAAACAAAAAGAGAAGAAAGGTATTTTTTAATGGACTCGCTTATTGGACAACAATATGACCTGAGCAACACAGTTGGCAATAAGTCACTTAAAAGCCAACTAAATTATTAATCTCAATAATAAATAATATAAAAAAAACCTGCGAATTAATCGCAGGCATCAACAACAATAACTTCAATACCCTGACGCTCAAAATGTTTCAGTACTGTTCTATCTGCATTGCTATCAGTGATAACCATATCCACATCAGACAGTGGACTAAATATTAAATTACCTTTAACGCCGATTTTCGTGCTGTCAGCCAAAACGATTAATTTTTCTGCACGTTTCCGTAACTTTTGTTCAGCGAGAATAAGCAGCGGATCAGTTTCCATTACACCAATTTCGCTAATGCCTGGACACCCCATAAACATCTTGCTTCCTTGGTAATTCTGGGTAGTATCATTTTCAAAAGAACTTAGAATGATACTCTGCTTACGGTAAACTTCGCCCCCGGGTAAAGTGATTTGGTTTTGACTGTTTTCTAATAGCTCATGAGCTAATACAAAAGAATTGGTCAAAATATTTATACGGCGATCCTGTAAAAATTCCGCCATCATAAATGTAGATGAGCCGCCATTTATAATGACTGATTCACCGTCAGTACAAAGTTCCACTGCACGTTTTGCAATCATACGTTTGGTATCAACATTTTTTTCTTTATCAACCCAAAAAGATTTCCCCGCTAATTTTGTTCCAGGTGTTATTGCAGATTCAATAACTTCAGCGCCGCCACGAATTTTTTTAATTTTACGTGCGGCAGCAAGCTTATTTAAATCGCGGCGAATAGTTGCTTCAGAAGAATTTAGTTGGTCACGTAAAACTGGAACACTGGCAAACTTCGCCTCTTCAAGATAATCGATAATAAGTTGTTGACGCTGCTTTTCCAGCATTTTATTCCCCTACATACAAAGCAATTGAAAGGTCGTTGTTATGACAACGATAGTCCGCATTTGCATTTAGCATACGGGTATAAAAAATCAGAATCAATCAAAATCATCGATTTATGATTGAAATAGGATACTCAGTGTTATTTATGTTGGCAAACAGCCTTAGAAGCCGGTAAACAAGCTGAGCCAATGTGATCGATATTCATTGAGCTTATTGAAGTTAGCAGATAAACACGGTTTAAGTTCGAGCTTTACGGAAGCGCGTTTAGCCATGGTGAGCAACAACGCTCCTTGAACAGTGCCGGCGACATCAGCCGACAAATACACCGATTGCCCGCTGCGTAATTGCGCCACCAATCTGCACAATAAAGAATTTTTCAATATTGCACCCTCAACATAAATGGGGCCCTTTGATTGTAAGTCGGTTAATCGCTGATCAATCATCAATGCATAGTAAAGCGTTGCCACGGCGGAAGCTGCGGACTCGGGGCAGTTGATAATCGGGGTCACTCCAGCAAAAGGGCCGTTGCCACCGCTGAAATCGGGCGTAACCACCCATAAGTTATCTAATGCGGCCTGCACCGTTGCCTCATCTACCAGAGCATTAACATCGCCGCCCAGTCGCTGGCAAATCAACTCATATTCACGCCCACCCATAAACCTCGCGCACGCAACTGGCTCGCCAAATATGTCGCAATTTGCGAGAGTATCGCGATTATCGCGAAGTACATCCAAATCGCCCCGTGACTGCATCACGATAGCCCAGGTCCCGGTGGAAATAACGGCAAAAGAGGAGCCTAGCTCGCGGCTAGCAAGCAGATAACGTGAGTAGCTGGCATTGCTATCGTGCAAGCCGACATAAACTATACAATCGATTGGAAGACCAGTTTGCGCGGCGACTTGCGCATTAACAAAACCCAGTTCTTCCCAGGCGGATTTGAGCGGCGGCATTAGTCGCTCCCAATTACAGCGAGCTACTAAACTGGAATAGCATTTACGGACGGGTGCCCAAAGGTCGGTATGACAGCCCAAAGATGTCACCTCCCCTACCACCTGCCCGGTGAGACGCCAGCCCCAGTATTGCGGGTACATTAGTAGGTGGCTAACGCGAGAAAAGTGGTCGGGGAAATTCGTTTGCAACCAAAACACTTGCCGTCCGAGATTTAAACCGGCAGGTAGATTTGGTGACAATGTTTCCATGAATCCTGGCCGAACAAGCTCGTAGCTTTCATTACAGCTATCAACGCCGGAAAATTCGTAATCCATTATCGGTAGGACTAATCCGTCGCCGGATAAATCTACATCGATTAATGCAGCTGTAGCTCCGTGGGTAGTCACTATAAAAGCCGTTATTTCCTTCACGTAAGAACAATCATTAAGAACCTGTACCATCCAATCCCATATACCAGCGACATCGGCATATGGGTAAGGAGCAGCATATAAGGGATTATTTTTGCAGGAGTAACTAGCAACTTTTTGACTGTTATTGTCCATCAAATACAATTTTACGTTGGTTTTCCCTACATCAAGGACAGCTTTCATAATTGGGGCACCCTGTGTCGATAAATTTTATTCTTATTACTTAAGCTGGCCACTCCTTACATATGAGTGAACAGTTATATGAGTGAGCAGTAATTAAGTGTCAACAGCGAAAGTATTGCTATCAGTAATCACACATAATGTATAAATCACAAATTAAATCAATTTCAATCATTGGTTTTTTTGATCTTAATGCAAATTATTATTAATAAAAATCATTTCAATGGCAATAATGTGACATTGCGCAAAGCTTGAGCTTTGTCCGGGTTAATTGAACTGATATATACTGCTTCACTAGGCTAATCCCCAGTAATTCTCTTTCCATTTGCTGCTTGCTTGCTGCTAATTTTACTGGGAAGACTTGGTAAAAACGTCCTACAGAACTGCATGATCACAGCTAATATTCCGTCAACATCAAAACCAAAGGAACTCCGTTCCTGCGACTGAAAGTGACAATATAAGATTATTTATGATTGACAATGATTATTATTCTTTGTCACTATTAGCATAGCAGACAATAAATGACGAGACTTTAGAGCTCGCGCGCCACGCTTACCATACTAATTCTGGAAACGGAGCTCTCAATAATGACAATCATAGGCTTCAAAAAACATCCCCTGGCTTCCGCTATTTTCGCCGTAATGGCGTTCAGCAATAGTATTCACGCACAAACTAATAATAATTCAGGCGAAACAATTGAAGAAGTAACTGTTAGTGGCTTTAGAGCCTCGCTTAACGCTGCGCTGGAGCAAAAGCGTGAGAATGTGGCCTCAGTTGACAGCATAGTTTCAGAAGACATTGGTAAATTTCCTGATTCCAATTTAGCGGAATCAATGCAACGTATTCCCGGTGTTGCGCTGTCACGCGGTGACGGTGGTGAAGGAAAAAACATTTCTGTACGCGGTTTGGGTGCTGGCTTCACGCGGGTGCGTATCAATGGTATGGAAGGCACATCCCAGACAGGCTCCTCCGATATTTACGGTGCAGGTAATGCAGGGCGCAGCTTTGACTTCAATGTGTTTCCTAGTGAAATTTTTTCTGAGTTATCCGTGCGAAAAACACCGAGCGCTGATGTTGAAGAAGGCTCGTTAGGCGCGACAGTCGATCTTAAAGCACCCAAGCCACTCGCGTTTCAAGACGAGCTAACCATTACCGGTACAGCACGTGGCGTTTACAACGAAATAAGCGAATCAACCGATCCGCGCATCTCTGGTTTAATCGCTAAAAAATTTGCAGACGATACTTTTGGAGTACTGCTTTCATTTGCACACACAGATCGCTACATTCGTGAGGTAGGTTATTCAGCGGTAAACATTTTGCCAGCTTACATAAATGGGGGTTTCTGTTCTCCGGCTGGTTACACGCCGCAAAACCCTAACGATCCTAATACTAACGTCGCTAAAGGCGTAACCGTGCTTAATTGCAGTACAGATAATCCACGTACCAGCACAACCGAAGCTTATGGGTTGTTGCAATCGCTTACTGGTATATCTGGCAAGCCAGGTGGTGGAGTATTTTTGCCTCGCATTCCGCGTTATTTACACTCGGAACAAGATGCCAAACGGACTGGTGGATCCTTCACTCTCGAATGGGAACCAAGTGAAAATACTAATATTTCGCTGGATACTCTTTACTCTGAATATGATGTAACTCGTCATGACAATTACATAGATGCATTGTCATTTGCACGTAGCGCGACCAATAACGGTCAACCAATGGTCTCTATCAAAAGTCTGCAAGTAGATGCAAATGGTTCGCTGGAGTACGCTTTATTTGATGGTGTAGATTTGCGCTCTGAAAGTTTAATAGACCGATTTGCATCCACCTTTTTGCAAAACAATTTGAACTTTACTCATCATTTCAATGATGTGTTTGAAATGAATATTTTACTTGGAAGGTCAAAGTCGGAATTCGATAACCCTGAACGTTTAACCGTTAACCTCGACGCAATTGATACTGACAACTACTCAATCGATTTTCGCAACAGTGGCAATATCCCAATCATTCAATACGGTGCTAACGTGAATGATCCATCTATTTTCAATTACGCGGCTGCTAGAGCGGATGGCACTGTGTTAGGTAACTGGGGTACTCGTCGATTAAATCGCACCACCGACAACACCACCGCTGAAGTGAATTTTGGCTGGCAATTTATGCCGGAATTCAAACTCAAGTTTGGTGCACAAAGTCGTGAAAGTGATTTCCAAACCGAAGCTATGAATATTGCCCCCGCTTTTACGGCAACCCGGAATTTACCAACGGGCGTCAGCGTTTCCAGTTTTACTCGCGAGGTTACAGGCGTTAACGATGTTTTAGGCAGCAGTACATTAGGTGACTACGTGGGCGTTGACCATGAAAAATGGAAAGAGGCTGCAGGCTATAAAGATTTCGCATGGTGTGGTGCGGAATGCGGTGCACAATCACCTGAAGTGACTGAAACAATCAACAGTGCATATTTAATGACTGAATTCACTTTCGAAAATTTGGCACGGCCAGTGCGTGGTGACATTGGCGTACGTTATATTGAAACGCAACAGCACAGCATTGGCTTTGTACCAACGGCCGCTCCCGCAGGCTCGACGTATCCTAATTATGCGCAACGAGTGACGGCGGATCGCAAATACGATGACCTTTTACCATCAACAAATATAGTGCTTGAATTCACTCCATCGCTTTTAGGGCGGCTCTCTTATGCGAAAGTGATGTCGCGCGCGGAACTCGGTACTTTGACTCCCAGTGGTTCTATGAACCCTACCACACGCACCGCGTCGGTCGGCAATCCGTTTCTGGAGCCAGTCCACGCAACAACCTATGACGCCGCGCTGGAATGGTATTTTGACGAGGGCGCGTTATTCTCAGCAGCTTATTTTGAGAAAGATATAGATACCTACATCCAGGCGATTTCAAGCTCGGTTTCTTACACTGAACTCGGTTTACCCATTTCTCTTTTAGATGGAACTGCAGCAACATCAAGCGACTTATTTACGGTGAACCGCTCTACCAATACACCGGGTGGACCCTTGCAAGGATATGAACTAAATCTGCAATTGCCACTGACCTTTCTACCAAGCTTTTGGAAAGACTTCGGTGTGTTGGCCAATTACACTCATGTAACTTCTGACATCAATTACGTATTGCAAAGTGCAAATGGTATACCCACGTTGACGACGACTAACGATTTAGCTGGTCTCTCAAAAGACACGGCCAGTGCAACAATTTATTACGAAAACGACGCCTTTAGTTTACGCACGACTGGCAGCTATCGCAGTGGATATTTGCGTGCAATTCCTTCAGGTGGAAACGACAGCGATGTGATGGGCAACCTCGCAACATTTTTTGTTGACGCATCTGCTTCCTACAATGTGACAGAAAAAATTAAATTGACGCTTGAAGTACAAAATCTTACGGACGAACGCAATACACTTTACATCGACAGTAAACGTAAGGACCCGTTGTTCGAAACCGCTATTGGCCGCACCTTCACTTTAGGTGTAAGCGCAAAGTTATAGAAATTGAAAAACCAAAAACGAAAACCTACAAACAAATGATAATAAGTGATGAGCACTTTATGGTTGCTGATATACAAGGAATTTCGCGCACTGAACTAACGCGCGTTATTGATAAACTGATCGACAATTTAGTTAACATCAAAGATACCAGCGGCGAATTTTTGTTGCGTCTGGATGATGGCCGCGTAATCGATACCAAAGGCTGGAACGATTGGGAATGGACGCACGGTATTGGCCTTTATGGTTTACTTAAACTGTGGGATATCACCGGCGACGAAAAACCGCTGTACATAATGCAAGACTGGTTTACAAATCGTTTTGCAGCGGGTACTCCTACCAAAAATGTAAATACTGTTTCTCCTTTTTTAACTCTCGCATATTTAACCGAACGCTTGGGCAATCGCAGTTACCTGCCCTACCTGGATACTTGGGCAGAGTGGATCATGAACGACATGCCGCGGACCGAAGAAGGTGGCTTGCAACATATTGTTTTTAACTCTGTTAACGATCAACAAATTTGGGACGACACTTTAATGATGTGTGTCCTTCCGCTAGCAAAAATCGGCTTGTTGCTAAATCGCCCCGCGTACGTCGAAGAAGCAAAACGACAGTTTATGCTGCACACCAAATATCTTGCTGATCGCAAAACCGGGCTCTGGTTTCATGGTTGGACATTTGCTGGTCGCCACCATTTTGCAGACGCACTTTGGGCACGCGGCAATTGCTGGGTCACTATCGCTATACCTGAATTTATCGAGTTGCTTGACCTACCACCGGAAGACAGTTTACGTTTATTTTTAATTGAAACTTTGGAAGCGCAAGTTAAAGCACTCGAAAATTTTCAGGATGATAGCGGACTATGGCATACACTTGTAAACGATAAATCTTCTTACCTGGAAGCGTCTGCAACGGCAGGTTTTGCTTACGGTATTTTGAAAGCGGTGCGCAAAGGTTACTTGCACAGTAAATATGAGCCTATGGCTATAAAAGCGATCAAAGCGGTATTGACCAATATCAATGAAGATGGAGAACTACAGCAAGTTTCGTTTGGTACGCCAGTGTTTGATGATTTGCAGGGCTACCGTGATATTCCGCTAACATCGATGCCTTACGGTCAATCCATGGCGATTTTAGCGCTTGTTGAATATATGAATCGTTATATTTAAGAGCGCACATTATGCAAACACGCGAAATAAAAACCCGTAACTATGTAGCTTATGGCCTCACCGATATATTAGGTGCGGGTTCAATGGCGGTTATAAGTGGTTGGTTAATTTTTTTTTACACCACATTTTGTGGATTGTCCGCAGTGCAAGCAGCTTCTATTTTTGCCATAGCGCGAATTTTAGATGCTGTTGCAAGCCCCTTGATTGGTCACCTATCCGATAATCTTAATAAAACCCGTTTCGGTCGGCGTTTTGGTCGGCGCCGCGCATTTTTCTTGATCGCAATTCCACTCCTTCCAAGCTTTTCCTTCATGTGGATTAGCGGACAGGAATATTTTTATTATCTTTTCACATTTATATTTTTCGAATTGGTTTACACGTCTGTTCTGATTCCTTACGAAACTCTTGCTGCTGAAATGACGGATGATTACACAAAAAAAGCAACGTTCGCTGGTGCGCGTATTCTAGTCGGCCAAACTTCTGCCATCTTTGCCGGAATTCTGCCTAATTGGATTGTTAATTACGTAGGCAGTAAAGAGGACGCCAATACATTCCTGATTATGAGTGTTATTTTCACAATCGCGTTTATGTTGGTGGTAGGGATTGTTTACTTATTTACGTGGGAACGAGAATCTGTTGAAGAGGCACACGCAGGCATGCCTGGAGAGACTTCTGAAAAATCTGTTGAACGAAAAACCTCGGCATTTGATTCACTTAAAATGGTGTTTGTAAATCTATCATCCACCTTACGCATTCGCGCGTTTCGTTTACATTTAGGGATGTATCTCGGTGGATATATTAGCCAGGATATTTTTAACGCTACGTTTACCTATTTTATTGTGTTTGCATTGGGCGGATCTGTTGTCATTGCATCGACATTAATTGCAAATACCTATATCGCGCAGCTATTCGCGGTGGCATTGGCAATTTGGTTAATTATCCGTATTGGTCCTGCATTTACGTATCGAATTGCAGTGTGTTTTTATATCGCAGGCATCTTGTCACTCCTCACATTATTTTTATCCTTTTCTGAATTTCCACCCATGCATTTTTTACTCGTCGCAGTAGTTTTAGCGGGGTTTGGTCGAGGCGCGCTAAATTATATTCCATGGAATGTTTACAATTACATGGCCGATGTGGATCAAATTGTGACTGCCAAACGGCGCGAAGGAAGCCTAGCCGGAGTCATGACATTTATACGCAAAACGGCACAAGCAATTGCAGTAATGTCCGTAGGAATTGTCATTGAATGGGGAGGTTTTGTTTCTGGTAACACAGGTCAAACACCTGAAGCTATTAATACAATCGCAACCGTCATGACGATTGGACCCTTGCTCGTATTACTGTTCGGCTTTTTTGTCGCCGGGCGCTTCAAATTAAATAAAGACACGCATGAATTATTGATGAAAGAAATCGATCATTTAAAATCGGGAGCGACCGAGCCTTCAAGTGAGCAAAGTCGTATCCTCGTCGAGAATTTATCTGGCTGGCCTTACGCTAAATTATGGGGTAAAAATTCGGTGGGGAAATAAAAATATATTCTTTGTTTATTAATACCTCTTTTGAGCTGGAACGACTTGCATTTTTTCCCCAGTGAAATGTAGCAGTATTATTTTACTGGCGAAACCCCATACGCTTTGAGCGCATTTTCAATTTGTGAAGACTCATTCGTTTCAGGATAGAGTATATAGCTCGGCGCTACTATTG
>JANPKH010000445.1:0-2564 GCA_031425935.1 Gammaproteobacteria bacterium | reverse complement strand
CTGGTCCACTCCACGTGCGTGTCCGGGTGCTGCCGGATCACATCGTGCACGCTGGGTGGGAACATGCGCAGGAACAGGGACATGAGCAGCAACTCCTGCGTGTTGTTGGCCGGCGGTGTGTCCGGCTCATCAAACTTGGGCAGCTCAGCTGAAAACTGTGTGCCCAGGCTGAGCTGCCACTCCATGTAGCGCTGCATGCACTCGCTGAGCGAAAGGCTTAGCTTGACTGCGATACCCGCCAGCTCCTGGCAAAGCCCGGCGCGCTTGAGCGCGGTGCCCCCCTTGCCATAACCTCCCGTGTCGATGATGCTCCGCACCACCGCCACCGTCACGAGCTTGCCGTCGAAGGCGCCAGCCGTGCTGCAAACGCCGCGGATGACTGCCTCCAGGTCCGTTGGCAGCTTCTTGTGAACGAGCGAGTGGTGCAGCAGCGAATCAGCTGAAATGTGATAAAGCTCCGAGTGCTCCACCAGCGTCGCCAGCCACTGCGACCCGCTGGTTTTGTCCGTGAAGTCCGGAATGAGCTTGAGGACCTCGACAAAGTCCCTGGTCTTGCTGGGGCCATCAGAACGACCCGAAACAGCTGCTTGACCAGCCAGTAAAGCTTTGAAGGCCCTGTTCTCAGCCTCTAGGGCGGCCAGACGCTGCTCCATCGTGGGCGCAGGGGCCGGCTCAGGGTCCCCCGCCCCAAGCTGTGGTGCGTCAGCCATGTCGGCGTCGGCCATTTGCGGAAGCGTGTCCGAAGCCCGTAAGTTGGCTTCGAAACCAATGAAACGTATGCGGTGTGCTCAAACAGCAATAGGTGGTGGTGCTGAATGAACACCGGTTCATGGGGTGGCAGGGCAGATATAGCCCAAGCCACCGTACCGCACAGGGCGGTTACGCAGCATGCATGCACGGCATACATGCATCACAGCCATGCGCATAGCGCACATGGTCACATATGGGAGATGTCAGGGAGCCATCCGTTACATCCCTCCCCACCTGATGTGTGGCCGTCCCCGGCCACACCACACACGGACACAGCGGCACTGTACCAGCGCGCCCCCCTCACACCGCAGCAAACAGCAACGCACAGGGGACTACACGTTGCAAGCAGCTGAAAAAGCACCAAGGGGCCAACCCGGCACGAAAGCGATCAGAGAACACACCAACACAACACCGCTCACTTGCGCAAGCGGGAAGAGCGTCGTGAGGGAGCCTCAGCCACGACCTTCCGCACCTTGCCACCACCACGAGTGCGCTTAGCTGCATGAGCAGCTGCTCGTGGGGACTTCGCAGACCGCTTGGCTGGGGCTCCAGCAGCACTAGCGGCAGCACCATAGAAGGTGCTCAGCGGCGCGACCCGGCGCACCTTAGCAGGCGGGTCAGCGACCGTCACAGGTGAGGCCCGACGCTTGTGACCAGCAGTCCCAAGCAGAGGCGACATACCCGCCTTCAGCCTCTTACGCTCATGCCATGCCTTCATCACAAGGGGGCAGTTGGTCATATTGCCAGCTGGCTCCCACGTGTCATGCGCAGGTCCGAGACCAGCCCAGCGCACCAGATACTCTTTGCGCCGGCGCGTACTACGCTCCTCCAGCACGCTCTCCACCTCGTACTCCAGCTCACCATCCACATCCACAGGTGGAGGGTTGGGGGTACGAGGTAGCCCGTCTGTGAAGTACACTTTCAGGAGAGACGCGTGAAACACAGGGTGCACGCGAGCCATAGACTCGGGCAGCTCCAACTCGAAGGCCACAGCATTGACAGCACGCTTCACTTTGAAGGGACCAACCCAACGGGGCATCAGCTTTGAGGAACCAGGGTTCTTCAAGCGCAGGTTCGTGCTCTTGAGCAGCACCAGGGTGCCAGGCTCCAGAGTCACCTCAGCACGCCGCAAGTCGGCGTACTTCTTCTGACGGTCTTGAGCAGCACGCATGCACGAACGGGCACGCGACCAGACCTCCTGCATCCCAGCACAGAACTTGCCCGCGGCTGGAACTCGGCAGGAGTCCAGCTTAGCGCGCGCTTTGGCACGACGTTGGGAGCGCGAGACGGGCAGCTCGCCCTCAGCAGGCTCGGCGCCCGCGCCCCCCTCCCCCCTCGAAATCGGCTCACCCGACCACGCGCGCGCAGGCGGCCTCAGACGCGCAGGGCGCAGGATGAGGTCCACTGGCGACAAAGGGTGAAAGCCAAAATTCAGAAAGAAGGGCGTCTCACGCACAGACTCTTGCCACGCATTGTTGTACGCAAATTCAGCCATACTCAGGCGCTCGGCCCAGTCCGTCTGCAGAGGGGAGACGAAGTGGCGCAGCATGTCTTCAAGTGTGCGATTCATGCGCTCAGTCTGGCCATCAGACTGAGGATGATACGCAGTTGACATGTTCTGCGAGACACCCAGCAGCTCACATAGCCCAGAGAAGAACGCGGACGTAAACCGCGGGTCCCTGTCTGACACCAGAGAGTCAGGCACGCCATGCAAGGTAAACACTCGCTCACGCAGAAGCACAGCGACTTCTGTAGCGGACAGCTCAGTGCGACAGGGGATAAAGTGTGCCATCTTAGTAAGACGGCACACAACC
>JANPKH010000444.1:0-21329 GCA_031425935.1 Gammaproteobacteria bacterium | reverse complement strand
TTGCCAATTACGTATTGGGTAGTTTACGCCAGGATTTATTTTTTATTGAAAAAGATAAATTATACGAAGGCTGGCTGGCTCTGAACGAAAACTCTGATAGTGATAACGCAGCAAACAATAATGATCAACCCTTCGCTGCTTATGATTTCCGTTATCAAAAGCGCCCGCTGAGTGGCTCGGGTTATACCAATGAAACATTCACGACATTGCTTAAACATTATTGCCAGTCCCTCCCCCCTTGCGCACTTTTATTTCCCTACAAAGCCCTGGCAGTTTTGGAAGCTATACGTAATCTTCATGGTAAGGATATGCTATTGCTTAGCACAGATCGTGGCATGCAACAATTAGCCGAACTCGCTAACCAACCTGAACCAAACTTTGCTGTAGATGGCAGTTTTTCGCTACCGGTAAATTACCACGCTATTGGCAGTGTGATTCAAACCGCAGGCGGGCGCTTATGGCAATCGCCTTCCAATGAAGGCTTGGCAATTTTTGCGGCGGCTTACAGCGAATCGGATCATTGGCCGGAGACACAATTAGCTGCGCAAAATGCTTTATTGAATTTTAATCCCAATGATTTTTATCACATCAAACAATCATTAGAAACTGAAGCCGAATATTTAACAGTTCCGCAAATGTTGTCCTATCTACGCTTAAGCCATTGGGACACTAATATTTTTTATTTGTTATTTCCCCATCTGCAATTGGGCGCATTGCCCAAAGCCCAGCAAAATCTTTGGTGCACTGCTCTGACCAAAATATGGAAGTACCATCTGCCGATTAGCGCAGATTATGATTTGGCATTTGATTTGGCCACCCTCGCGGCGAGAATGCATCGCTGGCGTTATGCCATTGAATTTTTCCAACAATCGATTCGCTATGCCGGCAAACAAAGTGCAACCCTAAATAATATTGGCGTAGCCCACTGGCAATTAGCAGATCACGATAATGCAGAAATTTTTTTGCATCAGGCATTGGCAATGTGGCATCAGGAACAAGCGCAAGCACGGGCTTTGAATGAAGAAGAAGAGGCAGACATTCATAATATCCATGACATCTCGCACAGCGAAGGCTCGATTGAAAAACAACTGCACAGATTAAGAACATGGCAAATCAAATGTCGGGCGCTGTTAAAATTAGATACCTTAACGCCAGCCCAAAACCATGAGCGCGCATCGGCCAATATTTATTTAACCCTGTTGGGGGAACATCACGCCGAAGCGCTTTATCGACACCAACGCAATAAAATACTCGCTCAGCAAGTGGGTTTACGCGCGTTAAGCAGCGTCGCCGATGCGCGCAAATGGATAAGGAATGAATCCTCCGATAAAACTCCCTTAGCGGTGTTGCATCCACAATTTGGTTTAATCGGCGTAGCTGTGCTTGAAACTGCCGCGCCTGTCGACAATGAAATTCTCACAATGGCAAGAGTAGCGCGCTTTTATTATTGGATAGCCCCGGATTTTCAAAACCAGGGCTTTGGTTCCCAAGCTTTAGCTATATTGCATCAATTTGCCCTACACCAAGGCATTCAATACCTGTTCAGCACAGTGCATAAAGACAATCTTAAATCCCAACGCGCCATGACAAAATCCGGTTACCAAAAATTGGATTTTGCATTTACCACCTTTAATGAAAACACCACACGCATGGGCCATTTCCAAAAAAGCCTTGGCGCTAAACCAGTCAGCGAGCGCGAGCGCTACCAGGCTTTTTCCGTGTATTTAGCAGAATTTGAAACATCGCTGCAATTAACTCCGTGCCCCGATTTACAACCTCGCCATAACGCGGTGATAAATGAGCCTTTGGCAGCGGAGGCAGAATAATGTTGCGGCTAAGCCAAGCCCAAAGTCAGGCCATTGTTGCGGCCCACCGCGCTAACGCCATTATGATGATGTGTGAGCATTGCCGTGTGTATTTTGAAAATGAAGTAGCGCATTTCACGCAAGCAGAATTAACGCAGCAAGTGGAAGCCTGTTTGCTGAGAGCGAAAAAATATCACCTCACTAGCCGCCGCGATTGTTACCATTTTTTAAATCTTGCCCTGGAATACGGTTGGAGTTTTGATACTGACATTAGCCTGTCCTGGATGCGCAATTATTTAACTGATAAGCGTGTGGATTCCCCGTCAGAACGTTTGGAGTTATTAGTTAAGCGTTGCATTACTCGGCAAAAAATTGAAGAGCAAAACCGCGCAATGCGTCAAGAATTTTCGCCTCGCGAGGCGGCAAAAGAAGAGAATATATTTATCAAGGTTGCGCAGAGTAGTGACTATATCAAACCGATTAATTCCACGCTGCTGCTAGAAAATGTATTGCCATATTTTAATAGTAAAGCATTGCAGGAAATGGAAGACGCTGCTGTAAGTAAGCGTATTGAATACGAAGACGATGAAGAAAATGATGATAGAAATGAAGAGTCCTATTATGAAAATGATAACGAACCCTTAATGCTCACAAAACAAATTTGATAATCAGGGAATTAAAATGTCAGCACAACGATTAGCCAAAGCCGAAATTGCAGCGAGTAAACAAAGCGCCAATGAAAGTATGGATGACGCTATGGTGGCCTGCCCGCTAAAGGCGAGCACGCAAAATAAAGACGAAAAAAAAGAGCGTATTGAAATTTGTGTTCTGGGTGATGCCGATGAAGGTCTGGCCGAAATTGCAGTGGTTCTGCGTAAAGCTTCCGGTGAGCAACTCAACACCATTACCGATGATGCAGGGCTCTGCAATTTCGAAGGTTTGGACAAGGGTGAATATGAGTTGTGTTTACCCGAATTAGATGAAGCGAGTTGGGAACTTTTAAAACAAATTTCCCTTGGCGAAAAATCCATTAGCGAAGCAACGGCTATTTGGAAACCTGAAAATCCGATTAAGCAAGATGAAGGTTTTATGCACAGTATCGTGCAGGGGGAATGCGTTGCAAAACTCGCGGCAAGGTATGGATTTTTTCCTGAAAATGTTTGGCAGCGGGATGAGAACAAAGCCCTGCGCGAACAACGTGTGGAAATGTACATCTTGGCGCCTGGTGATCAATTATTTATTCCGCCTAATACCGTTAAACTTGCAAAAATAAATAGCAGCGAACGCATAGATTTACGCCGCAAAGGTGCAACGGAGATGTTAAATATCCGCTTCTTGGATTACGACGATACCCCGCGAGTAAACATTCCTTATTTGATCAGCGTAAAAGCCGATAAAAATGAAGCCTTACAAGATGTCCAAAACCAAACCGACGCCGGAGGATGTGTGCGAGTGGCCATTCCACCCAATGCAGTGTTCGTTACTATTTATTTAGACAAAGGCCCTTATCAAGAGGTGCACGAATTTAATTTAGGGCACGTGAACCCTATCGACACTCTTTCAGGAGTAAAGGCGCGGTTAAATAATCTGGGGTATAGCTGTGGAACGGAAGATCAGAATCTTAATGATAAAACTGTGTCGGCGATTAAGGCATTTCAGACTCGCTATGAATTAGCGGTTACCGGGGAACGCGACAGTGAGACACTTAAAGTTTTAAAAGAGAAGTTTGGGTCATGAGTAAGTTATGGGAGTAGCCACTAACAATATGCGTTATCACAAAATAATCCAAGTGAAGCATCATGAATATAGGTGAGAAAAGCCAGCGGCGCCATTCGATATTACTAACATCTATACAAAACTCTAATGGTGGGGTTTGATGACGCTTATCGTTTGGATGCAAACACTGACGCAAATCAACCTCGAACAAAACCCCAATATCGGCTACTTCAATGGCTTGGATTTTTATGATATCGATTAGGACATTTTACAGCCCAGTATGTTTGCAACTGTATAAATCACTGCGATAAATTATTTCAACTTTATGAGCGGGCTGTTTCGATTGAGGTGGTGACTGATATATGCGGCAGCGGTATTTGAGGTGGAGATATTTGGGAGAGAATTTTTAAAATAGGAAGTTCAATATTGGGCTTTCAACGAAAATTTTTCTTCCGATCGTAAAATTAATTTGCACTAGTTCATTAGGGGATGAGGGGATGAGGGGATCGCTCCGACATATATTACTAACAGATTAGGCGCATGCTAAATATACAAAAAATGAAGGCTACGAAACGGGAACAATGTATGAGCGGAATAAAAGGTGACGCTAAAATTGCGAGTGTGATTGAAAAGCAAGAGCGGGAGTTAGATGAAGCGATAAAGGATGATTACCCTGAAGCGATATCGGAAGGAGCGGCGAATAATACAGCCGCTTCAATTCCAATAACGGCACTTGCATCGGCGATGCGTAAACGACCTTCCTTCACTCAGGCGATGCTAACAAAAAAAAGCAATAGTGTGCTCGCCTCGGGCCGGCTGATAGTGCGGCACGCGAATAATAAGAAGGCGGAAGTAATCGGACAGATCCATTATTGCACTTGCTGGACCACCGAGGATACCAAACAACACTTAACGGCGAAAAAGGTGTTGGAGAAAGCAAAAAAGCTCAAGACAGATGAGGTGACTGAAGAGAATCAATCCTTTTATGACTGTGAAGCTGCTATGAATACAGAGTGGGATGAGGTAATTCTGGGAAGATTACGAGCGCTGAAGCGTGAAGAACCTGAGTCTGTCGTGCTCGCATTTTACGGAACTGCAGGACCTTGCGACGGGTGTAAAAAGCGTCTCGTTGAAATGCTAAAACGGACAAAGGATGCAATAAGAAAAATATATGGTGACGGGATAGACAAGAAATTCAAGGCCATTTCGTGTTTCGACTCAACGCCAGCCTGGCAGGTTCGTGGAATCTTCAAGGATGAGTGGGAGCGCGGCCGCATGGAAGTTAAAGCGAATAATTTATCTCCAAAGGGGGAAAATCGTCCGAAGGTTGAAAAGGCACTGGAGCAACAATTAATAGAAAATAATGCAGTGTTAACTTTCTACGGGTACCCGCCAACACCATCGAAAAAAAGAAGTGACGGTTTCGCTTACGTGTATGACATAGAGCAGAACAAGTATGAGTCGTAAAGAAAAAACCAATGCATATTGGCGAAAATTCTATATGGAACTGGTGAACAGCAGCAGATCTATGAATTTAATTTGGGATATATCGATCCTAAGGACACACAAAATATAAATTAAATTGTTTCTTGCTCCGTTAAATTTTATGAAATGTGATGTGGGCTGAAGAAAAACTAAAAAAGCGATGTGGGACAAGACATATGAGCAAGATGATAGATACCTATGAAACTACATTTCAGCAATCGAATACGACAACAGCAAGTGCGACGATAAATTTAACTAACTCACGTCAAGTCTATGTAAGCTTAAGGTATGAAATTTCAGAACCAGGATTTATTACAAATGAAGTTGAAAAATATAGATTTTTGCTTCCTAACAAAAAAGAACAGGTAATCGTCAGTTTTACTCAAACAATCCAGGCATTTGTTGGCAACTTACACGTAGGTTCTGCAGTAATCGAGCATTTTTATAATAACCCTGAGCACGATAAATTATTTGTTAACAATGCTCCGGTTAATCCCGATGAATTGGCACTAAGGACACCCAACCTTCCCACGACATATTTAAAGAAAATGGATAATTTTACAATCGGCCATCTTAAGCCAGTAAAAGGTGTTGGTTCAGGCCTAATGGCTGAAGTTGAGACGATCGCAAAAAATGCTAAGGCCGCCAAACTAATCTTACTTCCTAGTCAAAGCGTGATCAAAAAAGCACTTCTATCTAAAGAAAAAATGGCAGATAGCTCTATTCCGGAAAGCGAGAAATTTAAAGATATTTCATATGATCCTACTGGCTTTTATACACATTTAGGTTTTGTCAAAGATCCACAAGAGCTATCCGCTGTTACTAAACTATACAATGGAATGCTTTCTACTGATGAATTGTTAAGCAAAGTAGCCCATTTAAGTAAGACGATGTAGTTGCCGCTGCCGTCCTGCGATATGGAATCTCCATTTGCCAAGCGGTGTCAACAAAGCAAAATCAACCCTGAGCTTTACCCTGATGCGAATCTTTCAAATAAAATCCTTGCCTAGCTCTAATAAAAATCATTTAAGTTTTTCTAATTGCCGAAAATATTTCCAAGCTCTTCCGCAAGATTTAGTAAACTCGCTTTGTGTTTAATAATAGGATTGGTAGCATGCAGTATGAGAGCTACCTCGTTGGTTTTGATACAGGATTGATACCCCTATTCAAAACCGGTAACTCTCTTCTTTCAAGCAGAAGTGTCAGATGAGATCGAGACTAGTTCAGTTAAAGAGGGGCTAGGTTCACCCTGCCCCCAATTACTGTTGAGCTACAAAGTTTTCAGATACTCAAGTAAGGCTTTCTTCTCGGCAGCAGTAAAACTTGTTCCGAAATTATGCCCGCAACGGCTATTACCTGAATTTCTGTCCTTGCAATCTGATGTATTCAAAACAAAATTAAATTTTGTTTGTGTTGCGTTCAAACCTACGTTTTTAATATCGTAGTTCGGCCCAACGCTAAAACTTGCGACGCGTTCATAGTCAGGCTTTAAAAGCTCATTTAGCGATGGTACAGAGCCGTTGTGCAGGTATGGTGCGGTTGCCCAAATTCCCTGAAGCACACGGGATTCATATTTGGCTGCAATGTCTTTACTGTCGATTACTATCAAGGTTTTTGTCAAATCATCCAATGTAGCCTTATGGCCGGGTTTTTCGATATGGCCTTCAATTTCGTTTTCAATTTTATGTAGGTCGGCATTAACTTTTAATTCAAATGCCTCTATATCTACCAATAATTTTTGCTCCCAACTATTTTCTTTAATAGGTGAGTAGTGCTGAAGAATTGACCCTATTACTGCAACTCCTAATACAGTGACTGCACTATCAACCGCTTTTAGTGGTGTTGCCCCAGGGTATGCAACCGCGCCTTCAAGAATGCCGGTTTTGACGGTTGAGGTAAGGAGTTTTGCTTCGCGTGTATCTGTGCCTACATCCATAATGGGTGTGGCCCATGACTCGTGAGTAAACGAGCGAGGTTTTCCTTTTTTAATACCGTGGCAATCGTTACAACTGGAATTTTTTTGCGCAACATCTTTTTTATTGAATACTATTTTACCTTCAGCAGCTAGTTGCTGATCTACTTCCCACGGCCACTTGGGGGCGCCCAGTTTCATAATTAAATTTTCTAAATTATTCAGCCCCTCAAAATTGGCGGAATTATTTTTAACGTAATTAACTTTTAGTAAATCATGTTGATCTTTGACGGGATGAAACTCGGCAAAAACGCCAAACACTTCGCCTAGGTTTCGGGTAAGCGCAAAAAGCCGATTGCCGTTTGGTGAAAACCCCGGCCACTGCGTAAAATCCTGCATGGAAGCATTCCATAAAAAGGGATAGCGAACTGGTGCGTCGGCAGGTTTAATATTTTCTTTGATGATGTGATCTGGCGCTGTGCCTATGTCAAGCCCAGAGACTCTATTAAATATCATTGCAATAGCGTCCAGGCGCCCTGGGCCCCAAACAACTTGGGGTGTGAATGATCCTTTCACAATGGTGTTGTAAGGTAAGTACCACGCCGCCAGCTCGCTCAGCAATATATCTTTCTGGGGTTGCGTCGCACCCGACCCAAGCACTGTGTGTGCAAAATTTGAAAATGCTTGTTGGTCGGTGAGTAATGTATTTACTGCTACGTCCAAATCAATCATGAAATTTTGAAAATCGCTCATGGCGGGGCCGCCGTCGATTCGATAGGCTTTATCGTCGACGTAAATTTGGCGAGTGTGGCAGGCAGCACAGGTCATTCCCAAAATATTTCCATTTTCGCTTTGGCTGGTTGTGAAGCCAACGGGTAAGCCCGGCTCTGGGCTATCAGGGTTGAGGAGATAGCCATATCTTTGCAGACTGTCCGCCATAAACGGTTCGCCATTTTTTTGTTTCAATGCTCTAGCCCAGTTCAAGGGAATCATGTGCGACCCCTGATCTTGTGTGTAAAATTTATTGCGTATTGCCACTGTCCACTTGCTTCCCTGATCTATCATTTCCGGCGATGGTGTTACCGTCGCAGGCTGCGTTATCGCAGAAACTTGTGTAGTTGTAAAAGATGGTGTTGCGGTGGACGTGCGTGGGCCACAAGCTACAGTTAGGCTGAGAACAGCAGCTGTAAAAAACGTCGCCGCTAATATTCGTTGAATTTTTTTCATCGTCGATAATCCTTAAAAATAATTTTAAAAAAGCCATTTTCTTTATTCTTGTGTTGGATCTTATCCGTCATTTAAATTGGATAACCCGTTAAAACCCATGCATCAATTATCAATCGCAAGGATTCACTCACATATTCAACACGGCCACCGAGGGAATCGGGTTCGGTAATGATGGCAATTATTGGGCCATTTTCTTTTTCTCGCATAATTGCCGCTACGCCGATACCTTGCTCGCGCAAAGTAATTAACCGTTGCTCCATGTTTGATTCCCACATGCCGAAATAGAAGATTTGGTTCGCATTTTTTTCAGAAAAAATGCCACCGCCACCGGCTTGAATTAATTCGTAGTAGGGTTCCTTCGTTCGGGAGTAACAGGCAACTACATCTTGCTCGTAAAAGTTGTTGCAAGGCCCCTCAATATAAGCCTTCATATTGGATGGTCGGGCAAAGGATACATTGAAAATTTTTGAGTAATAATTGATAGCTGCATCAAGATCGGTAACAACAATACCAATATGAAAAAATGTACTAAGAGACATAGGTAAGATTCCTTTACTCACTGCATAAAAAAGCGCTGTTTATTTTAATAGCGCTGACGATTGGAAAATTGAATTTATAAGCTCTTCATAAATTCAATCAGCTCGAAACGCTCCTGATCGTTTAATGTTGAACCGTACTCATGCCCTGCGTTGCTATTGCCATGCAGACTTGTATCAAATTTAAAAAGTCCGTTTTGTTTCCTACTAAATTGACCGACATTTTTTGCATCGAAGGCGCGGTTGCCGGTATAAAAAACTTTATCGCGTTTAGCGCTAGGCAACAGCAATTGATAAAGAGTTGGTACCGAACCATTGTGTAAATAGGGTGCAGTGGCCCATATACCGGTTAATGGTCGTGCTTTGTATGAATAGAGATTTGCCGTGTTACCACCTTTGGTACCGGTAAAACCGCGCAGTCCTTCAATAATGGTTTCTTCTGGATGGCGAAGCATTACGCCGATACTGGTGATATTAAGTAAATTTTTTGCAGGAGTGGTTGGGCCGAGTTTTTCTCCGGCGAGATAATAAACTTTGTCGCCTTCCAGAATGCCCGTTTTTTGAATGGATTCCTCAATTAACACGAGCTCCGCGCGATCAGTGCCGACTTTTTCTTGCGGCACCATAACGGCATTGTAGGGTTTCATTTGCTCTTCACGCGTAAGCGTTAATTGATGGCAACTGGTGCAATGTGCGTCGTAAAGTACGCGTCCTTTGTCAGCTTTATTTTCATCAATTTTTGGCAAAATAGTTTCTGGCCACTTGGGTGATTGCAATATTTTAACCCAAGCGAGCATATCGCCTAGCCCTTTAAAATCTGCAGTGGATTCATAACCGATTGGCCACGTATTTGAATGCAAATGGGCAAGCCCACCACCACCCCACACATCACCCAGCACGCGGAAAATAGGTGCAATGGGTGGTGTATTTGGCGCGCTGCCATTCCATTGCAATACATCGGATTGGGCAGTGCCCCAAATAAAATTATAATTAGCGGGTGCTATGCCATCGATATGATTTTCGGGAATGCCCAGTAAATGTACGCCGATGTTGTTGTAAGCGTATGCAAATGCATCGACTCTACCAAAACCGAATTTTGCAGGTGTACGATTATTATGATTAAAGTTTACTTGTGTATCAGTAGCCGTCTTAAATTTATCACGCAGAATATTGGTGCTTTCAGTATTATAATTTTCACCCAATATTTTTTTAGCAAAGCGTTCAAATTTATTGGGTTGCTGAAGGGTGGCAAGCATTGCAGCTTCAAGTGCGAGCATCATTTGTTGAAAGTCACCCATGGTCGCAGCGCCATTGATAACCATTGAAATATTGTTATACGAAATTTTAGTTGTATGGCAGCCACCACAACTTAGAGCCATCCATGCTTCTTTGTTCACTGGATCGAAATTTTTTGCGAAGCCTGCGGGTAGTCCATCCGGATTCCATTTCGATTTTGGAATGGGAATATAACGCAAACGTTCGATGTTGGCATCGGAACGAAATAATTCGGTGCTGTTAGCTTGTTCGAGAATTAAAAACCAATCATAGGGAATAATTAAAGAACCATCACCGTTGTACCAATAGCCTGACTGAATAGCTTCACTCCATCCCTGGTTGAGATTGACAAGCTCGTTCGAAGCTCCAGCGATAGGTGTACCGTCTTGAATGATATCGTTATTTCGATCTTCTCCTGCGCCGAAGGCAGAGATGATTATTAAGTTCAAAGCCATCGTACAAGCGAGAATAAGAAGTTTCATTGTATCCCTCAGAAATTTCGTTAAACGAAAGAATGCTATAAATCTAACTCTGGCTTATTATGCACCCGCTCTTTCAATCGGCTATACCTTGCGTAGCAGTTTTTGAAATGAAACCTAACAAAAAAAACTGTTTTAATTGCGAATCGAAGGAATCTTATCGTGGTGAAAAAAATTGAGGCTTTTTCTCTTGTGGGTCCGCACGCGGGGAATCAAATTAAGCACTCTCACTTCAGTGTGATGACTGAGGCGCCAAGTCAGCAGTTACTCTCATGGCGAGATAGAATCGGGAACACGCTGGATTTGCTACCAACTCGTGAACAAATCGAAAATCCTTTTCAAGCATGGGCAAATAGATACACGGTAGGAGAAATAATTTACGCTGATACCTATTCAGATCCAGTTCGGGTTGAACGTTCTCTATCGAAAATATCTGTTAGCAGGGCGAGTAATTATTTTTTATTTACTGTTTGCACTGAAGGTAATTCGCACACAATAGAAGGGCGGCACGCTAAACACAGTTCATCAGCACAAACTAGAGTGCTTGTGTTGGATCTGGATCAACCCATTCGTGCATACGCTCACCGTCATCGGCTCTCAGCGTTCTATGTACCGCGCAGTGCCGTAGAAGCAGTACTCCCGAATGCGGACTCTCTGCATGGAAGAGCTATTGATGGCTCGTCTCCAGCTGCTCGCCTTTTGATACACCACGCAGCAATACTAAATGATGAAATCAGTGCAATGAATAATGAGCAGGCTGACCATGCTTTACGGAATACTATTCAGCTGTTAGTTACCGCATTTGGCAAGCAAGCCCGTTTAAATGGTAATGCACGCGCCGCCGCAAGATCGGCGATATTTGACTTAGCGCGTTCATATATCAGGAAAAATCTGGACGACTCCAATCTTTCTGCCGAAAAAGTACTTAAAATTTTGCAATTGCCGCGTGATACGGTTTATCGAATGTTCCAACATGAAGGTGGTATTAATGCGTTTATTTGTAATTGTCGTTTGAAAATGGTTGCTGATGACATGATTAATTTTCCGCATCTAGCAGTAAAAGATATCGCATATGGTGTTGGATTTAACAGCGCATCTGCATTTTCGCGAACATTTAAACGCGCTTATGGTATGACACCCCAAGATTTTCGACAGTCTTTACAAAAAGACTGAAAATCATCATGTGCACCAGCGTTGATTTTAAAGTCTTGATCAAATAGTCACCCCTTCTGTTTTTGTATCTGCAAAATAGCGAATTGAAACGCTCGGCTGTTTGGATTATCACAGCAAATTTTATAAAAATTTTTAGTGGCATTAGCATGTGCTGAAAGATAATATCCCAACAAATTCATAAGCTTGACCTAAACTAGGCTAATCAAAAAATGACAGATTCCAACACATCAATTCCCGCATCTGCACTAGAGCAAGCACCACCTAAGGTGAGTTTCGGGGAAGCTTTTCGCTTCTGGCTTAAACTGGGGTTTATCAGTTTTGGCGGGCCCGCCGGCCAAATTTCTATCATGCATCAAGAGCTGGTAGAGCGGCGACGTTGGATCAGTGAAAAAAGGTTTCTGCATGCGCTTAACTATTGCATGGTATTACCCGGCCCCGAGGCACAACAATTAGCAACTTATATCGGCTGGATTATGCACCGTACTTGGGGTGGCATAGTTGCTGGAGTATTGTTTGTATTGCCGTCACTGTTTATTTTGATTGGGTTGTCGTGGCTGTATATTGCCTATGGTGACATTGTGTGGGTTGCAGGATTATTTTATGGAATTAAACCAGCGGTAACCGCCATTGTGGTTCAAGCGGCGTATCGAATTGGTTCGCGAGCACTGAAAAATAATGTGTTATGGGCAATTGCGGCAGCCGCTTTTGTCGCCATCTTTGCGCTTAACATCCCCTTCCCTTTTATCGTAATTGCTGCAGGCACCATAGGTTATTTCGGTGGTCGATTTTCGCCTCAATACTTCCACTCCGGTGGCGGTCATGGCAAAGCAGAAAAATCTTACGGTGCCGCATTCATCGACGACGATACTCCAACGCCTGCTCACGCACGCTTCAGCTGGGCGCATTTGGCAAAAATTGCGGCTATAGGTGCAATTTTGTGGGCGGTTCCAATGGGATCACTGGTTGCTTTATACGGCTGGGAAGGAACGCTTACACAAATGGCCTGGTTCTTTACCAAAGCGGCATTACTCACATTTGGTGGTGCTTACGCAGTTTTACCTTACGTATATCAAGGCGCAGTTGGCACCTATTCATGGGTCACTCCTACGCAAATGATTGATGGACTAGCGCTGGGTGAAACCACTCCAGGCCCGCTCATTATGGTGGTTGCATTTGTTGCGTTTGTAGGTGGTTATGTGAAAGCTATTTTTGGGCCAGAGATGTTATTTGTAGCCGGTGCAGTAGCCGCCACTCTTGTTACCTGGTTTACTTTTTTACCTTCCTTCATTTTTATTTTGGCAGGTGGTCCCTTAGTCGAATCGACTCATGGCGAAATTAAATTTACCGCACCATTAACTGCGATTACTGCGGCGGTTGTAGGTGTTATTTTAAATTTGGCTCTGTTCTTTGGTTATCACGTACTCTGGCCCAACGGGTTTGGCGGCAGCCTTGATTGGTTGTCGGGAGTAATAGCAATAGCTGCGGCGATTGCCTTGTTCCGATTCAAACGCAATGTTATCCATGTGATTTTAGCCTGCGCGGTAATTGGTTTAATTGTAAAAATGTTAGCTATCAATACACTTGTGTGAAAAAAATTTGGTAATCATAAATTACGATGTAATGAAGCTGCAGCGCGGATAATCAATCAACAAAATCAGGAGTAAATTGTGGACTATTGCTCGCAACCTGGCCTACTACCAGTAGCCAGTGCTATTTCAAAAATTATTGAAGCGATAACACCCATTGCAACAATAGAAACCGTTCAATTGCATCACGCACTTGATCGAATTTTAGCGGAAGATATTTACTCAAAAATTAATGTGCCTGGTCACCATAATTCTGCTATGGATGGTTATGCTCTGCGCCATGCCGATGCGAACCCAAATAAATTGCTGCGTGTAATTGGTAGTTCTTTGGCTGGCCACTCATTTCAAACTGAAATTAATTCTGGTGAATGCGTGCGCATTATGACGGGTGCAGTTTTACCAAAAAATGCAGACACAGTCATTATGCAAGAGCAAGTGACAGTAGTTGACGGCGAGATTCAGCTTCATACATTACCGCAGCTTGGCGAAAATATACGTCGCGCTGGTAAAGATATTGCTATTAATTCGCTTGTGCTAACACGCGGCAAACGTCTCACGCCAATAGATATAGGTTTGCTTGCCTCTTTAGGAGAGCATGAACTGCGTGTGTTCAAACGCGTACGTGTCGCCATACTGTCAACGGGTGATGAATTAAAGCCCTTGGGCCAACCACTACAAGCCGGTGAAATTTACGACAGCAATCGCCCTACCCTAATAGCACTTCTAACGCGCTTAAATGTAGAAATTATTGATATTGGATTAATCGCCGATGATCCACAAAAAATCACTCAAGCATTTCAATCAGCCATTGCACAAGCGGATGTCGTTATATCCAGCGGCGGGGTTTCAGTAGGTGATGCAGATTACACTAAAGATGTTTTAGCATCATTGGGAAAAATAAATTTTTGGAAAATTGCAATGAAGCCGGGCAAACCATTTGCATTCGGTTCACTCAATACAGAGCAACGTAAAAGCGGTTGGTTTTTTGGGCTACCTGGCAACCCTGTTTCAGCCGTTGTGACTTATCACCAACTCGTGTTGCCTGCTCTGCGTCATTTAGCGGGCGAAAAAATTGATTCACCATTAACATTAACCATTACTACTCAATCTGAACTTAAAAAGCAGCCGGGCCGCACAGATTATCAACGTGGCATTTTACAAAATAGCGAAAGTGAAAATCATGTAATGAGCACTGGCAATCAAAGCTCTGGTGTACTCAGTTCAATGGCGCGTGCCAATTGTTATATTTTGCTTGAGCAAGAGCGTGGTGCAGTCAGCAAGGGAGATAAAGTTCAAGTTATTCCATTTGATAAATTTTTAAATTAATACTAGTGATTGTAGCGGTATGATTAAAAAAGCTCAGTGCCTACGTAGCGCACTGAGCTTTATTTCACCTATTTAACTAGGTGCTTACAGGCAGCAAGGCATAATGCCAAAACAACAAGCAGCACCAATTGCACAGCCAGCTCCAGCGGCTAAAACGGTAGTGGATATGCTAAGTGCAAAAAAACCTGCAAATATTTTCATTACTTTAGTTTTCATATAAGCCTCGATTAATAAAAAGAATAATTTACGTTTAGGTAAAACAAAAATTATTCGGAGGCCGCCAAATAGCATTCGCGTTAAGTGATTGATAATGAAATTTAAAATTCGGAGTGTCTAGCGCTAGTTTTACCCGCTGGATACCGAGCTAAGCGGCTAGGCGCCCCCAGCTAGGCGCCGCCGGCTAAGTGCGGCCGGCTAGGAGCCCGGCAGTTTTTAAGTTGTGGTTTTGTGACGTCTTTTTTGCGTAACAGAACTACAAAACCGCTACTTAGAAACCGTTCAGAGCGCCCAGTCCAGCCCATAAAGTGTCGAAGCAGTTCTGCAACGACTTAGCAAGCATTTTTTATGGCTTGGTTGCAACGTGAATTGCAACGATACCAAAGGTTAGGCGCTCAAAACCAATATTTTTAAAACCAATTTCTTCTAATTCACCAACCAACTCTTCAGCTGTAGGAAAGGACTGAACACCTTGAAGCAGATATTTATAAGCCGATGCGTCCCCATTAGTTGCGAGCCAGCCGATAAGTGGCATGACTAAAGCCATATATTTTAGATAGAAACTGTGAATAAACTTTACAGGAATATTTGAAGCTTCAAGAACTACTAGTTTCCCACTTGGTCTTAAAACCCTAAAAGCTTCTTTCAATGCTCTGTTACGCTCACAGATTTTTAAACCTAAAGACATTGAAAATAATTCTATTGATTCACTTCCAATTTCAGGCATCGAGCATGCATCCAAGACTCTAACCTCAACGTTAGAAAGACTTTTAGGAATTTTTTTGAGGCTATTTCCAACATTTTTTCACTGATATCAGAAATTACTACTTTTTGGGCCGAATGAATTTTTGCCTTCTTTATAACGCGCAGAGCAATGTCACCAGTTCCCGATGCTGTGTCTAAAAACGTAGTCCAACTTTCATTTGAAATGATTGATGCTACACGCGATTTCCAAAGTCGATGGAGACCTAAACTAAAAAGATCACATAGCAAATCGTACTTTGAGGCAATACGACCAAATACATCATCTTGTTTTGTTTTAAAACCAGCTGCATTTTTTAGCACAATTTGTTCCTTGATTAAAATGACTGCTTAACAGCAGAAATACTAACATGCGATCGATTACTCTTTCAGCACCATGTCGATACACATCACCGCTGCGACTATAAGAATTCGCGTAGTATCAGATGCAGAGTTGTCGATCGACAACATGTAGGTATCGGCCGAGGTGAACAATTCCTTCCCAAGCCCTGCCCACTTCTTAGAGACACTCGCCAACTCAGCGTTGCCGCGCATAAAGCGAAAATCCCAACTTGTCCACTTTCCCTTCAGCGTGCAAATAACATTATCTTGCGGATCCAGAATATCGAATTTCCCGCCGATTGAAAAAAATTTTTGCTTGAAGCGGCCAACAAGTTGACCCTTTTCGTCCAACACATTCACCCTAGACAGAAACAGCGAAATGCCCCGCTTGACGGAAAGAACCTTGGCGCCCTCGGGGGTACGAACTTCAACATCAAACGGCGTCATTTGCTTGTAGTCGGTGAAACGAAAGAGCTTGGCAATTAGGCCAAGATTCAGCTCCCGACACTCGAGAATCTTTTGACCAGTAGCAGGGTTAAAGATGTCGTAGTTGTTAGATGCCCTAAACAGACCCACGTGCTCTTTCACAAGGAATTGATTGCTTAGGAGTGATGTATGCATATTTTCTACCTTGATTACGGTTCGATGATTGTATAGCGAATGTAATAACTGGCAATATATTTGGTCGCTCACCCGTCTCAATGGCTTGCGGCGCGAGTTATAACCATCTCTTGATACATCGTAAACCCGACACAACAATGCATAGAGTGAAACCCCGTATTCATTTCAATGAATTCAAAGATTTCTTTTTATATTGCAAAGCAAGCATTGCAAAGCAAGCATTGCAAAAATTTTCCCGTGTACATTTAGAGCGTTCTCTCAAAAGCCTTTCTTTCCATGACCGTGAGACGCGATCAAACAGTAAAAAATCACTATCCACTCGTTCTTGCATCCAATAAACCTTGCTTGTGAAAAACCAGTACTATCTGTTCAAACAAAGATTCGATAACGTGTGGATGATTGTTAATAAAACTTGCAATGGTGGTGAAATGGGAAACGGTACCTCTGACCAAAAACTCCTTTCAATTATACTTTTTTTGTTAATTATTTTATCCGTGGTCTATACGATAGGAATTTTTACGGAGAAATTATTTGTTTGTTGCATTTTGAGTATTTAAAAAGGCAACAAACAAATTGAACTATTCGCCTTGCCAGAAATTGGTAAACTTTCCTGCACGATATTTCACTTCTGAAAAATTCGCAATAAAATTTTCAGCCATAGGTGCCTGGGCAGTAAAACCGATGTGTACTGGTGCCGTGGATTTCAATTCGAAGTGGCGTACAAAATTCCAATCGTTGCCTTCTTGTGATGTATAAAAAATATAAGAAGAGCCGTGCCTAACGATTTTCAAATATTGGTGATTGGTATCCCTGGTGCCATGGTAGGCATCGTCCCCGCCGCCCTTTGAAACGGTTGTAGCTATGCCAATTTTTCCTGATTTGAAACGCTCAAAAAGTAGCTTTCCCCAATTTTTGGAATCAGCATAAACAATTAATGCTCCACCATCATAGGGCGTCTCGCCGAATTTAGCTGAAACCCTAGCAGAGAAAATAAAATCACCTTCAGGTACAAACAATAGTCTTGGTGTATTATCTGCGTTTTTTGCACCTGTTGTATCGGTAAATAAATCAGCACCTTTTACGGCTGCGATTTCGATTTGCTCGGCACTCACCTTCACTTCGCCAAGCTGATTATCTATACGCATTTCGTAAGGTACAGATTTTATTGTGATTGGCCTTTTAATTTTCGAATCATCCGCTGCAAAAGATGATATTGATAGTAGACATACGCCTAAAAATAAGCCGCTGCATTTAAAGTTGATCATAAATTTCCTCTATGCATTAGTATTTTAAGAAAAATAGTTAAATCAGGCTAATAAGTAAAAAGCAGGATATTATTTCATCAAAGGCCGAATATACGAATGCAACCTTCCTACATTCATTACAGATGCAAAAAAAGTTTCAACACCATTTGCCGGAGGAGTCCATATATGCTGTTATATGTGTTTTACTCAGGTTGAAGTTGGTGCCCAAGTTTTGAATTTGTCTCGAAGGCGAAAAGTTACAGACGCAATATAGGCAACGAACAATGCCGAGAAGGCACTGAAATGTAATAGATCAACGGTGGTTAAACTCCAATATACGGTCTCTACTCTTGGCACAATGAAGGATGCTATATAGGCAAATATTGCATACGCAACAAGACTTGCCTCGTGCCTTATTAGGCCAGAGCGATTCAAACGGCCTAGTGAAGGTAGACCAAACATAAGCCTAACCCATAGTGGTTTCTCGATATATTCATCTTTTGTAGTGTTCATTGCATATAACTCCCGTTCTAGTAAGTCGACATTAAGATCAAATGTCGCAGCCAGAGCCCGAAGCGATGCATAGCTCACTCGATGACCCGCTTCAACGCGCTGAATTGTACGAAGACTTAATTGGGTTGCTTCAGCGAGCTGTTCTTGGGAAATACCTCTGTCTTCTCTAAATTTTCGAATTAGCATGTCAATCTCCAGTTGCGACGCACCAAATCTAGATCACTTAATTCACTGTCGGTGACGACAGAACCCGCCAAATTTCCCGCCAAAAGCGATATTCCGTGAAATTTTTGATATAGAGCACATAGGTGCGAAGCACCGTAGTGAATTTGATAGCATTGTTATAATAAAACGGTAACTGCTTTCAGAACACCCTTACAAAAAATAAAACCGATAAAACTCGTTGCCTGGAACTAGCGAAGCACACACAACGAAACAGACTTGCAATTAAGGTACGAATTAAATTAAGAGAGCCTTTACCAATTAACTGAATCTGTTGATGTAACTATTCCAGAGATTCTAACGGAGCCGCGTTTTTGTACACATGCTTGCTTAATGATTAATTTAACTGGACTGGCAGATTTGCACAAACCAAAGAAGCGAATTAAAAACACGAAATTTTCCTTTCCAAATTCGGCACCGAACTACCCGAAGCATGAATACAAAAAAACTACCCTTATAACGCCGAGTTCAGCGGCAGTTTTTAAGTTGTGGTTTTATGGAATACTTTTGCGCAGCAAAACCATAAAGCCGCGACTTAAAAACTGTCCAACGCAGGCACGAAGTGCCGGAGTGGTGCTGCAATGCTGTAATGGACTCCTCTTGTGCCACAGTTTAATCTGGGTGCAACATTCATCTGAGGAGTAGCTGTTATGTATAGTAGACGTATCGCAGTAGACTTGGCAAAAAATGTTTTTCAATTAGCAGAATGCGACCGTTCCGAAAAAGTCATTGCTCGCAAGCGCCTTAATCGGACGGCGTTTCATAAAACACTCACCCAGCTCATAGAGCCAACCGAAATCATCATTGAAGCCTGCGGTACAGCGCACCACTGGGGGCGTGCTATTGAGCGCATGGGGCACAAAGTCACCTTACTGAATGCTCGCCATGTATCACCATTTCGTCGCGGCAACAAAAATGACAGAAACGACTGCGATGCCATTCTTGATGCAGCACGGGCTATTGATATTAAACCGATTCCTGTTAAAACTGAGCTGCAACAACATATCCAACATTTACATTGCATGCGTGAATTGTGGAAACAAAATCGTACACAACGAATTAATTTATTACGCGGAATTTTTCGTGAGCAAGGGTTTGATTGCCCCCAAGGGCGCGCGCCATTTTTAAAAATAGCCCCCGCTATTGCCGACGAACCTGTGATGCTACCCATCGCAATTCTCGTCAACCAATTGCTAGCCGAAATAAAAAATTGCACCGAATCACTGGATGCCTGCGAAGACACTATTGCAACACTCTTGAGCAACGACAACATCATCAGTCGTATTGATGAGGTCAGCGGTATTGGTTTACTTAGCGCAAGCGCCTTTGTCACCGCAGTAGGCACACCGGAACGGTTTAAAAATGGTCGTGTACTGTCGGCCTGGCTTGGCATGACACCGAAGGAACATAGCAGCGGCAATTCGCGTAAGCTCGGGAAAATTAGTCGCGCAGGCAACACCTATGTTCGAACGATGCTCATTCACTGCGCTTGCTCGGCATTGCTTAGCGCCAAGCGATGTGCAGTGAAAACACCGGAAAAACTAACACATTTACAGCAGTGGGCAATTCAACTCAGCGATAGAATTGGCTATAACAAAGCCACCGTCGCATTAGCGAATAAGTTAGTGAGAATTTGCTGGTCTGTCTGGAAACATGAGCGGCGCTTCGATGGAAACTTTATCCCGACATCGAAAATACAAACAGCGGGTTAATCAGGATGAGATCAACGAGGTAACAAAAAATGCAGTGACTAATGGCATTATTTTTTTAACAATAATAAGCAATACGATTCTTGTGGTTGTGGTGAAACGAGCAAACTGTGAAACGGGAAAGTCCCGCGATGAAAAAAGCCGATAACAAGTCTGATCAACCTGATCGCTGCTACGCTTAGCATTCATCGTGCGAACTACAGAGTGGCCAGAACTATTGAGTTCATCAAAGGCCGAATATACGAATGCAACCTTCCTACATTACTGATGCAAAAAAAGTTTTAACACCACTTGCAGGAGGAGTCCATATACGCCTTGTTATGCATAGCGAGTTAAAACACTTACTTAAGATTATACCAATAAATTAAAAGATCTTTTTCCGGCTTAAAGTTTTTAATTGCACCTCTAAATTCTGTTTCAGATATTTTTTTAAGGCTGCCATCCCAACATAGACTAATAAATGATTTCGGATTCATAGGTTGCTTTCTAAGAATTAGCTCAAAATTCTTAATGGGCATTTTCCAGCTATTGGCTGTTACAAGTATGTAGCGAACCCACTGAATATCTACACTGCGTTCAAACTTTCTTGGCGAAACTTTATTGATAGCAAGATGCTTTGAAAATTTTTCATGCAGTGCTGGATCAATGCATGCGCTTCCAGGATATTCAAATGCTCCCGAATCTGCCTCGTACGTGAAAGCCCCGCCAACGTATGGGGTATATGTATGACTTATTTTCGTGACTTTACCAGATGGAAATTTTTGATTCCAATAATACGTAATTTTATTAAGCCAAAGAGGCGTGCCATCTTCTCTTAGCGCGCCTTTAGAAATTAAAAATTGTTTTTCTTCTTTTGAAAGAGTGTTTATTTCATAGTTTGGCAATTTATTTGCTGAATCAATAATACCATCCGCCAGAGGCTGTATGTCAAAACCACCAAATATCTGGTAATTAATTTTTTTCTCTTTAAGAAAATTTGTTATGTCTTCTCCATTTTCAGTAACAGCCTTGACTTCAACCAAATATTTAACTTCAACTCCATTTACCATGACTTTAAAATTACCAAAATCTGGAGGATATGACTGAGTATTGCTTGGCCACTCTATGCCAAATGGTGGGATAGGAAATCCTATTGTAACGTCTACTTCATTTTTTGATTCATTTTCAAACTCATATTGAACGGATATTTCTTTCTCAGAAA
>JANPKH010000443.1:0-9444 GCA_031425935.1 Gammaproteobacteria bacterium | reverse complement strand
ATAGAGTTGCCAGTGCCGCTGACATGAGGCGTTAGCAAATCCATCATGACCAAGCCGTCGTTTGGTGTTTGAGCAGATGGGCCTAATGTCCAAACCACCCAACTTACATCTTTTTCTAACGCATTCAATAGCGTGCCTGTTTGCAGAACAAGTCCGAACTCAACACCTGCGTGTTTGACCGTGAATACCTGGTTTTCTTCCAGAGTTACGGTTTGAATTTCGTAACCCTTGGCCGACAAAAGCCGGAACAAGTCGTCAAACATTTCACGCGCTCGGCCCATTTGTCTTTGCGGAGACAAAATTTGCTGCGCTTCACCAATAACCCGCGCAGGTGAGCCAAAGGCGAGCTTCCCGGCGGGTATGGAGTCAACAACATAGCCGTTCGAGCCAACAACTGCACCGCGCCCAATACGCGCGCCGGTGTACACCACTGAATTGATACCGATTTGGCTTGCATCTTCAAGCACAACCGCAGAAAAGCGATTTTCATGACCATGAAGGTATGAGTGCCCGATGTTATGGGTTAACAGGGTGGCCCGGTTGGTGATGAACACGTTCTGGCCAATCAGCACAGGTCGGCAGGTGTTCATAAACACCTCGCCGCCAATGTAGCAGTTGTCCCCAATAGCAATGACCGCCCAAGGGTCGCGATGCCCGCCGCCGCCAATGGTGATGTCATTTTCTGCCCAAACTGCGGCGCCAATGACTGCTTGCTGGCATCTGAGGTTTAAACGAGGGCCAAAGCGAGCCAGCGGGCCCATGATAAAGCGCTCGGCACACCAGACTTCACCGCCAGCCTCGATAGATGCGCCTGCAGCAAGAACGATTTGTGGCGCACATATAAAAACACCGACTCCAAGACGCACACCATCGCCTATGGCTGCACCGTGCTGTCGAAGTAAGGCTAAGCGTTCACTTTCAGGCAAGCTACGGAAAGATTCTGGATCAGCGCGTAAACGAATGAAAAATTCAGGGGACAAATGCCCCTCTGGCAGATCACCGCTGCCATCTGGGAATGTCAATCCCGATATGTCTACGCCGTCTAAAAGTGGGAAGATCCCACCAGTAGAAAGTTGGCGCTCTAGTTGCTGTTTTGCAAATCGGCTTTCCACATCGGCCGCGCTGATGAATCCGTCTGCCGGGAAGTCAGAAATATCCAAATGATATTTGTCCATCAGCTCCTTGGCTTTACGTGACACACGATCATTTGCGGAGCTGGTGGCCACCAAAGCGGCTCCATTGGCAGGTATTTGCACTTGGCCCGAAGCGGAAATACTGGCGATCACGTTGCCGACTGCGACTTTGTCACCTACTTTGACCCGGTGCGTCAGGATGCCATCAGCGGTGGCTTCGATTTCTGTAACTGTCTTGCTGGTCTCGACATGACATATCGTTGTACCCGAGGTAACAGAGCTTCCATCAGGAACAACCCATTCAACCAACACTACAAAATCGGCATTGGCATCCAGCGCTTTAAGCAATATATCAGTCATTAAAGGCACTCCATCTGCCGGGCTTGCTTAAAACGGCATCCACAACATCACCCCAGTTGGGCAGCACATGTTGTTCAAGACTTGGCGCTGCAGGAATGGACACAGGTAGAGCACCAATTCGCCTGGGAGCCTCTCGCAGCTTGCCCCATACGGATGGCATCAATTTCGATATGAGTTCTGCTCCGAACCCTGCGATAGGCACACCCTCCTCAAGCGTTATAAGCGCACCTGTACGATGAACAGACTCTTTAACTGCCGTGCTGTCGAGTGGCTGCAGGGAGCCAACAATGACAACCTCACAAGGAATTTCATGCTCAAGCATCAGGTAACGGGCAGCCTTGATTGCAAGAGGAGCTGACCCGCCGTAGGTTGCAATCGTCCACATGGCGGGTGCAAAACGGACAGGCGATAAAGTGATGGCGGGGAACTGCTCTCCACCCTCCCGGCACTGAAACATGTCTAGCCACCCATTCACTGGCCGCTCGTTGAACTGTGCATACATCTGCTTGTTTTCGATAAAAAATACGGGCTGATCTGATGCGACAGCAGCTTTAAGCATCGCTGATAAATCATGGTACTGGCTGGCTACAGCGACCAATATGTTGGGCACACCCAATAAAAGCGTCTCGAGTGACTTGCTATGTGTAGGTCCGTATCCTCTTCCACCGCCCATGGGGATGCGTACCACCAGTGGCATAGGTGTGCGATGCGTGCAGGTGTCCTGAAATGGGCTGATGTGATTGATGATCTGGTCCATACCCAGTGTCAGAAAGTCACCAAACATGACTTCAACCATTGGACGAAAACCACGCAAAGAAAGTCCGCACGCCACACCAAAAATTGCAGATTCGCTGATGGGCGTACAAAGCACCTGATCAGGGAAGCGGGTTGACAGGCCTTTCGATACTTTGAAAGCCCCACCATACGGATCATCAAGATCTTCGCCGATCAGAATGACGTTTGGCTGATCCCCCAAAACATCATGCAACGCACCATTCAGAACCTGAACACAGCGCAAAGCATTGTTAGCGGTAGTTGTCATGCCCAGTGTTCTCCTGAGCGAACAAGCCATGCGGCAGGCGCCGACGGCCCAGGGGCATGCTGCGCAGCTGCCAGCGCTTCAGCAATACGGATCTTCGCTTTGCTCATTGCAGCATCGCATGACTCAGCATCCAGGCTTGCTCTGGCAATAGTCAGTGGATCATATGCACGGTATTGTTCAATCTCGGCAGGTGAACGGAAATCATCGCCTTTGCTATGCGCTGCCAATCTGTAGGTATCAATCACAAGCCAGAAGGGCTTACCGACTTCTCGTACATATTTCAATGCGCGGCCCGCTGCCTGATAAATGACATTGACATCGGTAGAGTCAATTTGTTCACTGGCAACGCCAAAGGCTTCAGCACGCGCAGTGAGTGACCCAGCTAACGCCCGCTCAATGGGGGTTGTTTGCGCATACCTGTTGTTTTCTACAACAACCAGAAGCGGGAGCGACCAGAGAGATGCCATATTGAGTGCTTCATAGACAACGCCTTCCCCCAAGGTACCGTCGCCTATAAAAACAACGGTCGCAGCGCCTGAGCCAGCTCGCTTTTCTGCCATTGCCATGCCAGCTGCGACTGGGACGATCCCGCCTTGCACGCCATTTGACAGAAAGCGACCGCTGTGCAAATGCTGGCTGCCGCCGCGCCCCTCGCAAACGCCGCCTTCTCGCGCCAGTATTTCTCGCAGCAGACCGTCGACGTCATTGCTGTAAGCAAGATAGTGGCCATGGTTACGGTGATTGCTTATGACGTTATCTCGCCTGCTATCGAGGTGGCGTATGACGCCGACGGCATTGGCCTCCTGGCCTATATAAGTGTGGGTGGTACCCGGTACGCCGCCAGCCGCATAGAGCTCAAGTATGGTTTCTTCAAAGCAGCGTATCAGCACCATCTGCTCATACGCGGCAATAGCATCGAAACCGCCAGGCAGGGTCACTTTTTCACCAGCCAGATCGTTGGCTGTAAGGCTATCGGCGAAGATTTCATCTCAAAGCGGGCTTGCGCGTGATCTTCCAGGAATTCGAGCATGGCAATGCCCTCGCCTGGGAAAAAGTCAGTTAAAGCCTCGTCAAACGCGATGATTCCACCAGTCGCCATCCTTGGGCCAAGAAACTTTAATGCTACCTGGCACGGCTCATACAGATCAAAGTCTACATACGCCAAGCTCACCATCGTGTGAGGAAACGCATCTGCAAAAGCTGGAATAGTGGCACGAGCGTCACCCTTTACAAGATGCACCCACTCGTCATATCCGAAAAGCTTGATACTTTTGCGAAGAACATCTTCATTTCCGATGTAATGCCCTTCCATCGCCAAGCTTTTTTCTCCGTCCAGTGCACCAAACGTTCGAAGCCCTTCGAATGAGTCAAACCCGAACACCTTCTTGATACTGTTAGAGCTATATAGCTGGAGGAGCTTTGCCATGAACATCAATTTGGCACCATGATGTGACCCAAATTCCATGACGTGGCCGGGTATGTCAATCGTAGCCCGAACAAGGTCATGCACAGCCATATAGGTAGCTATCGTCTGGGTACCTGCATACAAGCCAAAGTGATCAACAAAATGCCACAGGCCAGGATTGCCAATCTCTTCGGCAAAAGCTTTACGACGAGCCAAGTAATCTTTGGCATCGCGACCGTGGCGCCGTACGCTTTTAAACTCTTCAAAACTGGACAGAAGCAGGGGATCTACCACTGCGTTGACATTACTTTGACTCATCTATTTATTCTCGCTTTTAACGCCCAAATTACACACAGGGAACGCAACAAAATGATGCATATTTTAAAGTTGGAGTCGATCAGGCGAGCATGCCTAGAAGCTCTCTTTAAAGGCAGCCCAATCAGTTAACGTGACTACCGTAGCCGCTGGGCTGGGAACAGCTTTGGATGGATTGTCCATGCAGTCGCCGATACCGTGATGATAAATTCGCGGATTGGACCCTCCCCACTGTGCCATTGACTTGATAACGCTGCAGAGATACACGCATCCCTCTTGCAATTCACCTTCATCGATATCAAGTGTATTGCGTGAAATCAGTTGATGCAGTTTGTCGGGGCGAGAAGCCAAATCGTCAGACAAGGAAATAGCTTGGGTCCACGGGGTATCAAATGTGCGTTCAAATAAAACAAAGCTATCGTCTGCGGCCACACAACGAATCAAAAAATCATTGACCTCCGCACTGGGCACGCCCCAGCTGCGAATAAAAAACGCCTTGCACAAGCTGCGCAACTGCCTCTCGTGCGTTCGCCAAAGCTCTAAAAATAGTATGCGAAACGCCTGTTTGTTCCACAGATAGTCCAGCAAACTGAACTGTTGAGAATCAAGCGTCTTCAGAAATGCAAGGCTGCCAGCAGGGCCACCAAGATTGTCACGCCCATGTGCCTGTAGGGTGTCGTCATAAAGCGCCATGACAGCGTCAGCGCGACCATGGACAGATCGAAATATTCGCTGCCGGGGGTACAAGGGCTCGTCCTGCCACCAGCCCGGATGCGTCAGCACCTGAAGACATGGCTCTGCTGCCTTTTCAAGCACGTCATGCAGCCGACGATATCGCCAGTAGCCATTGGAGTCAGAACAATAGGGGATAAGCTCTTTGAACTTTCGCGAATAGCAATTAGTCAATCCACCATACGAGTCGCGTTCACAGGTCAACAAAAAAGCGTCGGGGTTATGAAAGCTAAATGCGGTGGGCGCAACGCCAAACCAGTCTTTCAGCCAGCCGGCCTCTTTTGCAACAAGTTCATCAAGCGCATCCTCTGAGGTGGTCTGATAAAACGCTGCATCAAAATGCAACCCGATGTCATGCCCACAAGCCAGTATCGACTGAACAATTGCAGCTTGGTCCTTTTCCAGCAAGTTGTAAAACTCGCAATGTGGATTCAGGAAGTAAGTCGAACGAACATTGTGCTCTTGCTCCATATGCGCAAGATGTCGCGCACGATTTAAAGAAAAGTCGCAGTCATGACGCCACAGAATAAAGCGTCGATCGAACGCAATCTCGCCGTACGGGATAAATGTGTACTGCGCTTTAGCAAGCACAAGCAGCTTGGCGTAGTGTTCAACAGTAAAGTCCTTGATATCCGTCATCAATATTTCTTCAGGTTTTACTGCAGTAAGACAAGTTTTAGAAGCACCCCAAGCACCCAAAAATAGCTTTAGAGCTATGGATATCGGCAGATACTCTCTGGGTTAATCAAAATAATCGAAGGTGACCATGCGGTCGTCAGAAACGTTGACCCGACCAATCACCCTGCCCGGAACTCCGCCAACAATAGCGTAGTCCGGGACGTCAGCGGTGACTACAGCGCCAGCACCTATTACGCAATGCTTGCCAACAGTAACGCCCTTTGTGATCACCGCGTGAGAACCGATGAAACAGCAATCGCCTATTCTAATCGGCGCGTATTCGTAGGGCAGATGCCCGCCGGAGACGGCCCATTTGACGGTGTCATGGGTAACAATCTGGCAGCCAGCCGACAATGAACAGTTTTCACCGATTACAAGACCACCGCTTCCGTCGAGCGAGCAAAAAGGCCCAACCCAGGTGTCTTGACCGATCTCGACATCACCCACCACTGTTGTAGAGTTGTAAATAGTGACGTTTTTACCTTGGCCAACCCAGAACTCGCCACGCTCTTTCCAGTCAAAGAGATCCTCGTAAAAAGGATTGACGCGCTTGAACTTAGCATGTACCTCGCGCCGCAGCTCCAAGTGCAAGGACCTCAAATCCTTAAGCAATGCGGTAAGCCGCTCATTTAAAGCCATGCCGTTTCTCCGACAAAATCCATAGCAGGGCTGCTGGCCAGCGCCTCTCTAGCAGCATCTCTGGGATTCAAGCCACGTAGGCGAGCTCGTGCCATCGCCTCGCCTACTTTCAATCCTGCTGTGTACAAAGCAAGAACAGGTCGCGGCCCCATGTGGTAAGGCTGGTAACTCAAAAACCCCGCCGGTGAAATATCTTCAGGAAAATAACGCAAGCCAGAAGCTTTTAATTGAGGGACATCGAGATTACCGGTAATGATGCCCAGCTTTAAATCGGGATTGATGTCCAGTATTTCCTGGTATCCGAGAAATCCATCGTCACCCAGCAACCGATGATGATGCCGATGCTCAGCCACCACCAAGATGTCGTACTCTTGCCCGTGGCCTGAAAAGTGTTCACGCAACTGCTCGTAACGCAGATCACCTTCTGGTTCGGCTGACACCCAAGTCAGGTCTATGCCGGTGCGGCGCATGTGATCTGCAATCGCCCCGGCAGGCAAGGGTGAATTACCCAGTAGCAGGACCTTTCCGCCATCAAACCCCAGCTCGAATAACAACTTCAAGGCAAACAGGCCTGTAAAAAAACGGAGGTCGCAGGGAGGTTCCTGCTCCTTGGTTCCGAGAACGAGAATGTCTTTATCTTTACAAGCATTCAAATCGAGATCCCCAGGACGAAACTCCCATGTTTCCCACATCAGCGGAATAACAGCCGTAGGTTTTAATCTGGCAAGAAGATCACCATCAAGAGGACGCACAAAGCCACTGTTTGTGACGATATCGCTTTGAGCCAAGCCCTCATCAAAACGCTCTGCTCGAATCTCAATTTTGTCGGCTACACCAAATGCTGTAGCTGCTTGCATCGTCTCACGGCACACAACTTCGGCAGTGGCAAAACGGGAGTCGCGTGTTTGTGCAAATACTTTTTTTGCACCCGAAAGTGCGGCAATGATGGGGGTCAAGAGATAAGCACCCGACGCCGCCTCGGTGTAGACGGTCAGGCCAGAGAGATCAACCCCGAAGTGACTGATCAGTTGCGCGGGCAAAGCACGATTCAGGCGAGTGTTGAACATGAATTCATGGCGCATTGATATGGCGTTCGTGGTCGGAGTAAATCGCGGTTATGGCCACATTCAGCCCAACTCCATCAACCTCAAGAGTGAATTCCGCGTACCCTCACCTTCATACCGATTTTTTAAAAGTACATCGGGCTTCCGTACCGACTCTCGCAAGCTTTCGTATCGTTCCTGGCGTTCGCTATTGAGATAAATGTGCATCGGATGGAAATCAAAAACCTTCAGCCCCTCGCGAATAGCCAAATCCCCAATAGCCGTGTTCTCCTGGAAATAAAAGCATGCACTATCCTGATAAAAATATGGCGCATGAACAAGTCCATACCAGTCCGCATAGGGCTTCAGAATAATGCGGCTTTGCTCGGGAATAAGGTGGTTGGAAACATTGGTGATACCCGCAGACCGGATCGCCTGGGAAATAACGTCACCCCAGCTCAGAGAGTGGCTTCGAAATGATCTTGCACCAGGAACAATGGAGGCAAGACTACTCACAACCTCCTCAGCTGACATTCCCCCCGCTTGGGGCGTGCCACGGAGAAGCTCATTGAAGTTTGGATGAAGACCGAGTTCGAATAGCGGATTTTTGGCGATCCTCGACAACAGGGGCGTAGCGTGAGTTGCAAAAAAAGTAGCCCGTACGCCAGCTTTTTCAATGAGCTCAATAGAGTCAAGCAGAACTTCGTCACAGGCCCAATCAATGTCCAGCGTCAGAAACACCGCGTCACGCCAGGATGTTTCGTCCTGCAATTCGATTTCATTGAGTTTTTTGAATTGCATCAGTTTGTCACTTCAGCTGATTCAACCCGATAAAAACCGCGATCACTCACAGCAAAGATGTTTTTCTGTACACCGAGCCGCCTTAGTCTTTCGATGACAGGCGCAAAGTAAATAGGATTAAGTGACAAAAGTACAACCGAGTCCGATTCGAGACCCGCCTTATCAACCGGGACGATCTTCATGTCAGTGAGCGGCATGTATTTGCCATGCAGTAGAGGATTGTCATCAATGACGGTAACCTCTGCGAAAACTGATGAGTCGATAGCCTTTGAATACAGAAGGCCTGTCAATGACATGCTCACCCCGTATATAAAAACCTTCTGGCCTTCGTGCTGCTGCATGAATGGACCAAATTCCAGCATGGTGCTGGCTCCAATTTTCAGAGATCTGGGCTCATAACCCTTGCCATTCCGTCCAAATGCACAAATCAAGCTCGCTTCATCGTCACGAGACAAATATAAAATCTCGTAACCCTGTCGATTCAGTAGCGCCTGAAGCGATTGCCTGCAAAAATAATGCGGGTGTTCATGGGCAAGAATATTGAGCATTCCCGCCTTCGCCAGCAATTGGATATTGGGAACCTGAATGATGGCCAATCCATCTTGATGCAAATTTTTATCCAGGGCTTCAAAAAAAGTATCCAGATGCACGATGTGTTCAAGATTAAACCGTGCAACAACATAGTCAAATGAATCTGATACTTTTGTCGATCCATAGAAACCGTCAATGAAATTTACCTGCTCACTGCTCTTGGCACCTGGATTGATAGCGGTACATAACAAGCCACGGTCAAGGAACGGCCTCATTTGCGCAACGTCGTCACAACCAACTTCCAGCAACGTTCCCTTGTTTTTTTTCAAAAACAAGTTCGCTACGCTGTCAAACGCCTCCCGGTAAGGTGCTTGCAATGATTCAAGATTTTTAAAAGGATAGAGATAGTAATAGTTCTCGTACAGTTTCCTTGCAAAGTCCTCATCAATATCATTTAAAAAAACATGATGGCATGCATTACACATCCATGCAGTTATGCGCGCTGCACTGACAGTGTGGCGTTTTTCTGCTTCAATGGGCCACAAAATAGCTGGGAATGCCTCAAACGATTCCAACTTTTCAATATCAGCAGACATGCACGCTGGACAACATTGGTAACTAACTAAGCTCATCTCAATTCCTTCTTGCTACGCCGACACGCATTTCGGTCAGGTTTCGCAGGATAACTGCTTCTTCGTATTCAAAATCGACCAGAATTTCTTCTCCAAAGATGTGTTTTCTGATCAGCACATCAGGCTCGTTGTA
>JANPKH010000442.1:0-11709 GCA_031425935.1 Gammaproteobacteria bacterium | reverse complement strand
AAGTAGGAGCTCATTATCTGAGGTTTCTGTTCCTGTCCACACATAATACGTGAGTGTTTGGCCAGCCTTAACCCAAGAAGCATACGTTCCATCATCAACTCTTCGGAGCTGGATATTGGTATCGTCCTTAATTAATAATTTGGCCTTAGCTAGATCATCATCTTTTATGCTCATATTTATTTCCTGTTGTCAAAATCAGTAACCGCTAAATGCATAAAAAATGCGTACTTACTCGCTTCAAAATACTTTTTAAAATCATTTTCTAAACTTTCTGAATCAGAAAAATCAATTTTATAATTCATAATTTCAAATTTTCCATTCACGCCCGCAAAAATAACAATTGTTATTTTTTTATTCTGAAAATCTGGTTTTTGAAACTCAAAGTGATACAAAACTTCATTTTTCTCCGGCATGACTCTAAAAGGCACCAAGTCTTGATTTACCGTATCGAAGTGGAACTGTTTCACAGTTGATTTTATTCTTTGCAGTTCATTCAAAATCATTTTCTTTGAGTATATTGAGTAGTCAAAAGCTTTACCTTTGTAAAAATCATCAAAATTAAAGCTAATCAATACCTTTTTAATTTTTTCTCCACAGTAGTAATAATCACCAACCGAATCATATTTATGGTTACATAAATTCGTACCAAAGGACTCATAAGGTGCCTCAAACAGATGAGGACGTGCTGCAAATGAAAAGGCTGATAAGGTGCTTAAAATGAAAAAAATGGTGTAAATAGATATTGCGCGCATACTATACTCACTATGTAAGATTTGAAGAATAACTAAACAGGCTCTTAATCTAAAAAATTATCGTTTCTTAAAAGACTTTAAGGGAACACTAAAATTAATTTTTGTTCGCAGAATTTTTTCCATTAATTTTTTCTGCATCGACATCTTCTTGCTTCGACATGGATTGCTTTCCATATGATTTCTATAAGTAAATTTTACGCCACGATCTCTGATAACTTACATGCTTTTTTAGACATCAAAACCAGTACGGAAACAAGTAGTGCGGGTGTGCATTAGATAACCCATTAGAGCTCATCCATTCGGTCACAATCCAAGACAGCAGCATAGAACAGCTCATCCAAATATTTTTTTGTGCTTTTTACTCAATGCATTTTTAACTTATACTTCACTTTATTTTTCTCGCCCTCCTGCAAAAAAATAATTACCGAAGTCTTAATATTCCAAAAAGCATAGTGCCTGTCTAATTCAAATATTTCGCCTTTCGTGATTCTTTTCAGCTCAGTGCCCGCACCTGAAAAAAGCGTTAGCGTTGAGTCGCCACTATATTTTATTACTCTTGCAGCCTTAAGAAACTCAACATTTTTGTTGTGCTCACCCTTAATGCCAAGAATATGAACGAAGTGACTTTTCGTCCTAATTGGCAAGCAGGCCTCTGCAAAAGAAGAAACCATTCCCATAGCCAAAAAAATTACAAATAAACATGTCTTTATCTGTATTCCATTTTTGCCGGTTGCCCCAGCATCTGTATTCTGACAACAGGACTTTAACAATAGATAATTAATCTGTATGGGCGCAGCGCTCGACAATAGAAAAGTACGAAAACGACCGTACCGAAAGATAAGTACTTGTTGGAGCGTAAGCTTTAGGGTATTCGGGTTATCTGTTTGGCATTCCATATTTATTTCCGTTTTTTTACACCTTGTAGCACTTTGTCAGCCAAATCTGTATTTAGGAGAGTGAAAAAGGGGTTGGTATGTACGGAACCAAGCTTAACCGAAATCGGTTAGGTATTGATAGTCGCCGGATTCGGTATTTTTAGATCATTTTACCTATTGATTCATTTCGATTGAGATCACGCCAAACTTGCAAGGGTGATCAAGTACGTAGCCTGATTTTTAACTCTGGCTTATCACTTCGACCCTGCTATTAGCACTAGGCAATCTTTACCGGTCAAGCAGCATCATTAAAGAGAATGCTCAGTTAAATAATTTATCGAGCAGACGACGCAGTTCAGCCACCTGCTCCTCAATAACCATCCCGTAGTGAAAACGTACACTGGTGTCCGGTATTGCATCGTTCGAATCCAGCATGGTTTGTGTGGAACACAATGCTTGTAATTTATCGATGCGCAAATAAATATCATCTTCCAATGAATAATCATTTAAAAAGCTTAAATTCAATACCGGGCTGACTTGGTTTTTCATAGGGCTCTCCTGCTAGAAGCCAGTAAACATTCACTAAACTGCTTAGCGTCATATTACTCACTAATGAATGCTTTACAATACTTTTTTGAGCATCCGATATACATAAATATAATTATAAATACTTTTTTAATACCTATTATTTCGATTGAGATATATCTACTATTAGTCCATCGAAGTTGACTTCAACTTGTGGCCTCAATTTTATTACCAAACCAACCAAATACGATTGGTAGCCACAACAATGGGGCTAGCGTTGCACCTCAGAACGTAACCGATGGAAAGTTTATTGGAATTGACGGAACAGGATTTACCGAGCAAACATGTTTACATTCAATGTTACGATGCTGGCACTAACCTTTTTCCTAAAGCGCTAACGAAAAGGGCGGGTATAAGCACGACTTTCTACCTCGCGAGGATTCAAATATATAAGATAAAGAACTGCTTATTTTTACTCCATTTTCAACATTATATTTGAAGCTACATGTTTAGATGTTATCGCAAAATTAACAATTTTTTCTATCTCTGCGCGCGCGAAAGGCTTTCTAAGTACAACATGAAAAATGCTTTCTAACATTTTTAATTTCTCAGCGTCAGGTTCAGCAGTAATACACACGTAAATTGTAGAATTTTGCGATAGAATCTTTCTTGCGCGCTTTGCAATAGCATCACCGCTTAGATTCTTCATATGATAATCGATGAATACAAGATCATGAGCTTCCTTAATTAACTTATTATAACCAAGCTCGGGTATGCACTCATAAGTGCTTTCAACACCCATTTTCGCCAGTACTTCTGTCAACATGAAACACGTAGGCTCATTATCATCGATTATTAACGTCCGAATAGATTCAGCATGAGGCGATGTGATAGGCGATTGTACATATTCGGATTTTTCTAAAGGGACCGTAATCTCAAAAATAGTTCCTAGACCAACTTTTGACGAAACTATTAACTCCGCTTTCATCACTTCCGCCAACTGTTTTACATAGTAGAGTCCAAGTCCACGACCATCGTGTCGATCTTTCACGGGATCACCTAACTGTCGATGCTTTTCAAAAATACAAACTAGTTTGTCTTCAGGAATACCAATCCCAGAATCTCGAATAGATACGCGCAATGTTTGACCGATAATCTCCCAAGAAACGGAGATTAACCCGTCATTAGTAAACTTCATCGCATTGTCGATGATGTTTTCCATCATTAAGATTAATTTATTTTCATCAATGAATATATTTTTCGGAATTGCATCATGCGATGGATTAGCATTTTTAACTTTAAATAAAAGGTTCTGGTTGTAACATTTTTGTTCATACAGTGACGCTATTTTATCAAAAAGATCGTTCACACTTGTGATAGCGCAACGATTAATTAATTCCTTTTTTTGAAACTGTTCGAGATTAAAAAGTTCGCCAGTAATATCGGAGAGTAATTTGGCGGATTGGTAGCACGCCGATATTTTTTGTAGGAGTGCAGCATCTGATATCCGGACAATAGCCTCTTCATTAATTAATTCAAGAAGATTCACCACTACACCAACCGGTGTTTTTATATCGTGAGATATAGCGCTAATGAAATAATCCTTAAACTCCTCTGCATTCTGTGCAGTTGCTTTTGCTTCCAATGCATTGTTTAGGGTCATCTGTAACTCATTATCACGGTCGTAAATTGTGTTAGCCATATTCCTAAGATGCGAATCAATAACCACTAATTCTTGAATGGTGTGAGATTCTTGTGGATCGATAATTCGTTGTCCCGTTTTGATAGTTTCTATCAGAGAAACAACTTGCTTTAATTTTCCTGAGAAATACCGATTAAAAGCCAGTATCAATAACGAACACAATATTATAGCCATTAGAATGATAAAGATTGCCAGATAGAGCTGTTTGTTCACTTCGTCCTGCAGGCGGGCAGTTGAGAAATAGATCGTCACCGAACCGAGTTCCTTTTCGACTACATTATTTCCTGGATTGAAGGTATCCATTGTAAGATTTTCGTAGGGACTCATTAATTTATATGACTTTGGTAAAATATTTCCCTTTGATCCAGCTGATTTTTCCTCCGCGTAAAGCGATTCACCATTTAAGGAACGAATACTGATAGCGTAAATTTCATCAAACGCCAAATGATCGTGAACTATCGTTTTTATTAAGTCGATATCACCCGTTGCAACAGCTAACGGCATGGACCCCTTCAGCAATCCGTTGGCAAGAATAATTTCACTGCGCTCTAATGCAGCTTCATTAAACTTATAGTCTGAATACACCACTATACCGGCGCACAACGAAATTACGCTGATCAGCAATATGGCCATAAAGCTGAGCAATGTTCCAATATTGACGGAAACAGAACGAAATTTCTTCAATTGTTATCCTCCCTAATTTGCACATTAAGAATTTTAATCAGTGATTTATTGGTATCCACTACTGTCTTGTCGATAAATCGTTTGTATGTCACTTTTTCGTTAGAATTTACGAATTGATTGATCGTGTTATAGGTTTCACGTATTACTGCGTCTTCATCCGGCGCTATGGATGCAGCAGCTCCAGCTTTAACGAGCGCTTTAGAGCTTGTGATGACCGGAATGCGTTTTCTAAACATTGACTCTAAAACAAATCGAATATTGTTGGCCTTATAAATCTCCAGACTATTTCCAATAAACAAAATATCGATTTCCATTTTTGTTAGCTTATTTAGCGCAACGAAAGTATCTCCGTTATGTTCAACGGTAATCAATTCATTGTGATTGGGGGGATACAGCGATGACTTAATTTCGTCAATAAAAACACTTTCAGATTTAGTCGTAATAAATCCAAACTTTGTGCTTTTGAAATTCAAATCAATAAAATGAGCGATACTTTGGGGAGATGGGTCAGAGTAAATAATATTGATGTCATTAACTGTTGATTCGTCAAGACCCGCGTAGTTGATAAACGAACCGACAATTATTTCGGCCTTGAGTCCCTTCGCTTTTTCCAACGCTTCATTACCCAGTGCAACAACTCGATCAGTTGGACCGACGTCTTGGATAGCATGTCTAATAACGGATGGAGTTGCTATCCCTAACCGTATTTTATTGGCTACCTCCAGTGAATGTGGGTTTTCGGATGTTAAAATAACGATTTCCGATTGTGCACAAGGAATCACACTAAAGGATATTAAGATATAAGCTGCTAGTAATAAGTAGCGGCTCATCATGAAATACTACAACAAATTCTGCTTAGCTAATTCGAACAAACTCTCGATCAGGTTAGTGACCTTTTGAGTCTCGTAATTTGCTTGATTTTTAAAACAGTAGGCAATAATTCTAAAATGTATTAACTTCAACTGCTGTTGACGAATGTCTGTCGCTGTGTTGATTTGCATGCCACGAGCAACATTTTCTATTTTAATGATTATTTGGCTAGTCAGGACGGGATCAATTTTTAAATACTCTGAAACATCAAAATTATCCTGTGCTTGAAGCGCCTTAATTTGTTTGTCTTTCAGCAGATAGTCAACCACTTCATCAACCGTAATCATTGCTTCTTTTTTTGCATTTACCGCGTCCGTAAGTGCATTAGCCAGCAGCAAAAACACATCATTTCGTTTTGGTGGCCTCTTATCATTAATAATACGCTGAGCACCAGATTTACTGAGGCCAGTTGCTGCCACTAAAAATCCAATGAAACCTCTGCTATGAATGCCAGCTTCAGACATCAATAACTCAAGCCGCTGATAAAAATCAAGAGCACACGCTGGCGTTAGTTCCGACTTGGTTGAATCTGAAAGCATGCCGATCACCTTATTCTAAAGTTTTCATTTTTTGATTATTTTATATAGCGTTAATGCATTATAAGAATTCATAAATGGGTGGTATAGTCCCCACAAATGAGAAGTATAGAGCATTTTATTTTATAAAACAGTTTAGATTTTATTTTATTTGTTGAGAAACAAGACTTTTTCCAGTTAGATTAGCCTTTCCCTGAAATCGAGATTTCTGTATATGCGCTTAGCTCTCCTGTTCAAGCTACTGACCTTCGTAATAATTGCACATCTCTTATTTTTGATAATTATTTATTTTACAACTCAGCATCGGTTAAACAGACCTGCTGATAACAAAAAGCTGAAAACGCAAGAGATTGGGAATAATGCCTATTATTTTGCCTACGGCGCAAATATGTCGGAGAAATATCTTACTAACATTCGGAACATAGTGCCAATTAGTACGACACCCGCAACGCTATCAGGTTATGCCCTCACTTTTAATCTCAAGGGAAGAAATTTCCTAGAGCCTGGATTCGCAAACATATCAACAAGTGAACACAATAATGTAGAGGGAGTCATTCACGAGGTTTCTCAAAAAGATCTTGAAAAATTACTGAAGTCTGAACCCTCAGAATATAAAATAATTGATGCGGACGTACTGGTCGAAGGTAAAAATGTATCGGCGAAAACACTCATTTATAACGGTGAATCTCTCCAGCTTTACAAACCATCAAAACGCTACCTAGGCTTATTAACCAATGCAGCCATTGAACATGGCCTATCTAAGGAATATATAAGCAAGCTCCAATCCACAGAGTATATTTACTATCCGCTCCTCTCCGAAGGTTACGGGGCAATTATTTATTTTTATTTAATGACTGTGACGTCTAGCAAATAGAAGACTATTTTTAGATGATTCAGATCGTGAAAGAAAGAATTAAAATGGAAAACGACTGCTACTAGTGAATTAGTCAACATCCATTTATATCAAAATAATTTTTACCTAACGAGACAGGCATATCGCTCAGTGGCGCGCAATGTATTTATCAATTTACTACGGTTTAAAAATTTATGCTTTCAATCTCGTTAATATTCTTACGAAATTATTTAGTTTTCTGACCTTTTACCTGTTCCGCAAACATTAATTTTTAACCGTTTCAGCACCACTACATCTATTTTACTTCACGCTAACTTAGCGACTTATTGTCACCGCTATTTATTTTTAGTTAATTCGATTCAAAAAAGATTTAATCACCAAGAAGGATATACCTATGCCTGCATAAATATTTTTTACAATTCTTACATTGCTCTTAGTCACAACAGAAAATTTGTATGGCTCAGAAAATTCTGCTAATGAACTTACATTTATCACTCCTGCGAACATGATCAGTTCATATAAGGACACGCCTAATAGTGTTACCTCTCTGGATGCTAGAGACCTGCAGAATTTAGGCATTGATAATTTTGTCGATGCAATGAGATTGGTTCCAGGAATGCAAGTCACTGAAACTCATGGTTCCAGTGCAGCCATTGGATATCATGGAACAAACGTAAATGTTCCAAGACGCATGCAGATACTTTATAACTCAAATAGCTTATACAGAGCAGGATACGCCGACGTGATTTGGCAACGAATGCCGATTGAAGTCTCAGATTTGGAGCGCATAGAAATTGTAAGGGGTACGAATATTGCTGACTATGGAACTAATGCTTTTAGCTCAACAGTGAACTTAATTCAAAAGCCGGTGGCGCTCGAAACAGAATCAATGATCAACCTAAAAATTTCATCAACCAACGAACAAAAAGTCGTAGCGTCGTTAGGCGGAAACCTCGGTTTATCGAAAGGTTACATCAGGGTAGCCGCAATTAAATCAGAAGGTTTTGATAGGTCCCCACAGCTAGACACTTTCAATGATGATCACGAAGGACATTCACTGCTATACAACGGTGAGTTAGATCTTTCTAATTCGCTTCTTCTGGACTGGTATATCGCTAGTTCAGAATATGAATATGAGTTTCCACGATACGACAATTTGAAGTCTGATTCAGCAAGTGTGCAAAAGACTGTGGGTGGCGCATCACCGGATGGAAAGACAAACGAAAAGACTCTCAGTGGATCAATAAAACTATCCGGTTCCAGCGTTGAAGAAATAACGGAAACAGCATGGAAAGTGGGCCTAGATGTTACCAATTTCAACCGTGACCAAAATTTAATATTTTGCTATCCCGCCATTTTATATGATCCAAATTTAGCAACGCTGGACACTGCCGATAATATTCAAATTGATTTTGAAGATACAGGCTTACTCATTGGCAGCTCAATGCAAACTGGTGTTGGCGCACTTAACAAATCATTACTTGGCCCTCTTAACGCTGAACAAATTCAACTACTGACAAATTTCGGTGCTGCAGTTAGGCGAGCTGGGCCAGCCGCTGTTGCATCACCATTGTGTGCCAGCACAAATCAAGATTTAATCGAAAATCGATATAAGATTTTTGGCGGTTTCAATAGAAGCACAGATTATTTTACCTATTCGTCCAATTTAGCGGTTCGGATGGATGATGTAGACAGTCAAACATATCTTGGCGGTAGCCATACAAGATCGACTTATGAGTGGTCAAACAATATAAGACAACAAGTCACCAGCCAGCTGGTTCTGAATGTTGGAGTCATGACTGAATCAAATAGCGATATTGATAAAGTCTATTTTTCTCCCAGAGTATCGTTCAACTTTTCTGTAAATGATCAAAACATTATTAGACTTCTCGCTGCCGAGTCAAACCGGCTTCCTGGTGTTCATGAAACGGAAAGGCAATGGCGGTACCATGTGAATTATCTTGCTGGAAAAATGGACTATTATAATCGCGCTAGCGCAGATACGTTCCGCATTGCAACAACAGATGATCTAGAGCCTGAAAAATTGCGTGCGTACGAGCTGGCTTATACTTATTTAACTCAATCCAATAAAACAGTCGTTGACGTAAAATATTTTAAAGAAAAATACTCAAACCTGATTTCACAACCGTTTAATTACCTAGCTTTTACATTAACCAACAATGGCGTTGCTGATGTGGATGGTGTCGAAATTGGTGTCGGTCATAAACTTAATGATGTGAAATTTGGTGGCGGTATTTCTTATCTCGAAAATGATACAGATACTCTGGAAGAAAAGTCGCTATATAGCCGAGTATCAGGCAGCGCTTGGTCAATCTTTTCGTTATCAGAAAACGTTAATTTAGGACTCGTCTACTACGGCAGTAAAAATCAGGCGAAAAATAATTATGATCGAGTGGATGCAAACTTGAATTACGTAGTAAGACTTGCAAAAACAGAGTTATCATTTGATTTCAACGTTAGACATTTACCAAAAGATCAAGCGACCTACACAGAATATTCCTCATCAGATCCATTTATTCTGGGCTACAAAGACCGCGACATTTACTCCATTAGATCGAAACTAACGTTTTAACATTTATTTTAAATATGAAATTTTATACAAACATTGATTTAAAGGAGTGTGTAGATGACACCAAAAGAATTTCTTAAGAAAAAATTTATTATAACTCTAATTGGTTTCTTGGGGTTTGTAGTTTCTTTATGGTATTTAATTGTTTGCGTGCTTATGACAATGCATAGCTCATTTTCCGAAACTCAAAATATTCCACTATTTTCATTTTTTACTCATTTGCCAAACATCATATTCCAGCACACTAATATTCCGATAATAAATTGGGCATGGGAGCACGCTACAATTGTGCCGTTCATGAGTAAAGAATTCACTAGGGAGCACCTGATCATACTTGGTATTGCCGCCACTTGCGGGCTCTTTGGAGGTATGATCGGAGATTATCCTCGAGCGAAAGGAAAAATTAATAAATTTAAGAGGGAAGCTTTTGATGAGCAACTTCGCAAAGGTATTAAAGGCCACTCAGATTTTCCTAGCACCCCAAGTATTCAAAATGAACTTCGCATTCTTATTGAGACAGAGCAATCATGGCACCAAAGCTGGTGGGGCGTTATCCTAATTACTATATTGTGTGGGGTTGTCTTAGCTCTTATTCTAAATCCCTTCGGCCTAAATTAGCGCGCAAGGAGATTAAACGCACTTCCGATCAAATGTTTTATACCTACAATTAATTGTAAGTTTTTACCTGTTTGTACGTGTAGCAATATTTGAATCATTAAAATTATGATGATAAATTAAAGGAAGGATTTAAATGATAACGCCTGCTCACTATTGCAAATGATATAATCAATTATGAACCAAATTCGTGCTTATTATAAGGCAGATGAAAACATCGCCACTTCGGGTCAACCCACAGAGGAGCAGTTTTCAAAAATAAAAAATGATGGTTACTCTGTCGTTATAAATTTAGCAATGCCAACGAGTAACTTTGCAATTGCAAATGAAGGTTCAATTGTAAGTTCTCTTGGTATGTCCTACATCCATATTCCAGTCAGCTGGGAGGCACCACAAATATCAGACCTCCAGAGCTTCTTTGCTATAATCCACAGCTTTAAAAACAAAAAAATTTGGGTTCATTGCGCACTAAACATGAGAGCTTCTTGTTTTATCTACCTATACAAACTATGCATTCTACAAACCCCTGAGTCAGAAGCAAAATTCCCTATGTCTGAAATATGGCAGCCTACGGGGGTATGGGAGAGCTTAATTGGTGCAGCAAAGTGCTATAACAAATCGAAATGGCTGCATCCATTAGGATGAAGACTACCACGTTACATGGTAAGACAGGAAATGAAAGAAGAAGCTTTGCTGAATACAAAATCGATTGTACAAATGCTGTTGAAGAAATACTTAACAACGAATCATTAACTAATTTAGTGAAAACAAAAAAAATTAAAATTTTTTAAAGACGAAAAAGTAACTAACATGATAACGCACTCTGGTAACTAATTTCAAAACAACCCTGCAGGCTCAGCTTTAACGTCCCAGCTAAAAATTAATACCTCACTCGCAGCAGTCCCTTTCCCACCACCCACCGTATACTGGATATCAGTGGTTTCCATATGATAACGAGCGAATACTTTGCGAATGTCTGGATGATCGTTGAGACTGATAATCGCCTTACCTTTAATTGATCCGATTATTTCAGCCATCTCCTCGTATTGATTAAACTCAAAGGGTACACCATAACCTTCTGTTTCCCAGTATGGGGGGTCCAAGTAAAAAAACGTGTGTGGGCGATCATAACGTTTTATACAATTTTGCCATGTCACATGCTCAATAAAAGTATTCGCAAGGCGTAAATGTGCTGCCGATAAATTCTCTTCAATCCGCAATAAATTTAATCCGGGAATGGTAGTAGTGGCCGTGCCATAGGTCTGATCAGACACTTTTGCACCGAACGCACTTTGCTGCAAATAATAAAATCGCGCTGCGCGCTGGATATCGGTTAACGTTTCTGGGCGGGTCTCTTGCAGCCACTTAAACACCTGACGTGAACTGAGTGCCCACTTGAACTGCCTGACAAACTCTTCCAGATGATGCTGGACAACACGATACAAATTTATCAAATCGCCATTGATATCGTTAAGCACTTCCACCTCTGCCGGTACGGGGCGAAGAAAAAAAAGTGCTGCACCACCTGCGAAGGGTTCAACATAGCAACTATGCTGCGGAAATAGCGGGAAAATGCGATCAGCCAAGCGACGCTTGCCGCCGATCCAGGGAATAATAGGATTGGACATAAAGATTCCTGAAATAGGTTATTGAGGGTGCAAAAAAATCTAAGAGTCGGGCATTTCCCGAATGAAACAATGAAAAATA
>JANPKH010000441.1:0-22197 GCA_031425935.1 Gammaproteobacteria bacterium | reverse complement strand
GTTGTTTCATACCGCCGGATAATTCATGGGGGTAGCGATTAATCGCAGTTGATAGGCCAACGGATTCAAGCAAAAATTTTGCCTCCTCCACTACTTTTCGTTTTGCGTTACCAAATAGCTTTCCGAATAAAGCGGAGCTTTCAAATTCGCGTGCAAGGATTACGTTTTCCAAAACTGTTAAATGCGGAAACACCGAATACTGCTGAAACACTATACCTCGGGATTGATCTGGTTCAATGGGAATGGGTTTGTTGTCTAATAGTAATTTTCCTGAAGTAGGTTCTTCCATTCCCAGTAACATTTTTAAGAATGTACTTTTTCCGCAGCCGGAAGTGCCGACCATGGTAATAAATTCACCAGCATTGACGCTAACATTTAAGTGTTCTAAAACAACATTATGATTATATTTCTTCCATAAGTTTTTTGCTTGAAGCATAGGATAGGTTGGATGTGCGATAACGGGTGCAGTGTTTGACATACTATGCTGCTCCTTGATAATGCCATACAAATAATTTGTGACTGATTTTGTTTAATAACCAATCTAAAATAAAGGCAAGTAAAGTAATCCATGCTACATATGGCAGGATCACGTCCATCGACATATACCGTCGTACCAAAAATATTCTATAACCAAGCCCATCAGTCGCTGCAATGGCTTCGGATGCAATTAAAAATAGCCATCCTGAGCCAAGAGATAGTCTCACCGCAGTAATCAATCTTGGTAATAGTTGTGGTATTAAAATGCGTACGAGAATTTGCCAGGTAGAAGCGCCTAGCGTTTGTGCTTTAATAATTTGTTCTTGTGGGATTTCTTGCGTACAACGTTGGATATCGCGTGCGATGAAGGGTGCTACACCAATTACAATCAGAGCAACTTTAGATAATTCATCCAGCCCAAATACAATAAATAGTATAGGTAAGAGCGCCATAGGTGGCACCAATGAAATTACAGTAATTAAAGGTGCTAGTGGTGCATTTACGGTTGGTATTGCTCCGGTAGTTAAGCCAAATACAAAACCAATAATTGCGGCAATACTAATGCCAAGTAAAAGACGTTTTAAGCTACTAAGCGTATCACCCCAGAAAAGATATTCACCTGTGCGTTTGCTTGCTTGTAAAATATAAGTATTCATAGTTTCACCCATTTGCATAAAACTGGGTAGTAACTTGTCGGCTGGGTTATCTAAATGGCGTGCATCAGATGCGAGCAAGTACAATATTAAAATAATTGTAAAGGGCATAAGACCTAGTAGCCACTGCGTAGGTTTTGATGGCGTTAGATTTATTAGACGTTTCATCACGTTTTCTCTAGGATCAAAATCTGTTTGTTTATTTTAATTTTTAAATAAGCAAACAGATTTGAATGGCTCGCATGCGTTTTATGTACGGGGGTTGTGAAACTAAATTATAGTTTTCCGTCCGCTGCCAATTGCATGTAAGTCGTGTCAAAACGTAATTTAATATTTTTGGTGTTGCCGTATACACCTTTTGCTCCTTCAACGCCTATATACGCCGCATCTGGGGCTCCTTCACCTAATAATCCATGGGCAAAAGAAAATTCAGCTACTTTTTTCATGGTGTTTAAGAGTGCATCGCTTTTAACAAATTCAATAGCAGAGGCGGGCGTGTAAAACATTTTGGTGGTTTTGAGTTGTGCGTCAAAACCGGCGAGGTCAGTGCTAGATGCAGTTGCCATGGATGTCCTGACAGCTAATGCATTTTTATCTTGTGCATTCATCAATCCCATTATTTCATACCAGGCGCCCACTAATGCTTTACCTAGTGCTGGATTTTTTTTCAGTGTTGCAGTATTGATAACAAATAAATCCATTATTTCGCCGGGAATTTGTGCTGAATCAAAAACTTTAGTGCTTTTAGGTTGTCTTAAAATTTCACTGAGAAGAGGATTCCAGGTAGTGACAGCTGTTACACTTTTAGTGCCATAAACTGCGACCATATCGGCATCAGAAGTGTTAACAACTTTTACATCAACCTCCTTTAATTTAATAGATTCTAATGCTCGTGCTAGTAAGTAATGAGACACGCTTAATTCAACTAGATTTATGTTTTGGCCTTTTATGTCCTTAAGTGTTTTATTATCACCTTTGAGCACGATGCCATCATTACCATTGGAAAAATCGCCAACTATTAATGCTGTGCTATCTACTCCTCCGGCAGCGGGAATTGTTAACGCGTCCATATTTGTCATGGCACAAGCATCAAATTGCCCTGCGGTATATTGATTAATAGATTCAACATAATCGTTAATTTGTACTACTTTAATTTCAATGCCGTATTTTTTAGCCCATTTGTCGATAATTTTTTGTTCCGCAGCATAGCCCCACGGCATCCAGCCGACGTAAATCGACCAGCAAACTTTAAAAGGTTCCGCGGAAGCAAGTGCTGCAGAAAGTAAAAGGCTCAAGGTAAGAAAAATTTTTATAAAGAAGCGGTTTGTGAATATTGTTTTTTCTAAAATGACGACAACGGCATGCAGCATGGTAAACCTCCAGCGGTTTTTTAGTTACAACGGTTTTATCGGGAGCGGGAGCACTCTGGCGATTAGATCTGTTCGGCATTCAATCTGACTTAAGTTAATAAGTCAGGGCTGAGGCTTACAAACAGGCTTTTAGGCCATTATCTCCCGGGCTTTTATCCCGCCGTGTAACCTCATTGGCTTGGCTATGTGCGCAAGCTTGCTGGGGTCGAAGGCTCTCGGACCAGTCATTGTTTGGCTATTGCCTGAACAATCGGAACCCTAGCCTTCTATTGATTAACTGTCGAATATTCTAAACCACTCAGAGTGCGGATCAGTGTTTACTCGCTAACTCTTAAGGTAAGGCAAAATAAATACCAACTGTAGATAAAACACATTTATTAGGCTTTATATCTGGAAAGTCATATTTAAACGGGTTTTTAGATTTTTTTTTTGCAAGATGTTGGTGCTTTTTTCGAGTTTTTTGATTTTTTTGGTGCATTTTTGAGTCGATTATAGCTGCGCTCTATGAAGAATTGACGCATAAATTGTGATTTTTAAGGGCTGAAGTAACTGATCGAGCAGTCGTTTTGTGTTCAATTTGGCAGAAAGTGTTAGAATTGCGACAAGTTTGTGTATAGCTGATTAAATGGCTTTTGTATGATTTTATCGTTTGTGCGCATTAAAGAGTTATCTACAGGTTGATGGTGGGAAATAAATGTTATGGATAAAAAAACTGAAAAATATATGCGTGATCAAGGCGCTTTTGGTGCAAGTAACCGTATGAGTCAAGCTGTGGCAACCATGACTGAGCAAACAGTCATTCAACATTTAAAACAATGCCGCGATTTAACGCGAGGCTTTGCTGTACGTGTATTTCCTAATTTCTGGCGGTTGTGGGCTAAGCAAATTTTAGAACATGCCGATCGAGCAAAATCCAACAAAGAGCAAGTAGCTTTACTTGAAGTAAAAAATTTACTTATTGCAGTGCAAGAACCTGCAGAACAAGAGTTTGGCCAGCACCTAGCTAATGGCTTCGTTAAATTTAAAAATAAGACGTTAAATACACTAACCGGCGAAGAGCGTTTCACTGGCGATATATTGTCATTGGTTGAACATTCTGATCTTGAAGAAACAATTGCTATTACTTCTATTGCTCATCGAGCAGAAAACTTTTTCGCCGAACAATTATGGTTCCTGCAACAACGCCTGGCGTTGTTGAATGATGGTGAAAAACTGTATGAGCGCAGTAATCCTGCTAGCCCCGTTCAATTTTGCGAAGCGTTGCGTAAAGTATTATCCAGTTTGGATGTCGATACAAAAATAAAATTAATTGGTTATAAAATTTTTGAGCAAGAACTTATTAGCCAGTTAAATAGTCTTTATGAAGAGCTAAATCAATATCTCATACAGCAAAATTTTTTATCTAATTTGCGTTTTATCCCTAGCAGTGATTCTGACTCCAGAGCTCCTGTAGGTGAGCGCGTAGAAGATAATTCTTTGGATATTCAGCCAACAATAGAATCCGCTTTAGATGACCCAACTCGGCGCCGTGCAAGTGATCGTTTATTGGATGGCACCCTGAGCCATAATGACGTGCAGTATCAAACTACTATGTTGAGTGCGATACGTTTGTTACAAACTCATATTGCTCATCAAAACGTTATGCCTTCTAAGTCCGCGCCAGCTGCTGCGCCGGTGGTGGCTGCCAATTATTCTGCAGCTGAAGCAGGCCAGGTTGGCAGTGGCGCAACAGCTGGAACAAATTCATCGCCTGGATCTTTACGTGTATACAGTAATCAGCAGATAGTGAATGTGTTAGATAGCATGCAAGCTCGCGTCTACACTAGCACGCATCAAGCATTAGAAAATCATATTGCGGGGAGTGGGGTAGCTCTTGCGCCACAGCCGGTGCATGAAGTCAGTCAGCAAATGATGCAACAAATTGCCAGCGAAAATGAAGATGGCGCTGTTGAAGCTGGCGATATGCAAACAATTGATTTAGTAGGCATGTTGTTTGAATATATGCTGTCTGATGAGCATTTACCTGATTCGGTAAAGGCACTGCTTAGTTATCTGCATACACCATTTTTGAAAATTGCATTTATTGATAAAAACTTTTTTGAACAACCGGAACATCCAGCGCGAGTACTACTGAATAGTTTGGCAGAATCGGGTATTCGTTGGGTTGGCAACGATGGTAAAGATCAATTTGATATCTTTACTAAAATTAAAGTTACCGTATTCCGTTTGTTGGAAGAGTTTAAAAATGATGTGCGTCTCTTTGCAGAGTTACTCATTGAGTTTAATGCTTACACGCACAATGTGGCGCGCCGTCAGGAATTGATGGAGCGTCGTGCTTTAGAAAAAGCACAAGGCGAAGAAAAATTGCGGGAAGCAAAAATGCAAGTTAATTTGACTGTGCGTAGTCGCACTGATGGTCGTGAAATGCCATCAGCTATATTATTGCTATTACTGCAACCATGGTCTGATTATTTATCATTTTTATTACTGCGCTATGGCGAAAATTCAGACTCATGGGTGCGTGCGGTTAGCGCAATAGATGATTTGTTATGGAGTCTTGAGCCGAAGACTTTACAAGTTGACAAAATTTCCCAGGTAGAAAAGCAAACCGCGTTAATCGCTACTTTAGAGCAGGGCTTTGAAACCATTGGCTATGAACAAGCAAAAGGTAGAAAACTTTTGGATGCAGTATTAGCATTACAAAAAATGGCGTTACAAAGCCGTAAAGCTGAGGCTGCTCCAGAACCTATGCGTTCAAAACTGGAAAGTATGGCTGCAGAAAAAGCAGGGCAGTCAGAAGTGTTGGCGCAACCGCAAACGGTAGAAGAAACTAAAATTGTTGATAGTTTGAAAATGATTGAGTTCGGTACCTGGTTTGAGTTTGACGGCGGCAAGCGTTTAAAAGTAGCTTGGTTTAATCAAAAAACTAATCATTATATGATGGTGGACCAGCAAGGCAGGAAAGTATCCTTAATTGCGGGTTTGCAATTGGCACGTGAAATGATGACAGGAAAAGCACGAGTAATTGCTGGTAGCACGAAGCCTTTCTTTGAACGTGCATTAGAAAATATTTATCAAACTCTTAATGACCGAGTTGGTAATTTAACGCCGGAATTGTCGAATGAGTGAATTGTCTGCACATGAAAATGATCGCTCATTAGAGCGTCATATCATCAATTGTGACGTTGATGTATATGATAGCGTGCGCGATATTTATCTCGGGAGATTGGTTAATGTTCATGTGAAAGGGCTGATGATTGTAGGCGATATTGCGCTTGAGGAAGACAAGCTATACGAAGTCGATATGCATATGCCAGTTGATAATCAAGTGTTATGTCTCAGTGTAGATTGTTTGTGGACACGTCCTGCAGATCAGGATGGTAAACACTGGACGGGCTTTAACATTATTGAAGCATCTCCTGGTGCCGCTGAAGAAATTCGTAAACTAATCGAACTTTGGTGTCACGGCTAAACTGCAGTTAAATGTTGTAATTAAAATAAATCAGTAAAAATAATTCCTAAACCTATATTTTGTTGACGAACATTATAATCAATAAGGCTATGCCCATAGCCATCAAAATAGTTGATAAATCCGCGAATAGTTTTTGATACCGGGAAAGTCCAGCCTAATTCAAGTGCACCATAACCACTGTGTAAATTGTTGCGTATTTGCGCGCTAAAAATATGTGAATGATATTCATAAGCACCTGATATCTCCCCATGCCCCATGTACTTGGAAATATCCGGGTTATCATCGCCGCGTGGGTCGCCGGGATATTCTTGAGGGCTTTCGGGTAGTCGGTACCAAGGATTAATTGTAATTACAAAATCACCTTTTTCAAATACTGAGGCGAACATAATGCGGTTCCAGCTGCGGGACAGCAATCCGGTTTGACCATTGGACTCATGATTAAGAATTACTTCGTTAATTGCATTGTGAAAACCAAAAATCTCCCAATCATTGGTAAAACTTAATATTAATTCGGGCTGATGATCAGTTTCGCGAAACGGAGCAGATAATTTGCGATTGTACACTTGCCATAATGAGTGATTGGTGTATCCCAAATATAAGTGCCCATTGTCATCAAAAAGATTTTCATGTAACAGAATTTTTACACTCAATTGCAATTCAGCTTCTGCATGATTTAAATCTGTGAAGGTTGCATTAGTCTCGCCGTAGGGTTCGCTGTTAGGTTGATTAGTGTAGCTTATAGGTAAAAGGTAATTACGTTTGTGTGGCACTAGAATAAAGCGATTGGAGCGATTAAGTGCCTCCATCGCTAAGCGATTTTGAAGTAAACGTGTTTGTGGTCCTGCGATTTTTTTAATAGGTTGCGATATTGAAACCACCGTACTTTCCAATTGCAACGCCTGTTCCGAATTTGGAGCGTGCGCATCTCCTACGTAAGTTTGATTACTTAATGTTGTACTTTCGATGTTCAAATTACTAGCTTGTACATTTTCATTTGCATCGGTGTTTTTTTCTTGTTGCAATAATATGCCACACGCTTCTTTAAGCGTTTTAATTGTCATTGTTTCATCGGCGCCAGCCAAGGCTATTTCCATGCATTTTTGTTCTTTAGTAAGGCTCGCTGAATTATCCTCAGCAATTGCAATGATGGAATAGAACAAAAAAGCTGCTATAAGGAAATAGTTTCGCATTGCAATATCCACAAGAATAAGATGTTTACATTGTAGGTATTGTAAATTTTTAGGCAAGTTATTGATAGTTTGTTTTACTGCTAGATAATAAGCGTTAACCAGTTTTCAATTTCATCTTGATGCCAGTGTTCGAGTAACAGCACACCTTCATCCACAATATGTAAATACATATCAATAATATTAGTCGTTATTTCGTACAATCTATTACTGTCCGCGGTAGTTATACCATCATCTTTCAAGATATCCTGTTCAATCATATTTAATAAAAAAGTCAATTTTATTTCATAGCTTTTTAATGGACTAAGTAATGGAGAGTCTTTGTTTAAGATACTCTCCATACGTTTGGCTTGATGACGTAATTTCTCATTATTTACTTTTGTACATTGAATAACGTAGCGGAGTTTACTGGCGTAATCGGTATCGCAGTAGCCTAATGCAGCTACGTAAGTTGCGAGTGCACGGATCCTTCCAATTTGCTCTGCAACAGCTGGCATAAGGCGTGTTGAAAAATGTAACACTTCCAATTGTTTAAGCCGGTTGGGGTTGATTGTTTGCGCGCCATCTTTGGATATTGGCTTAGCTTCCGCGGCCATTAAAATGCTCATTGGCTCTTCCAGATGCTTAGCAAGCCTGGCAACTAATGTTAAAAGATTCTCAATAAGATGGCAGTGGAGTTCGTAATTATCAATAACGGAATCCTGCTGCCAGTCATGGCTAATAGTTAACCAGGCATTGCGCAAATTTTCGTGATCACGAGTAGATAAGAACTCTTTCATTGGGCTTGCAAACGCTACAAACAATTGAAAACGATTTGCTAGTTGATACTGCATTTTTGAAAGATCATCGCGGAAATAACTGTTGCCGCCAAGTAACCCCATGCTCATTGCTCTGTGGCGTTGCACGGATTTAATCATCTGAATGAGTTGCTTAATAAGAAGGAGAGCATCATGACGCTGACGAAACATACTCGTGAACATTGCGTCTAATGTGTTTATTTTGTCAGTACTTGGTGCACGTTGAAGGTTGGTTTGTGCAATTGTATGACTACTGCTTTTCATTTTGTGTCCTAAGTGAGTTCATTTTTACTAAAGGTATCAGAGTAGGGGTGCCTTTTTTTTGCTAAATATAAATTAGCAACACTTATGCCAGCTAATATTTAGAACGCAAATTTCTATAATTGTTTAAATTGGCTGCTGGTGTATATATAGTCACTTTCTATAATTACCTCATTGAATCAATCTAACATAGGAATATGCTATGAAAATTATTATCTTGGCCGGTCTCGTTTGTGCTTCAGTTATGAGTCTTAATGTGCAGGCTGTTCGTGTAGATATGAAACCTGGCTTATGGGAATCAACTATTAAAATGAATAACACTAGTGCCAGTGCTGGGCAAAAAGCTCAACAAGAGCAATTGGCAAAGGGGCTAGAGGAAATGAAAAAGCAATTTGCTAACCTGCCGCCCGAACAACGGAAAATGATTGAAGGGATAATGGCTGAACAAGGTATTGAATCCACTGACAGCAGTTTAGATATGGCGAGTAAAGGAATGAAACTACTTAAAGATGGCGCTGTTGTAAGAGAATGCTTAACGCAAGAAGAAATTGATCGCGGTGAATTGCCAGAGCAAGCTGATGGATGTGAACACAAGCTTACCCAGGTTTCGGCTAAGGTTATTAAAGTGTCTTACACCTGCAACAGTACGCCGCCCTCCCACGGAGAAAGTATAATCACGTTTCAAAGCCCCAAGGCTTATACCGGCAACGCAACTTTTAAAACGACGATTGCCGATCGAGTTGAAACCTTTCAAGCACAGCAATCAGGTAAGTGGTTGTCCAGTGATTGCGGAGACATCAAGCCCGAAAGCCCTAAACGCAATTAAAAATTATTAGCGTATTCGTAATGAACGCAATTGGAGGCAGGGTTCATTTCCTGCTCTGTGAGGCTTTAATTTTGTTGACAGCGCTGTCATTTTTATCTAAAGTAAACTTGTCTGATTTGCTGCGTCAATTAAGCATTGTTTGCTTGACCGCAATTGATGATTGTCTCTCAACGTTGATGTTTGGTTGATTCATCAACGTCTCCCTTTTGCCCTTTACGTTTGTAAAGGGCTTTTTTTTGCCCCCTCTTTTACTTATTACAATTCTTACTTTTGCTGTTTTTCACGGCTAGGTTATTTGGCTTATAGCTGGCATAATCGGCCTCAAATTTTCTGGGTTTATTCTGCAGATATTGGCGCTATGTAGAACTCTATCCAATTTAAGCGCGCTGATGTTTTTATAAGCGTGTCATTTTTACTATTAGTTTGAGGATTAACATGCAAGCACAGGCCACTCAATCATTACACGGTACTCAGCCACAACAGAAGCCGAGCAATCCTAATTTTTCTTCTGGGCCCTGTAGTAAGCGCCCAGGTTATAGTTTGGATCAGTTAGATGTTTCCACCCTCGGTCGTTCGCACCGTTCAACTATCGGAAAGGCTGCGTTACAGCGTGCCTGTGAAGATACCGCAGAGTTGCTAGGATTGCCGACGGGATATCGTGTAGGTGTAGTTCCTGGTTCAGATACTGGTGCAGTTGAAATGGCCATGTGGTCATTGCTGGGCGAACGTGGTGTAGATATTTTGCAATGGGAATCTTTTGGTAATGGCTGGTTGAGTGATGCCACCAAAGAACTAAAATTGAAAGTAAATGCACATGAAGCTGATTACGGATTGTTGCCTGAGCTGGATAAAGTGAATTTCGACAACGACGTTATCTTTACTTGGAACGGCACTACCTCTGGTGTAAAAGTACCCAATGGCGATTGGATTCCCGCTGACCGCAAAGGATTAACGATTTGTGATGCCACCTCTGCAGTATTTGCTATGGAATTGCCTTGGGACAAATTAGACGTTGTTACTTTTAGCTGGCAAAAAGTCCTGGGTGGGGAAGGTGCTCACGGCATGTTGATTTTGGGTCCGCGCGCGGTTGAGCGTTTGGAGTCTTACAAGCCAACTTGGGCGATGCCAAAACTATTTCGCATGACGAGTGGCGGTAAGCTTGTTGAGGGTCTTTTTAAGGGTGAAACTATTAATACGCCGTCCATGTTAGCCGTGGCGGATTATTTGGATGCACTGGATTGGGTGCGTGCTATTGGTGGAGTTAAAGAAACTATCGCGCGTTCCAATGCAAATTTAGCTGTGCTACAAAAGTTTGTTGCGGAAAATGACTGGATTGATTTTCTGGCGCAAACGACAGAAACGCTTTCTAATACCAGCGTTTGTTTTACTCTGAAAGCAACAGCCGACCAGGTAAAACATATGATTAAACTATTAGATAAAGCTGGTGTTGCTTACGACATAGGCGCTTATCGCGATGCGCCTGCAGGCTTGCGAATTTGGTGTGGTGCAACGGTTGAAGCTGCAGATCTTAAAGCGTTATTGCCTTGGTTGACTTGGGCATATCAACAGGCTATTAGCGCTTAATTTACGCTCGTTCTTTATTATTAGGCCGTGCATTGCCACGGCCTTTTTCATTGAATCTATTTATTTAAACACATCGTTTGTAAGGAAATAGCTATGTACAAAGTTAAAACCTATAACCAAATCTCCGACAAAGGCTTATGCCGTTTTTCTCGTGAAAAATATCAGGTGCAAAGTGATCTTGCCTCGCCTGATGCATACATATTACGCAGCCATAAATTACAAGGTGAGTTACTTCCTTCCAGCGTAAAAGCTGTTGCTCGTGCGGGTGCTGGTACAAACAATGTGCCTGTAGCTGAATATACTAAGCTTGGAGTTGTGGTATTCAACTCCCCTGGTGCTAATGCAAATGCAGTAAAGGAGTTGGTCTTGGCAGGAATGCTCTTGGGATCCCGGGGAATTTTGCAAGGGCTTGAGTATGTGCAAAGTTTAACTCATATGAATGATGCGGACGAGATGTCTAAATTGCTGGAAAAAGAAAAATCTAATTTCGCGGGCTTTGAGTTGCAAGGCAAAACCTTAGGTATTGTCGGTTTAGGTGCCATAGGTTCAATGATTGCGGATGCTGCGCTCGCCTTGGGGATGAATGTCATTGGATTTGACCCGGCACTGTCAGTTGATGCTGCCTGGCGTTTACCTAATCAGGTTGCCAAGATGGAAAACTTGCAATCGTTGTTAGCAGCTGCTGACTACATTACTTTGCATGTTCCGGCGATTGATGCAACCAAGCATATGATTAATTCTGATACTTTAAAAGTTACCAAAAAAGGTGCAGTGCTCCTTAATTTTGCGCGCGAGGCTATAGTTGATGCTCATGCAGTTGTTAATAGTTTAAATGCGGGACATTTGGGCAAATATATTTGCGACTTTCCAGAGCCGATTCTGCTTAATCGTAAAGATGTTTATGCTATGCCACATATAGGTGCTAGCACTGAAGAAGCGGAAGAAAACTGTGCAATTATGGCGGCAGACCAGCTGATGGATTATCTTGAAAATGGAAATATCAAAAATTCCGTTAATTTTCCTGCGGTTTATATGAGTCGTAATCCCGGTACAAGTGCCCGCATTACTTTTTCGAACGAGAATGTATCAGGTGTTTTAGGAAACGTGTTGTCGGTTTTAGCAGATAACAAAGTTAACGTGGTAGATATGGTTAACAAAAGCCGCGGCGAAGTTGCCTATAATATTATTGATGTTGAGCACGCGCCCTCTACTGCAGTAATCGAAGCCTTAGCTAAAATTGAGCGGGTTATTGCAGTGAGGGTAATTTAATCGTTATGGTGTAGCGTGTCGATCCAGGAGCTGAGGTGAAGAAGCAATGAACAAGCGTTTGTGGTCCAGCATCGCAGATGCTCTGGCGCCACAAGCAGCGGTGCTGACTCAATCGGACCAGTTTGCGCGGCAGGCTGCAGTAATGGTGTTAATTACTGATGAAGTTTCACCGCAAATAATTTTCACTTTGCGCGCAAAACATCTCACTTATCATGCGGGAGAGGTGTGTTTTCCAGGGGGCATGTGGGAGCCGCAAGACGCCACCCTTTTGGAAAGTGCGCTACGCGAAACTCACGAGGAAATAGGGTTACCCCCACATCTTGTCGATGTTTTAGGTGCGCTGCTTGAGCGTCAAACTCGTTCTGGTACAGTAGTCACGCCATTTGTAGCGTACATTCCGGCGGATTATGGTTTTGAACCTAATCCTGCCGAATTAGATTCATTGTTTACAATACCACTTGAGCAATTTATGGTGGGATTACAAATTCGCACAGATATATTTGAGCATAATGATCAACAGTTTCATAGGCCAGCGTATGCGTATCAAGATTACGAAATTTGGGGCTTTACGGCGGCGGTTACAGCGGACTTGCTAGCACTGTTGCGACCATTGCTTAAATAAAGTTGGAGTAGGCCACAAAATGACAATAAAATTTTGACTTAGATAAATCATCTACCAATATTAGAAACATATATTCTCTGGCTCAAAAGCTAGTTCACCGGATACATTAATATCAATAAGGTAATTAAGGATGAATAATTTTAAAGCACCACTCAGAGATATCCAATTTGCGTTGTTTGAGGTGTTGCATTATGCAGAGCACTGCAAAAACTATTGCGAAGATTTAGATGCCAATCTTGTAAATGCACTCTTGCAAGAAAGCGCTCGTTTTAGTGAAGAGACATTAGCCCCACTCTCCGCAATTGGTGATAGCGAAGGCTGTCAGCTTGTGAACGGGCAAGTCATTACTCCCACGGGTTTTAAAGCAGCGTATGGACAATTTTGTGATGCTGGTTGGCCTGCGCTTTCCCGTTCGAGCGAGTTTGGTGGGCAAGGTTTATTACAATCACTTAGTGTGGTTACTAATGAACTTTTAGCCAGCGCAAACTACGCATGGAATATGTACCCCGGGCTCTCACAGGGAGCCATGCACACCATTGAAATGCACGGATCAGCTGAACAACAACAACGTTATTTACCGCAACTAATATCCGGTGAGTGGACTGGCACAATGTGTTTAACAGAAGCACATTGCGGCACTGATCTTGGTTTACTTACTAGTAAAGCAACGCTGCTTCCTGATGGTAACTATTCGCTTACCGGGAGCAAAATTTTTATTTCTTCCGGTGATCACGATCTTGCAAATAATATTGTGCATATTGTTTTGGCACGTATAGCGGATTCTCCTGAAGGCACTAAAGGTTTATCACTTTTTATCGTTCCCAAATTTCTCATTCATGTTAATGGTTCAATCGGTGAACGCAACCACGTGAGTTGTGGCTCTTTAGAGCACAAAATGGGTATTCACGGCAATGCAACCTGCGTGTTAAATTTTGATGGCGCGATAGGTACTTTATTGGGGAACGCCAATAAAGGCTTAAATCTTATGTTCACTTTTATGAATCTCGCGCGGTTAGGTGCTGCTTTGCAAGGTTTAGCACATTCCGAAGTGGGTTTTCAAAAATCATTAAATTACGCTCGCGAGCGTCTACAAATGCGTTCGCTCACCGGTGCCAAAAATCCTAACGACATTGCTGATCCGATTATTGTTCACCCTGATGTGCGGCGAATGCTGTTAACCCAAAAAGCGCTTAGTGAAGGGATGCGCATGCTTGCATACTTTACGGCGAAACAAATCGATATTGCTGAGCGCAGCCAAGATCCAGATCTAAAACAATCCGCTACTGATATGCTGAGTTTATTAACACCGATAGCGAAGGGATTTATGACTGAAATGGGTTTTGAATCCGCCAACTTAGCGTTGCAATGTTTTGGTGGGCACGGCTACATCCGCGAGTGGGGTGTGGAGCAAAACGTACGGGATGCCCGAATAGCTTCTCTTTATGAAGGGACTACAGGTGTACAAGCATTGGATCTATTGGGCAGAAAAATCCTTTTATCTGCTGGTCAGCCGTTAAAAAGTTTCACAGGTTGTATTGAGCATTTTTGTGAGGAAGCTTCTGGCTATGCAGAATTACTGCCATATACTGAATCTTTGTCTAGACTACTCAAAGAGTGGTTTGCTTTGACGACAAAAATAAGCGAGCGAGCTGCTAAGAATCCTGATGAGGTAGGTGCTGCATCAGTCGATTATTTAATGTACTGCGGTTATATTCTCATCGGTTATTTTTGGGGACGTGCTGCCAAAACCTCACTTGATGCTTTAGCGCAGGGGACTAAGGAGCCGGCGTTTTATCGGGCTAAATTGCAAACTGCACGATTTTATTTTGAGCGGCTATTGCCGCGTACTGCTACGTTGCTGATAACTATTAATTCTGGTTCTAATAATTTAATGGATCTTGGTGCAGATGATTTTTCTTTCCATTAAACGAAAGGATTGAGTTAGTTAAAATGACTAAGTTAATTAAAATGACTAAGTTAATATTGTTACAACATAGCGTGTATTGAAATTCTGAAACAGAAATAAAATATAAATGAAGCTGGAGTTAATACCATGGCACTAAATTACGACCAAACTATTCCTGAAATGTTTGCAAAAGCATGCAAGGATTATGCGGATTGTCCGATGTTTAGCTGTATGGGGCACACCCTCAGTTTTCGTGAAGTGGATCATCTCTCGGCAAAATTTGCGGCATATTTACAACAACATACTAACTTAAAGCCTGGTGATCGCATTGCGATACAGCTGCCAAATATTTTGCAGTATCCCGTAGCTATGTTTGGAGCTATGCGCGCTGGCATGATTGTGGTTAACACTAATCCGTTGTATACCGCCCACGAATTGAAGCATCAATTAAATGACTCGGGAGCAAAAGCATTAATAGTATTAGCTAATATTGCTCACAACGCTGCAACTATAATTACCGAAACACCAGTAGAGCTTGTGATAGTGACTGAGTTGGCGGATTTGCATCCCCCACTAAAGCGATTATTAATAAACTTCATCGTAAAATATATTAAAAAAATAGTGCCAATGTTTTCATTTCCTCATCAAGCTAACTTTCGGACTGTTCTGGCCGGAGCGGAAAAGCCGTGGCAGTCAGTATCGCTTGCAGCAAATGATATTGCAGTGTTGCAATATACTGGTGGTACGACTGGAGTCTCGAAAGGCGCAATGCTCACACACCGAAATTTAATTGCTAACATGCTGCAATTAAATGAACACATGAAAAACATTTTTCGCGAAGGACAAGAGCTTTTAATTGCACCACTACCGCTCTACCATATTTATTCATTCACGCTTCATTGCACTTCTGCAGTTACGCTTGGCAATCACAGCTTATTAATTCCTAATCCGCGTGATATTCCTGGATTTGTTGCAGCTCTTAAAAATAAGCCTTTCACTTTATTTGTTGGTTTAAATACGCTATTTAACGCGTTATTACGTAATGAAGAGTTTAGAAAACTTGATTTTAGTTACATGCGTTTAACTGCCTCAGGTGGAATAGCGCTAACAACAGATACTGCGATGCGATGGCAGAAAATAACAGGTTGTCCCATTAGCGAAGGTTATGGTTTAACAGAGACGTCGCCAGTGGTTTCTACCAACCCGTTTGAAGCTGTGCAATTGGGAACCGTGGGCACGCCCTTGATTGACACAGAATGTAAAGTGATTGATGAGCAAGGTAATAGTTTGCCGAGTGGTGAAGCGGGTGAGTTATGTATTCGTGGGCCGCAAGTTATGAAAGGTTATTGGCAGCGTCTTGAAGCAACCGCAGAAGTAATTGATGCTGACGGTTGGTTCAAAAGCGGAGACATTGCCGTTATCGCTGCAGATGGATACATTAAAATTGTTGATCGTAAAAAAGATATGATTAACGTGTCTGGTTTTAAAGTTTATCCAAATGAAGTGGAGGATGTTTTAAGTAGCCATCCCGATATCCTTGAGTCTGCAGTTATCGGTGTACCGGATAAAGAGGGTAGTGAAACTGTAAAAGCATTTGTGGTTACGTCAAATTCTGATTTAACTGTGCAACAAGTGCGTGATTTTGCCAAAATTAAATTAACAGCGTACAAAGTTCCGCAGACTGTGGAGTTTTCCAAAGAATTACCCAAATCTAATGTGGGTAAAATTTTACGGCGTGAATTGCGCGCTGCTGAAATTGCAAAAACCAATTAATTAAACATTTAACAGGAAAAAAATATGGATTCGCTTATGGGAATTTTATCAAGTTTTGTATTTTGGGCTGCTGTAGTTTTATTATTCACTTTGAAAAAAGGTATTCACTTTGTGCCACAAAACCGTGGTTATGTTATTTATCGTTTTGGTAAATACACCAAGACGTTAAGCTCAGGGTTAAATTTTATTATTCCTTTTATCGAGTCGATTGAAGCAGATCGTAATTTAAAAGAACAAACACTGGTTATTCCGCAACAATCCGCTATCACCAAAGATAACATCGCGTTGATGATTGATGGTGTGTTGTTTATTAAAGTGATAGATGCAGCAGCAGCTACCAATAATATTACGGATTATAAGCTCGCGTGTACGCAGTTAGCCATGACCTCTATGCGTAATGCAATTGGTTCAATGGAATTGGATGACTGTTTTCAAAATCGTGCAGCGATAAATGCAAAAATTCAAGAAGCCATGCAAGATGCAACGCAACCCTGGGGTTTAATTGTGTTGCGTTTCGAATTACTTGAAATAGCTATTCCACCTTCTATTAAAGAAGACATGGAAAAACAAATGACAGCAGAGCGGCAAAAGCGCTCGGCAGTATTAACCGCTGAAGGTGTAAAAATTGCGGCGATAACGACAGCCGAAGGTCAAAAACAAGCGCGCGTTTTGGACGCAGAGGCGGCTAAGTCAGAACAAGTATTAGCAGCAGAAGCGAGCAGGGAATCGCAAATTCTTGAGGCGACAGGTAAGGCTGAAGCTATTCGTTTAGTTGCGATTGCTGAAGCGGAAGCCTTAACGACAATCGGTAAATCTGCCTCTACCATAGAGGGAAAAAATGCAGTTGCACTAACTTTGGCCCAAGATGCGATTGCAGCGCACAGAGCGATTGCCCAAGAAAGCACTGTAGTACTTACAGATGGAAAAACCAGTGAAAACATAGCGAGTACTGTAGTACAAGCTATGGCGGTTTCTTCAGCTATTCATCTTCATCAATAATTTTTCACACGGATTTTTATATGAATGGGTTGTTAGAACATTTTGCTCAGCACCATGACCACTTGCTTTATGCTATTGCGTGCGTGTGTTTGCTACTGGAGTTGGGTGTGCTGGGAATGAGTGGTCCCCTACTATTTATTGCAGTGGGTTGTGTTGCCACCGGGTTATTAGTGACCTTAAAAATTATTCAAGGTTGGGAAATTGAATTTCTGATGGTGGGTGTGCTGGCAGTAGTGAGTGCGGTTGGTTTGTGGAAACCATTGAAGAATTTTCAAAATGCAGGTGGAGGCCCCGATACTAGCAGCGACATGATTGGTAAAAATTTATCGGTGACCTTTGCCATTACGCAGGATCAGGGACGGGTTTCTTATTCTGGTATTGAATGGCAGGCAAGATTAGATGCAACAATTTTGGAGCCGATTCCTGTAGCAAGTCGAGCGGTAGTAGTAGGTGTGGATGGTTATTTATTATTAGTGAAGCCACTTTAAAAAAAGCGCTCACATTATTGGTTTGTTGTTATGAAAAGAGCCTTAATATTATCAGGTGGCGGCGCCCGTGCTGCTTACCAAGTGGGTGTTTTGCAAGCGCTCGCTGAAATTTTACCACCCGAAATTGAGAATCCATTTCCGATAATTTGCGGTACATCTGCAGGTGCGATTAATGCGCTTGCACTTGCCGCGCATCCCGGCAATTTTAAAGAGTCTGTTCATGCATTAGCTCACATGTGGAGTAATTTAGAAATTGGGCAAGTCTATTTGTATGGATGGAGCGATTTGCTAAAAGGTTTGGGATTGTTAGGTCTTTCACTTTTTAATCAGGGCGTTGGGCGCCAGCGACCTTTGTCACTGTTGGATAACTCACCACTATGGAATTTATTAGGATCCCGTATTCAATTCGATAATATACAGAACTCAATTGACGCTGGAAAATTATTGGCGGTGAGTGTATCGGCGATGGGTTACACCTCTGGTCATACTGTTAGTTTTTTCCAAGGCCATCCAAAAATGCTAGGTTGGAACCGTTATCGACGTAGCGGTGTTCCAACTACAATTCGTTTAGAACATCTTATTGCATCATCGGCTATTCCCACTATATTCCCGGCTGTACGCATCAGCCGCGAATATTTTGGCGATGGCGCTTTGCGGCAGTTAGCACCGATTAGTCCTGCACTGCATTTAGGCGCAGAAGCATTATTTGTCGTGGGCGTTAGTGGAAATAAAAAAGCATCCAAAACAAAAAAACGTTTGCCTGTAAAGCATTCGCCCTCTATGGGGCAAATCGTTGGCCATTTATTTAACAGCGCGTTTGTCGATTCCCTGGAAGGGGACATTGAGCATCTCGAACGCATGAATGAATTAATTAGGTTGATTCCTCCAGAAACCTTGGTCAATGCAGGCTTAAAATTGCGGGCAGTTGATAATATGATAGTTTCACCCTCTAGCCCCTTGGATGCGATTGCAGGTAGAAATATTCGTTACTTACCTAAAAGTTTGCGTTTTTTTCTGCGTGCTATTGGTGCTACTGCAAAAGGTGGTGGTGCAACGGCAGCGAGCTACCTTTTGTTTTCTACAGAATTTATTTCAGAACTAATGGAGTTGGGGAAGCAGGATACTTTGGCCGAGGCAGAACAAATTAGAAATTTTTTCAGCAAATAATTATTAGAATTTTAGAAATAAAAAAGCCGCTGTTGGTAGCGGCTTTTTTGTATTTATTTAAGATCTTCTTCTAAACAGCGGTAAAGGTTGATCAACTGAGGATTGATAATATTCATTAAAGTCATCCAATGATTTTAATGCTGTGTTCAAATTCATCTCAGGATTACTAAACGCAAATGCATTCACACCGCAGCGGCGCAAATAGCAAAGTTGATCACGAATAAAATTTCCGATTGCGCGCAACTCGCCGGTAAAACCATATCGTTCACGCAGTAAGTGTGCAGTTGAAAAAGCGCGGCCATCCATGAACAGCGGAAAGTTTACGCCAATTAATGGCAATGTTTTTGCGTCACTGCTTAATTGATCAGCGGTTTCATCGCTGTCTAGCCAAACGCCAATATCTTTACGTGTTTGCAAGGAGTTTTTTTGTGCTAACCAAACATTAAGCGGCACAATAACCTGACCAGCAGGAACTTCAACCGCAGCTGCATCGATTTCTGATTTAGGAATTAATTGCCAATCGTTTTCAACAATCACACCATTCTTAATTATCTTGTTGGCATTATCTTTTTGCATAAACTTTCTCCTTAAACGGAGTGGCACCAATACGGCGATAGGTATCAATAAATAATTCTTCAGCGCTGCGATTTTCCACGTAAACATTGACTAGCTTTTGAATAACTTCTGGCATGTCATCCGCACCGAACGAGGGGCCGAGCACATCGCCAAGCGAGGCATCGTTGCTGGCGTTGCCACCGAGAGATACCTGATAAAATTCTTTACCGGATTTATCCACTCCCAAAATACCAATGTGGCCAACGTGATGGTGACCGCAAGCATTCATACAGCCGGAAATGTTAAGGTCAATATCGCCCAAATCGTAAACGTAATCCAAGTCTTCAAACTGACGTTGAATCGCTTCAGCAATCGGGATGGATTTGGCATTGGCAAGTGAACAGAAATCACCGCCAGGGCAGCAAATAATATCGGTAATAGTACCGATATTCGGTGTTGCGAAACCGGCTACTTTAGCTTTTTGCCAGAGTGCAAAGAGTTCTGTTTTTTTCACATCAGCTAATACAATATTTTGTTCGTGAGTTGTACGTGCTTCACTGAAGCTGAATTCATCAGCGAGGTTGGCGATGATTTCAAGTTGGCTATCAGTTACATCACCTGGTGCAACACCGGTTGGTTTAAGCGATAAAGTTACAGCTGCGTAACCCGGAATGCGGTGGCCGCGCACATTGCGTTGCAACCACTTACTGAAGGCAATGTTGTCGGCTGCTTGTGAATTAACAGCAGATTGGGCTGCATTATTGTCGATACTTTCGTAAGGAGGTGCAGTAAAAAAGCTTTTGGCGCGCTCAATCTCTGTTTCAGTTAATGTGCTGTAACCTTTCTTCAAGTGCTCCCATTCGGCTTCAACTTTTTGCGCGAAAACGTCGGGAGTAAGCGCACGCACTAAAATTTTAATGCGGGCTTTATATTTGTTGTCGCGACGACCAGAGAGATTGTAAACGCGTAAAATTGCTTCGAGGTAGGACAATAAATCAGCTTCAGGCAGGAAGTCACGAATGACACTACCAATCACGGGTGTGCGACCTAAACCACCGCCTACATAGACTTTAAAGCCAATTTCGCCGCGGCTATTAAGGAGAATTTGCAAACCTATATCGTGTACTTGCACTGCAGCGCGGTCGCGCTCTGACCCTGTTACCGCAATTTTGAACTTGCGTGGCAAGAAGGCAAATTCAGGATGAAAGGTTGACCACTGACGAATAATTTCACAGTAAGGGCGCGGGTCGACGATTTCATCTTCAGAGATGCCGGCAAATTGGTCAGAGGTAGTATTGCGAATACAGTTACCGCTTGATTGTGTACCGTGCATTTGTACTTCGGCGAGTTCCGCCAAAATATCCGGTACTTCGGTTAAGTCTGGCCAATTGAATTGAATATTTTGACGAGTACTCACATGACAATAACCGCGATCATAGTGGCGGCAAATATGTGCCAAGCGGCGAATTTGGGTGCTATTTAACATGCCGTAGGGCACGTTGATGCGCAACATAGGTGCCAGGCGCTGTACATAAAGGCCATTTTGTAAACGCAAGGGTTGAAATTCTTCAGGTTTTAGATCACCTGCAAGAAATCGTTCAGTTTGATCACGAAACTGTGCCACACGTTGGCGCAATATACTATTGTCATACTCGTCGTAAATGTACATGGGTGTGGTACCTTGTGGCAGTATCAATAACGTTTAAAAAATACTTTAAAAAAATAGGCGCGCAGAATACACCAAAAGGCACGTAATCGCGAGTTAACAAGCGCATTCCACAGAATGCATAGGCTACTGTACTACTATGACAAGCTGAACAAATGTTTTGGACTAACTCACTTACTTTTGGTTATACCTATCTATTGCAGCTGTTATTATGAGCCCAAAAAAATGTGAGAATTTCATGTCAGATACTATTGATGATTTAACAATATTGCCTCGTTGTATGGAAGAAGTAATAATTTTACAGCGTGATGCTGATTTTATTATTATTAATAAACCCACACGTTTATTAAGCGTACCGGGTCGTCATCCACAAAATAATGATTCGGTCATTGTCCGTTTGCAAAAAGTTTACCCGGTTGCTGCTATTGTGCATCGTCTTGATTTTGATACTTCGGGGATTTTGGTGATCCCTTTACATAAAGGGGCTCTGTCCCATATCAGTAAGCAATTTCAGGCTCGCACCGTATATAAAACTTACACGGCAGTGGTAGGTGGTTTGATAGACGATGACAAAGGTGTAATTGACTTACCTATTGCTGCAGATATGGAAAATCGCCCAAAATATAAAATTTGCGCGGCAACGGGAAAGAATTCCGTTACTGAGTTTAAGGTGTTAGCGCGCGATGAAATTAATCAAACGACGCGTGTTTTATTACATCCCATCACCGGTCGATCACATCAGTTGCGTTTACATTTGCAAGCGATTGGTCATCCGATTTTAGGTTGTGAATTTTACGGCAATGAAGCGACCCTTAAACAATCATCGCGATTATTGTTGCATGCTACTGAGCTGGAATTTAAACATCCCAAAACAGGCAAAAAAGTTAAACAAATTTGCGAGCCCAGTTTTTAGTAATCGTGGAGTTATATATACGAGCTGTTATTAATGAGCTCGTAGTAAAGAATACTGTTCAATTCAAAACACGCCGTGACAAATTGCAGGAGCAATTTGCACAACATGGTTGCCGCAGGTGAGTCGCATGGAAGCGACGAATGAATATATCCCTATAGGCTCTAATCGGCATCCCTTCGCGATCCGGTCGCTTCGGGAAACTTCCTACCTCC
>JANPKH010000440.1:0-9475 GCA_031425935.1 Gammaproteobacteria bacterium | reverse complement strand
TGCATTTTTAATAACATATAAATAACTTGCCCACTGATTACCTAACTCAGGTAGTAATGCTCTATGCCAAGTATCTACGAAATCTTGTGCAACTAACTTATCACCATTGCTCCACTTTGCCGTGTCGCGAATGTGAAATCGATAAACCTTACCGTCTTCAGATACGGTCCATGAATCAGCAACTGCTGGTTTAATAACTAAGGTGTCAGGCTCCTGCATGACCAACCCTTCAAACAAGGAAGTTTGTACATTATGCTCTGTAGACCCCGTTGTTGTATGGGGGTCAATATCAGCAATTTCATCAGGATTCCCCACATGCAAAATCTGCTGTTCATTGCCAATGTCCACAAGTGTCTTACGCTTCTCGCAAGCAGTAATTGCAAGAATCGAAATAAAAATAAGAAAAACTCGAAGGGAATAGTTCATAAGCTCGGGGAAGTTGGGGTTAAATATTATCGTCATCCCGCTAGCGCGAGGATGACGAAGATTTTGTTAATAACTAAAACAAAAAGATTACTGCGTTTTTTCCAAGGTTTTAGCAAACGCATCGAAACTAAAAGGTCTACCTAAAAAGTCTGTCACTAAATCTGCTGCATCTTTAGTACCGCCTGGAGCTAGTACTTTTTTGCGATACCGCTGTGAAACTATTGGGTTACGCAAACCTTCTTTTTCAAATTCACTGAACATGTCGCTCGCTATTACTAAAGACCACATATAAGTGTAATAAACTGCCGAGTAACCATTTAAGTGGCCGAAGCTTGCATAAAAGTGTGTGCCATCCACATAGCCAAATGGTGAATATTTGGATTGAATTTCTTCCATCACTTTATCTAATTCAATGTTCGCGGGAGCTTTGTTATAAATATTGAGTGAAAGCGCGGCATAAAACAGTTGGTGTTTTGTCCACAATCCACGACCAAAGTCACGCCCGGCTCGCATTTTCTTAACGAGTGAGGCAGGAATAACTTCGCCTTTTTCATTTTTTGCAAAAGTCGCCAAGGTGTCGGCATCCCACACCCACTCTTCGAGCATTTGTGATGGCGCTTCAACAAAATCATGTTCGGTTCTTATGCCAGAGAACCCAAGCCTTTGATGATCGCCCGCAAAAATCCCATGTAGCAAATGACCAAACTCATGCAAGAAAGTTTCCACATCACTGTGCTCCATTAACTCATTAGGGTTGTCGCCACCAGGAAAATTACAAACCAAAGCAGAAGTCGGTAGCTGGACACCTTTTACACCACTGGTTACACCGAAATGGGCTGCGTGCTTATATTTGTCCGCCCTAGGATGCATGTCCAAGTAAAAGCGGCCTATCATTTTATCGCCATCCCACATTTCATAAGCTTTCACTGATGGATGCCAAACCTCGGTATGCCAAGGTTTAATAGTCACGCCAAACAGAGTTTGCGTTAGATCGAAAATACCTTGCTGCACTTTTGCAAATGAAAAATATTGCCGAATTTGCTGCGCATCCACTTTGTACTGTTCCTTTTTGATAAGCTCCTCAAGATAAAATTTTTGCCAATCTTCAACGCGGGTAGCTTTGGGGTCAATCTTCTTCAAGCGCTTTAATAAAACTTGCAACTCTTGATTAGCACGCGGTGTAGCTAAAGTCGAAACCTTGTCGATAAATTCCTGCGCATTTTGCGGAGTTTTAATCATTTTATTTTCTGTAGTGTAAGTCGCGTAATCGGAATACCCAAGAATCGTGGCTAGCTCATGCCGCTTACTTAGCAGCTCATTTAACACCGCTTTGTTTTCAGGGTAGGCCATGTTGCGATACGTTTTATACAGGCGTTCCCGTAAGGCATCGCTTTCAGCGTACTGCATTACTGGCATGTAATCAGGCGTATCCGTGGTAATAATTATTTTACCCTCGGCATTTGGTTTATGTTTGTCGATGTAATCTTGCGGCAAACCCTTAAGTTCTTTTACTGAAGCCACTTCAATTTTCTTACCGCCTTGGCGATAATTTTTATCGAATTGTTGACCAATTAAATTTATTTCTTCACTGAGTTTTTTTATTTTATCGCGTGTTGCGTCATCTTTATCCACACCAGAGCGGCGATAATCACGTAGCATGTGCTCTACATACCGCTTGTCATCATTCGATAACTTTTGCACATCCACTTTGCTAATAGCATCATATAAAGGCCGCGATAAAGTTATTTCAGTAATGAGCTCAACCCAATGCTGCTCACACTTTTCGGCAGCGGTTCTGACTTCTTTATTAGGATGAACATTTGAGTAAAGCCCTGCACGATTCATTTGCGCATCAATTATAATATCCATTTGGTTAAATTGATCCAACAAGGTCACATCAGTTGCAACACGTTTTGCTTTGGTAAAATCATCCAATTGCGTAGCAATCGTCTTGTAATCTGCTTCGCAAGATTGCAGATATTTTTTTGCTTCAGGATCACTTGGCAGTTCCCAGGCTTGATGTTGTCGCGTTAATTCAGGCTTATTTGATTTTGGCACCGACTGCTGGCACGCAACCAGAGTACCCATACATATGCACGCACATGCAGCAATGATTGTTGATCTGCAAAAAAAACTATTATTAGAAAGCTTTTGCTTAAACATCATCGCGATTGGCTCCATGGTTAGGATTGATTTCATAGATAAGATAACCTCAAATAATTTGATTATAATTCGAGCAAGCAAGAGGTATTATTAAAACTTTATTAACTCATGCAGTGCTAAGCGCCACTCATCGAGCGTTCATTAGGTATGGGCATGTTATTACACTTTAAAAGAGTATCAAAGTCGCTTTTACAAACCATACCCATCGAGCAGAAAGTATCTACCCCTAGGTAGATACTTGTTTTGAAATGCTTATCAATTTTTTATACTAATCAATATTTTTTATAATAGTTTCAACCATTTTTTTAGCGTCGCCAAACAGCATCATAGTGTTATCTTTATAAAATACTTCGTTATCAACACCGGCATAACCGGACGCCATGCTGCGTTTTATAAACAATACTGTCCGCGCTTTTTCAACATCTAAAATTGGCATACCATAAATGGGGCTTTGTGGGTTTGTTTTTGCTGCGGGGTTAGTAACATCATTTGCACCTATGACAAAAGCAACGTCTGTTGTTGCGAATTCGTTGTTTATATCATCCAATTCAAATACATCATCATAAGAAACATTTGCTTCGGCAAGTAATACATTCATATGCCCTGGCATACGCCCGGCAACGGGATGTATTGCATAACTAACTTTTACACCTGCCGCCTTTAATACATCAGCCATTTCACGTAACGCATGTTGAGCTTGTGCGACTGCCATACCATATCCGGGGACAATAATAACTGACCCGGCATTTTTTAAAATAAACGCAGCATCTTCTGCACTACCGCGTTTTACCGGACGCTCATTTGCGGAACTTGCATTAGCCTCACTATTTTCTGCCGCACCAAAACCACCGAGGATGACGTTAAAAAAGGAACGGTTCATACCTTTGCACATTATGTAAGACAAGATGGCGCCTGATGAGCCAACCAGTGCGCCGGTAATAATGAGCGCGCTGTTGTGCAACGTAAAACCTATACCTGCAGCTGCCCAACCCGAATAAGAATTGAGCATGGAAACGACCACCGGCATATCTGCCCCGCCGATAGGAATAATCAATAAAAAACCAAGTATAAAGGCAAGCGCAGTCATGCCCCAGAATAGATATGGCGCCTGATCCTGACAAAAAAGTATCATCAATACCACAATGGCTAAACCTAACAACGCATTTAAAAAATGTTGACCTTTAAACACTACCGGTGTGCCTGACACCAAACCCTGGAGCTTTGCAAACGCAACAATCGAACCGGAAAACGTGATCGCACCAATTACTACACCCAAGCCCATTTCAATACGGCTGGAAATAAAAATTTCACCTACATCATTTAATAAATGAAATGCGCCGGGGTTACTAAATGCGGCACCTGCTACTAATACTGCAGCAAGCCCAACGAGGCTATGGAAGGCTGCAACCAGTTGCGGCATTGCCGTCATTGCAATATTGCGCGCAATAAAAATTCCTATGGCAGCACCAATTACTAGCGCTGTTAATATCCATCCGTAGGAAGACACAGCGGGACTATACATAGTCGTCACAACCGCTATGAACATGCCCAACATTCCGATGAAATTTCCACGCCGCGATGATTCGGGCGATGACAAACCACGTAATGCCATAATGAACATTACCGCTGAAATTAAATATGCCAGCGAAGTTAAATTTTGATGCAACTCTTGCATAAGGCCTCCGCTATTTTTTCTTTTTATACATGGCAAGCATGCGTTGGGTTACGGTAAAACCACCAAAAATATTAATCGCCGCCAACACTATGGCAACAAACCCTAATACTTTTGATAAGCTCATTTCTGCAGGGCCAACCGCTATAATTGCACCCACAACAATTACACTTGAAATGGCATTAGTAACAGCCATTAAAGGCGTATGTAATGCTGGGGTTACACTCCAGACCACGTAATAACCAACAAATATTGCTAAAACAAAAATAGATAATTGTGAAATAAAATTTGCTTCCACTTTGCTGCTCCTATTTCAATTTGAATGCTGGATGAATGATTTCACCAGCATGAGTTAATGCTGACGCCGATAAAATTTCGTCTTGCCAATTCAGGTTAATATTTTTTGCGGTGACATCAACATGCGGTGTTAAATAATGTAAAAGATTTTTTGCGTAAAGCACGCTGGCATCCGCAGATAAGCGACTGGGAATGTTAAACAATCCAATAATAGTTACGCCATTTATTTCAATGACTTCACCTGGCTTAGTAAGGGTGCAATTACCGCCCTGCTCAGCCGCCAAGTCTACAATAACCGAACCGGTGCGCATTGAATGCACCATTTCATCATTAATGAGTATGGGTGCCTTGCGGCCAGGAATGAGTGCAGTACAAATTGCAATATCTTGCTTTTTTAGGGTCTCGGCAACTAACTCTGCCTGGCGACGTTTGTAATCATCGCTCATTTCTTTGGCATAACCGCCTGCAGTTTCAGCTTGTTTAACTTCTTCACTTTCCACCATCACAAATTTTCCGCCGAGGCTTTCAACTTGTTCTCTGGAAGCAGCGCGAACGTCAGTTGCCGACACTATCGCACCTAAACGTTTTGCAGTAGCAATCGCTTGCAAACCAGCAACTCCAGCACCCAAAACTAACACGCGAGCGGGCGCTATAGTTCCCGCGGCGGTCATCATCATTGGCATAGCGCGATCATAAACATTGATCGCCTCGATCACCGCACGGTAACCCGCTAAATTACTTTGCGAACTTAGTACATCCATACTTTGTGCGCGCGAAATACGTGGCACAAGCTCTAAAGCAATAGCAGTAATATTCGCAGCAGCATAAGCCGTTATTGCAGCTGCATTTGTGTAGGGCGATAACATTGCGAGTAATATTGCGCCGCGTTTAAACAACCCAAGCTCGTCGATATCCCCTTCACCATTCAATAACGGTGGCTGCACTTTTAAAACAATATCGGCTTCGCTCAATAATGTTTTTATATCAGATTCAATTTGAGCGCCTGCGGCAATATATGCATCATCAGTTATACGGCTTGCTTCGCCTGCGCCCGCCTCTATCGCGACCGTAAAACCTAACGCAATAAACTTTTTGACTGTCTCAGGTGTGGCAGCAACTCTTCGTTCATGTGCACGACGCTCTTTGAGTACTGCTAGTTTCATTCTCACTTCTCCCGACTGTTAGTGACAGCAAAAATCTATAAATGCGACAGTTTTTAGTTTAGATTTTATTGATTAAACATTGCTTAGTGATAAAAAACAAGACGTGTAAAATGACTTAAATTTATGACTCAATTAATTTGATAAGTAATGCGCCATATCTTTGTCTAACAACGAGCAGCGGCAGAGTTTTATTATGCCTATTAGTAATAAACATTTTTCATAACCCCTAATAATATAGCAGCAAGATAAATTTATAGAATGTTATGGTGTTAAATCGCATATTGCACTTAAGCTGCTAAGCTGAAAGCATCCCAACCAATTAAGCACAATGACACTATGCGCGAACACTTACTTACAGAAGATCAACGCGATTGCCTGCAAGAAATCACTAACGTTGCGATGGGCCAAGCAGGTGATCGTTTGGCAAGATTACTAGACGTTTTTGTTGTTTTATCCATTCCGCATGTCAGTATTCTCAACCCCACCGACATCTCTATGGCGTTACAGTCTTTAAATCATGAAAGCCCAGATGTTGTCCACGGTGTTTGCCAAGGGTTTATCGGCGGCGGCATTGCCGGTGAAGCAATGCTTATTTTTAACAACACTGATTTTAATGACCTTGCCAAGCTGTTGAAATACGACCGTATTCCAGATGAGCAAGCGCAATATGAGCTTTTAATGGACACCGCTAATGTCTTGAATGGTGCCTGCCTAAAAGGTCTCGCAGAACAAATGGATACTCACTTTAGTTTTGGCCCACCGATGTTGCTAGGCCAACATTGCAATATTACGGACCTCCTAAAAAACAACAATATGACCTGGAAGCAAGCATTAGTGGTTGAAATCAACTACGCTATTGAAAATCATAAGATCAACTGTGACCTACTAATAGTGATTGCGGAACAATCAATCGCAGGTTTGGTAGAGAAACTAAATTACTTACTTGACTGACAAGCTGAAACTATCGAATGGCAACGCCTAACACAGAGATGCAAAAATTTTTCGAAGATGCCCATTGGCTAATGGACATACTGCAGAATATTGACGCAGGGCTTGTCGTTATGGATAAAAATTACAAAGTCGAACTGTGGAATAGCTTCATGCAAAACCACAGTGGTATATCACCTGAAAGTGTGCTTAATCGAAGTATCTTTTCAATATTTCCTGAACTCCCTGAAGGCTGGTTCAAGCATAAAGCTCAGTCGGTTTTTGTATTGCAAAATGCAACGTTTACAACCTGGGAACAACGCCCTTATTTATTTCGTTTTCCGCATTATCGCCCTATTACTGGCAGTGCAGAACACATGTATCAAAATAGTACGATCATTCCCTTACCTGACCCTAAAGGGCTAGTAGAACATATTTGTTTAATTGTTTATGACGTTACTGACACAGCCATTAATAAAATTGCCCAACAACAAGCTAACGAGCAACTCCAAAACTTGAGCCGCATGGATCATCTCACAGGCTTGTTTAATCGAGGTTATTGGGAACTACAATTGATCAAAGAATTTAAACGCTTCGACCGCTACGAACAACCTTCCAGCTTAATAATGCTTGATATAGATCACTTCAAAAAAGTCAATGATACCTATGGGCACACCGTGGGCGATGATGTTATTCGCAAGGTGAGCCGAGCGATAAAAGAACAAGTACGTGATTTGGATATTGCTGGCCGTTACGGTGGCGAAGAGTTTGGGATTGTTCTTACCAGTACAGATTCTGCAGGTGCCGCAATTTTTGCTGAAAGATTACGCAAAACTATCGAAAATATGGTTGTATATTCAGAAGGACAAGAAGTGGAATTTACTGTGAGCCTGGGAATTTCTCAACTATCCACTAATATTAGCGATCATCGCGGGTGGATTGAAAAAGCTGACCAAGCCCTATATAAATCCAAAGAAGGTGGGCGCAATAGATTCACTATCATTTAACATTGCGCTCTTCTATTCCCACCTACACAAGCGTCATTCTCATCTACACAAGCATCCGAAATTTACATATAAGCATTCGAACGATCGCTATGGTCAGTCACATCCCGAATACCTTTTAGTTCTGGCAGTTTATCCATTAGCTGCACTTCAATACCCTGCTTTAAAGTAATTGCTACCGAACCGCAACCCTGGCAACCACCACCAAATTTTAATATTGCATACATATCGTCAGTCAGCTCCACCAAGCTAACATTGCCACCATGAGAAGCAAGGCTTGGGTTTACATCGTTAAACAATACGTAATTAATGCGATCTTCAAGCGGGCTGTCATCATTGACCTGCGGCATTTTGCTGTTGGGTGCACGGATAGTGAGCTGGCCACCCATGCGATCGGAGGCATAATCTACTTTGGCATCTTCTAAATACGGAAGGCTACGACCTTCAAAATAAGCCTTAAATGCTTTGAATTCGACAATCACATCATCGGGTTTTTCATCACCCGGGCGACAATAAGCTATACATGTCTCTGCTTGCGAACTACCGGGATTAGCCACAAACATGCGAATGCCTATGCCATCATTATCTTTTTGCTTGTCCAGCAACCCCTTCAAATACTCTTGTGCTGACTCTGTTATATCAACATTAACCATGTTTACGTTGCTCTCTACATTCACCGACGATTTTCTCCGGCCAGGTTTACTGCCAAATTCTTGTTAGGGTTATCTAGAAAGATACCCGATCAAATTACTCAGGTATTCTACTGCAAACTGCCAGACAATCCAATTGAGCCCATTCGGAAGATTTTTATTTTCCAGCCCTATATTGCAATAGCAATTCTGTTAAAATTCTCAGCCAAAACATATATCAATATTTTTTGATATAGATTGGCAGCGTAAAACACCTTCGTTAAAGTCAGGTATTCAAATGATTCCGTCGTCCAGGCAACAATTCCTAAAAAGCCAAGCCCGCCCCTCCGCTTTAACTCGAATAGGCGCCCTTAAAGCAGCCATCAACCAGCGCATCCTTATTTTGGATGGCGCCATGGGCACCATGATTCAAGGCTACAAGCTTAAAGAGGCCGATTATCGCGGTGAACGCTTTGCGGATTACCATATGGACATCGCGGGCAATAACGACCTGTTATCCATCACTAAACCAGAAGTAATTCGTGAAATTCAGCAGGCTTATTTAGAAGCCGGTGCGGACATTCTCGAAACCAATACGTTTAATTCCACCCGTATTTCCATGGCCGATTACGACATGGAAGATTTGAGCCGCGAGCTTAATTTTGCCTCTGCCAAACTTGCGCGTGATTTATGCGATGAAATGACTGCGCGAAATCCCGCCAAGCCACGCTTCGTTGCAGGCGTACTTGGGCCAACCAGCCGCACCTGCTCTATCTCGCCGGACGTAAACGATCCGGGCGCGCGCAATGTCACTTTCGATAAGCTGGTCGAAAATTATCTCGAATCAATGGATGGTTTAATTGAGGGCGGCGCCGACATTATTTTGATCGAAACTATTTTTGATACGCTCAATGCAAAAGCCGCCGTGTTTGCCGTCAAAAAATATTTTGATGATGCGGGTTTTGAATTGCCGATTATGATTTCCGGCACCATTACCGATGCTTCAGGTCGCACACTTTCTGGCCAAACTACTGAAGCGTTTTACAATTCCCTCGCTCACGCAAAACCACTTACCATGGGTTTGAACTGCGCACTTGGCGCCACAGAATTACGCCAATATGTACAAGAGCTTTCTCGCGTTGCAAATTGCTATGTGTCTGCACACCCTAACGCTGGCTTGCCCAATGAATTTGG
>JANPKH010000439.1:0-4627 GCA_031425935.1 Gammaproteobacteria bacterium | reverse complement strand
TAATAAAATTTATTCTGCATTTTCAACTAAATATTCAGTAGATATAGCCAATGAGTTTGGTAAGCGTAATAGCGCCTATGCTCTGCAAAGAACATTTGTTTATTCTATGCCATCAGGATTAGTACGCTCGAATGAAAACATTATATTAAGTGCGCAAATTAAAGATTCAGAAGCGTCTATTGGTCGTAGTGAAATTACTTTCATTGGTGCAGCCGATGAAGTCAACCCCGAAGTTTCTGTCGTTAGCCCATCGGTAGGTTACGGTCCTCCAGAATTTTCTGATTTTGAGATGGCATTTCGTGGTTTTGATAATGTGAAGATTGCACGCCTTGAGCTATTTAAAACTTACGGTGTAAAAAAATCTGATGGTGCTTATGCAATATTACCCTACGGTGCTGCTACAAGAAGCGTAACGGGTGTTCCAGAAATTGATGCTGATCCGGTCACAACAAACAATATAGATACTCCAATTTATACACAAAAAATCCATGTAGATCGCATGGCGCAAATTGCTGACAAATTTAGTGGCCTAATCGTTAGTGATAATGTGCGCTTTGATGTGTGGTTAAAAGTAGTTGCCTATGATCATTCAGGTAACTCACGTACCAAAGAAGTCAGCTATCCAATTCATGTTGATCAAAGACCAGTGGTGGATTTCGTACAACCACTGGATGGTAGTAAACAGGTAGAAAATACAAAACTTTATGTGAACGTGAATGCCTATGATGATGTGGGAATTGATTCCTTACGTCTGGTGGCCTACCAAGGCGCAGGTGAAAATCAAGTTCAAATTTTTAATATGCTCTTTAAGCAACCGCCATACAATTTTTCTGTGCCTTTACCTGCATTTGATCCAGATCCAAGTCCAGTTCATGCCGACAAAAATAATATTCGCTTATCGATTGAAGCTATAGATAGTTATGGTGCCGCTTTTGGCGATTTAGATAAGCATCGCGCCAATGAAGATATTAGCGTAGAAATTATTCGTGATGTTCCACCTGCAGTGGTCATTGGTAAGCCGGTGACAGGCGATCACATTACTGAGGGTATGTACCAATTAGTGCAAGTGAATGCTACGGACGATGTAGGTATTGATAAGGTAGTGCTAAATGTTGCGAACCTTAATAAAGGCGATCGAAGTCTAACTGATACCAGCTATCCTTATGAATTTTTGGTGGAGGTCCCTTATGGGCAGGCAGGTCGTGATTTAGTTTTAACCGCATCGGCAACGGAACAACGTGCTAACGGTATTCCGCGTACAGTTGAAACATTAACTCCCGTAACGGTACGGGTTGATAAGGATACCCAAGCGCCGGAATTCCTTTCGTTGAACACAATGATTCCTGCTAATGGCGCGACCGTGGCTGAAAAGAAATCTTTACCATATGATTTTATTGTTAAAGATAATGTGCGAGTAACGTCGGTTCGCGTGGAATTGTTTGCGGATAAGAATACCGATGGGAACTTTGATCCACAGGAACAAATAGGCCAGGCATTATTATTGGCCTCGCCATATTCAGGCAGTATTCCGGTAAATACTATTGCCTCCTATTTGCCAACAGGTGCAGTTTTACCAGAGCGCCTGACATTACTATTCAAAGTAACGGCGCGCGATGGTGCAGGCAATATCTCTGAACAAGTGCGATCCGCATTTCTAGTGCTCAATGCTCCTTTGACAGTACAAGAAATTCAGATAATGGATGCGGAAGGTTTTAATATTGGCAATCAGGTCACCGAAGTAACCAGTGGCCGTGGAATAGTTGTAAATATAATTGCGAACGATCCCGAATCTGGCGTTGCTAATATTAGTTTGTTACAGGCACAGAGCACTAGTGTCACGAGTTTAATTTATACGCAAAGTGCTACAGATTCTGCATCACCTTTTCAATTTCATGTGCAAATTCCCAAGGGTCATGTCGGTGAATATATTAGCTTCCGCGCTATAGCAAAAGACGTTGATGGCAATGATTCGGTTTCATCTTCTATAACACGCACGTTAAAAATTGTTGCGGATAAACCGCCCACTGCAAAAATTACCAAGCCAGCCAATGATCAATCAGTCATTATTGATGGTCAGGAATTAGAGGTTTTTGTAGAAGCTGCAGATGACCTTGGTCCAGATGGAATTGATCGCGTGGATTTTTACGTGAATGACAAGTTGGCGCACACCGCTCATGCAAATGAAACTGATAAAAATAGCACTAGTGCACAAAGAAATATTTATCACGCATTAATAGCACCGCCTACAGGCGTTAATGGTTTTGTTATTCAAGCTATTGCTTTCGATGTTATGGGGCAAAGTGGTGTTTCGCAAGTGATACATGTTGGCCGTGTTGAAGACACAATTACACCAAAATTAAGTGTCATAGCACCTTTAAATAATGACATTTTAACGAGTGCTGAAGAAATTGTTGCTGTGGCGTCTGTGACTGATATAGGCGTTGAAGCAGATCGTCATGTCTTTATGAACTGGATTCGCGAATATCAAAATACAAACGGCAACTGGGTAACCTTGGATTCCCATGAATTGCAATTACATCGCGATGACAACGATGCGGTGCGCCCTGTAATTTCAAAAAGTGATCCCGATAATCATTATTTTGTTTATTGGGCAAAATTTTCATCAGGTAATATTTTGCGTCGCGGCAATAACCGCAATGAACGCATTAGAATTGTATCGCGCGTTAAAACACCAAACCATGAAATTAGCAATGAAACATTGCATGAAGTTGGTATGCCGCTAAGTGAGCACCGTTTCTTCCAACCTTACGTTGGCCTTAATGACAAAATTTTTGCACGCGATGTTTATTACAATTCGATATCTCAATTTAAAGGGCTCAATCGTACCGGTGCGATGGTAGGTGCCTGGTCTACAGTTGATCCCATCAAGGTCGAACAGGGTTTAGGAACTGATTACCCTCTCAATGCACCTTTGAGCGTCTGTCCAGTTTGCACGGGTTTATTTTTAGCAGATGTGGATGCTGAACAAACTCAGGATGGGAATGTGTTTGTTTATTCTGAATTACTGAATGGTGCCAGTGAGATTATTGCGGGAACTATTTCTGAGCTACATGCAGATGCAAATTTTGTATTAGCCAGTAAGCAAGGTGTGCCCTCGATTTACTCAAGTTCAGGTAGAGCTGGTGGGTTTGTTAATGCATTACAAACACAAATTAGAAATGAATCACAAAAACATTTCGAAAATGAAAATGGCGAGTTACTGATTTATAACGTCAAAAATGATGAGCAGGGATTGGGCTTACCTTATAAATTAAGTGGCCGTATCGACCTGCCTTATATTCAAGCTTATGGTCTTGATCGGAAAGATAATCTCGCCTTCGTTGCAAATGGTAACGGCGGTGTTCAGGTGATGGATATTGGTAATATCAATGCGCCTTACCATATTGGCTATATCAAACCTAACGGTTACGCACGCGACGTCAAAATAAAAGATAAATTTGCTTATATCGCTGCTTCAGAAGAAGGTGTGGTGGTGGTTGATATTACTGATCCAACACTACCCATCGTTGCGCAAATAGATACCTTGGGTATTGCCAATCGTTTACAAATTGTCGGCAACAAATTATACGTTGCCGATATGTCTGGCGAAGGACAAGTTTCCCAGTTAAACGAAATTAACATCAGCGATCCTCTTCAGCCAAAATTATCACGCATTGTGGAACTAAAACCTGCGCGCCAGGATTTGGTATCTAAAGGTGTTTATGATGTGCATATAGCTGGAAATCTTGCCTACGCGATAGTGCTTTATGCCGATCAAGAAGATGTACCTGCGCAAACGGTTGTAGAAATTATTGATTTAGAAAAAATAGATGATCCTACAATCGATGCGACTATTCCGGTGATGATCAATCGTCATGCAACGGAAGAAAACTTTGCTGCCCATGATTTAATTCTGGCGCGCGGTGCTATTCAGGTGGCGGGTGGTAAGCAAGGTATTGAACGCATCGAATTATCAGAGCTGGTCGTGGCCAGCCATTCTCCACTTGCAGCAGAAATAGATGTTTCAACTGCTATCACAACAATCGATATTGAACTCTCAGCAGTTATTCCAGCGGCTACTAATTTGTCGCAATACTTCCGTGTATATCGCGGTGGTGTCTTGGCTAACAGTGATGGCAGTTATTCTTTAGGTGAAGATGTTACTGCGAATTTCACTGCGGCGTTTAGGTCACTCAATAATCTTCCTGACTACCGCAGTCTACATCTGACAGCTAATGCTGAATTACTGCCTGGCACAGAATATGTTGTTATTGTAAAAGCGGGGCTTGCACCTTTAACTGGAAATTCGTTAGCGCGCGATTATCGTTTTTCTTTCTTTACTTCTAAAGCTGGTGCAGCTGCGCATCCTGATATTGAGTCAATAGTTCCGAATACTGGCGGTATTGATGGTGGCACGAGCATTGTTATTCGTGGTATTGGTTTCGGCGCTAATCCACAAGTAAAAATTGGTGGCCAATCGGTTGTTGTGGATAAGGTTACTCCAGCTGACCTTGTCGATCCCTTCGAACGAATTTCACTAACCACTATGCCGCATTATGCGGGCCCGGCAGCAGTCGAAGTTACAAATTCTGCCGGTTTAACGGATAGGGTTATAGGTGGTTTTACC
>JANPKH010000438.1:0-3603 GCA_031425935.1 Gammaproteobacteria bacterium | reverse complement strand
AGCTTCGGCATCGGCAAGCGCTTTGGGCAGCAGCTTGAGCACTTGATGCGGTTCGCGCAGGGCCTGCACTTCTAACGGATGCCGTTCAATTTCCTCGATACCCGCGCTATGAGCAGCCTCCAGAGTGCATAGCAAATACATGGCAAACAGGCGGATCAATGCTTTAGCCGCGCGCGAAAAAGGCCAGATCATTTGCGGCCAGTCGACCTCACGTTGAATTTTCGCCGGCAAGGTCAAGTCGAGTCTCCATACCTTGGGTCCCTGGTTCACTGCGAGGATGCCCCGTCAAATGGGCAGACCAGCGGCCAACATCTTGCGGGAAAGGAAAAACGGGAGAAAGGGAAAACGGGACACTTGTCGAAGAAAAACCGGACAGTCGGAAAAACGGGACAGTCAGTCGGGAAAACGGGGAAAAACGGGACAGTCGGGAAAACGCGAGGGACTGGACAGACGGAGGACGGAAAAACGGGGCAGTCGAAACGGAACGGGAGCGTCATTGAGTGCCTGGGTGTCAATAATCCGGGTCGGGCCGTTCACAATCCGGGCCGGTGGAGCAAGCTTCACCCGACGAAAGCGAGGGCCGACCGCGACTTATCCTTTGCGGCTTCGAGCGAGGCCAGATGGTTCCCGTCGGCGTGATCAGCAAGGACGGCCAGGGTACGCCGGGGAGGTAGTAGATCTCGGCGATGTCCGAGCCTGCGACGGGTTTCCAGTCGGTCTGCGGGAACGTGATCCTCCAGGCTGTATGCGGATCGATGCTGACGACGGCCTCGAAGTGGGGGGAGTCGTAGTTTGGCAGGGCGTTGATCTGGATCTTGGCGTGGACGGGAAGGGATGAATCGAGTGCCTGAATCGCGAGCCGCATGAAAGGGATGGCGGTGCGGACGACGGTCGCCAGCAGAACGGCGAAGGCAGCGAACAGAGCAAACCCGGGCTCGGCGTAGTGCCATGCGACGACGCAGAGTGCTGCGGCTGTGGCAACGAAGATCCATGGCAGGCTGATGACGGCCCGGGAGGCATCCATTCGCCGCAGCATCTCCAATTGCTTGGCAACCGCCTCGGTGCGTGGTCGGGCTTCAACTGTCATGGTGTATGCATTGGAACGGGACACCCAGATTGGAACAGGACACCCAAGGGTACCTCTTGAAACCCCCGCGTCGCCATTCACCTTCGCTCGGTTCGCCTCGCGCCATGAGTTGTCCAGACTTGCCACCCTGCAGGCCATCCTCGCGGTCCCTGGATCTTCCGCTCATGGAGGAAAGACGGGACTGGTGGAAAGACGGGGAAAAACGGGACAGTCGCATTTCAGAAAATTCCGACACCTTCATGGTTGAAGATTGGTAGGTTGAAGATTGGGACCCACTTTTCGCATGCGGAACTGCGCGCGCGACGCTGGAGATTAGGACACCGCTTTTCGCAGGCGAACCGCGCGCTCGACCACGGCGACACCTGCTCGGCGCGCGGGTGGCTCCTACGACGACCATTACTACGCCGCCTAGGTGCTCGATCCGGACGGGCACAACATCGAGGCGGTGTGTCGTTGCGGCGCGGCCGACTAGGCGCGACGAACGCGGGACGGAAACCTATTCGAAGCCGTCGTCGAACACAGGCGTCAGGTCTAGCGTGAAGTTGTAGAACTGCTCGACGGCGGTGTCGCCATCCGTCACGACGGCGACAATCAGAACATTGATGACCGTGTTCGCCTGCGCAGGGTCTGGCGAGTAGACAAAGATGAGCTCTCCATCTTCCACGCGTGCGTGCGCCGAGCCAGTGCTCCCCTGCCGCGCGAAGCCGTACAGGATGGCGGCGCCTGGGTTGACGATCGCGGCGCGCATTTGAAACGTCCCGTTCGGCAATGCGACAGGTCCCTGAGACAGCGCAGGGGGCAAGGAAAAAGTGGGTACTGAGCAATTCGACGAGCCGTCGTAGTACTTGTTCAGTACCCGAGTCGACCGCGCCGTAGCGCCTGCGGCGTTCACGCATTCGAGGGACAACAGGCCCCCTCGAGTACCGCCGGAGGCAGGGATGGCTGCCCATGCGCTGCCAATTGGCAAAAGAGTGGAGAAATGTTTCGGATCCAGACAACTCAAAGTGGGATGAGCGCACGTCGCCTCCGGCCAGGTCGAGTTCGACCAAGTCTCGGGCAACGCACGACAACTGACCCCGTCCGACACCCAGCTAGCCTGCAAGACGCGCAACTCCGAACAGGCTCGCGCAGGGGAAGGCACGACGAAATCGATGCTCGGGATGACCCGACTGGCGCCTTCGAAAACAGCGACCTTGCCCAACGAGCCAGCGCTGCTGCTGACCATGAGACGCTCGCCGCTGAGCGCAACGCAACTTGCGAAATCGCTGCTGCCGGCGGTATCGATCCAGCGCTGACCCTCGACCCAGTTGCCATCCAGCCCGCGCGCAAAGCTGTAGATCCGGCCGACACCCCCGACGGTTCCGCCCATGATGGCAACATCGCCCTCGATGGCGACGCTGGTGCCGAGGCGCGACGCGGACCCGATCTCGCTGCCGATCAGGCGCTTGGTAACCCACTGGCCAGCGACGCGTTCATAGATGAACGCAGCGCCGGGGCGGTCGGGTGCTTGAGCCGAGAGCAGATAGCCGGGTGCACCGGCGATGATGCGCCCGCCATCGATCTCCACGCGCTCGCCGAGATACGCGTAGCGCAAGTTGTTCACGGCTGGAAGCGTGAATCGCATCTCCTCGGCCCACTGTCCCCCGGGTGATTTCCGGTACACCTGGACCTCGCCAAACCCGAAATCGAAGCTGGGGAAATACGGGCGCCCCAGCGCAATCAAGTCGCCTTCGATGGCCGGGACGATATCGAAGACGCCATTGACGTACGGCAGCGCCTGCAATTGCTGCACCTGTGTCCACTGATTGCCGGTGCGCTGGAAAATGCTCGCGATCTGCGTACTGAAGTCGCTGACGACCAATTGATCGCCGTCAATGGCGACAGCGCCACCGAATCCGAAGGTTGCATTGCCGGCGGTCAGGGTTGCCTGGTGTATCCAGGCGTCGCCCGCGCGAACGAACACATGAGCCTTGCCGGGGCGCACGCCACTCTCATCCCAACCGCCGAAGACGGCGGTATTGCCACTGATCGCAACCCATTGTGCGAAATAGCTGAGCTCGACGGTCTCAGGTGGCCGCATCGCCACGGGACCCGACCAACCGTTTGCGGAACGATGGTAGGCATATGCCACCCCGCGTACCTGCGAACCCGGAAACGCAACCCCGGGCGCGGCCACGATGGCATGGTCGCCGTCCATATCGAGGCGAATTCCGAACGCTCCCGCGTCACTGAAGATGGCCGTGGTTGGGAAAACCAGCGCATTCGCTGTGGTCATGCCCGGCGCATCTGGAGCGGCGACGTTCTGGTGGTCGCTTTCAGTTGCCGCGAGCGCACTGGAGAAAAGCGCCAGGCTCGCGCAAATCAACGCGCGCCATTGCCGGCGCGCGTTCAAAACGAATTGGGGCACGGAAACATCCAAACCATCAGTGTTGGCGATCATCATAGGGTGTCTCGGCAGACCAGGCGAAGCTTGAGCACTCGCGGCCGGGCGGAAAAGTCGCTCAAATGTTGCTTCC
>JANPKH010000437.1:0-2680 GCA_031425935.1 Gammaproteobacteria bacterium | reverse complement strand
AAATTACTTCATAGCTCCAGCTTCGCTTATAAAGTTTGCCGACTACCGCTCCTGTGGGTTCTTCTGTACGAAAATACTGCTCGCGTTTCGCAAAAAAGAAGGATTCTTATTTACGCGAATGGGGCAATGAGCTACCCTTTGGTAATAAATCTCATTTGCAGCCCAAGGCTAATCACATGAACGTAGCAGTCACTCCACCGTTTATCGCCGCATCTACATTTACAGCTAATTTGCGCCTTGATCAGTGCGTTAAAGGTGCTCAATTGCGAGTCGTTAAGTTGCTGGAGCAGCCTTTATTCGGCGCGCAAGATGAACATGTCACCTTACGCCTAAAAGAATTAGGCTTCCTGCCGGGCGCGCTGCTAAAAGTTATCGGCTTTGGCTTGATGGGTAGCGATCCGCTAGCAGTTCAAGTTAACGGCACCAAGTTTGCGCTGCGTCGCGCTGAAGCAGCCAAGATCGGTGTGGAAGTAGTTAATAAAATGGAAAATACAGGTAAATAAATGTCTTCCATTCTTTTCGCGCTGATTGGCAACCCCAATTGCGGTAAAACCTCCTTGTTTAATCGTCTTACCGGTGCTCGCGCAAAAGTGGCTAATTACCCGGGAGTTACTGTTGAACGGCGTTCTGGCACCTTAACTGGCGTCACCTCGGCCGAAATACTTGATTTACCTGGCACCTACAGCCTATTTGTAACATCCCCTGATGAACAAGTTGCACGCGACATAATCTTAGGCAAAATCCCAGGCGAAGCTCGGCCAGACGTACTTATTGCCGTGGTAGATGCAACTAATTTACGCCTCGGTTTACGCTTGGTGATGGAACTAAAAACGCTCAACCGACCGATGCTGGTGGCTCTTAACCAAATGGATGCTGCGCGTTCACGCGGCATCAACATCAATACTGCTGGTTTAGCCCGTGAGATTGGTGTGCCCGTGATTGAAACTGTAGCCGTCTCCCGCATGGGCGTAGATGAGCTGCGTAAAGTGCTCACAGATTATGCTTCGGAGTGGGCTAGTAAACCGTTGGCGGCCGACACCCAAGCCGTATTTCCTAACAACCTTGATCTTTCATCCAGCACCATTGAAAAATTAAGCCGCGACGACTCCATTGAAGAACTTTACCTACGCATTGAAAACATTGTGTCTACACAGGTTATTCAGCCCGCCGAACAACCTCAATGGCAAGAGCGTCTCGATTCGATAGTGATGCATCCGGTGTTAGGCTTGATAGTTTTATTCAGTATTTTATTAGTCATTTTCAACGCCGTATTTGCCTGGGCTACACCCATCACAGATGTAATAAAAGCTAGCACTGAAATACTTGGCACTGGTGTCGCTAATTTTATGCCCGATGGCATTCTTAAAAGTTTTTTAGCAGATGGATTAATTGCTGGAATGGGAGCGGTGATTGTTTTTCTGCCACAAATTATTATTCTGTTTTTCTTTATTTTAGTCTTGGAAGATACCGGCTACCTGACTCGTGCCGCGTTTTTACTTGACCGTCCCATGCGTGGGCTCGGCATTTCCGGTCGTTCGTTTATTCCGTTATTGTCTAGTTTTGCCTGCGCCGTTCCGGGGATTATGTCTACTCGCACAATCTCTGATCCACGCGAGCGTTTCATCACTATTATGATTGCTCCGCTAATGACTTGCTCAGCGCGCTTGCCGGTTTATGCACTCATTATTGGGGCGTTCATCCCCGCCAAAACCATATGGGGTATTTTTAATCAGCAAGGTTTAACCTTGTTCGCGTTGTATGTTGCTGGCGTGGTTAGTGCGGCCATAGTTGCCTGGGTGATGCGTCGCAATCAACCGCGCCAAGAGTTCCCGCTACTGCTTGAATTGCCGAGCTACCGCTGGCCTATGGCTTACCATTTACTTATGGGTTTGCGTGAACGCGTATGGATTTTTTTACGCCGCGTGGGCACAATTATTTTGTCGCTATCAATATTAATTTGGTTTCTATGCACCTATCCTGGCGCACCTGCAGATGCCCTTCGCCCAGCAATTGAATACAGTTTTGCCGGGCAAATTGGCGCGCTCATGCAGCCAATTTTTGCTCCACTTGGGTTCAACTGGCAAATGTGTATTGCTTTAATTCCCGCCATGGGTGCACGCGAAGTTGCAGTAAGTGCATTGGCAACTGTTTACGCAGTAAGTGCTGACGGCAGTGTAGAGGGTGGAATTGATACTGCACTCGGCACTGCACTCTCACACAGCTGGAGCTTGCCAGTCGCACTCGCTTACTTAGCGTGGTTTGTTTATGCACCGCAATGTATTTCCACCATCGCTGTTGTGCGCCGCGAAACCAACTCGGTAAAAGCCACCACTTATTTTGCGATTTATTTATTTGCATTAGCTTATTTTGCAGCTTGGGCAACCTACCAAATAGCTCTTCTTTTTGTTTAAAAGGTTTTCCTTTAAAAAGTTTTTTGATTGGCAGAGGCGCATATGTGGCAAGAGATAATTGTGGGGATTTGCGTGCTAATGGCAACTTATTTTGTGCTGCGCCAGTGGTTGCCTATTGGTAAAAAAAACTCATCCAGCTGCGGCGCTTGTGGTGGTTGTGATACCGCAAAAAGCTGTAGCAATCCCGAAGAAAAAAGTCCGCATTAACCCTTACTAATGAGCTCGTAGTAAAGAATACTGTTCAATTCAAAACACGCCGTGAATATATC
>JANPKH010000436.1:0-8589 GCA_031425935.1 Gammaproteobacteria bacterium | reverse complement strand
TACCGTAGTCCACTTTTGCCAGCCACCTGTATTGGGAACGGTAAAATTGCCAAACTTAATAGTTCCACCATTAAGATCGACAGCTAACTCTCCACCATTCGCACTTGCCACGCGAACTTTGATAACGTAATCACCTGTGCTAGCAATCACGAGGTTTTTGAAAGCCAACCATTCAGTGGCATCTATCCAACCCACATTGTAACCACCACCCACATCAGTGGTAGCTTCAATATCTACATTGTCAGCGCGGAAGACTTTACCCGTATTACCTGCAGTTTTGTCAAAAAAAGTGGAATAGTTTTCAGCCTGAAATATTTCAGCGTTAACTATGGGCGCCATAAAAACAGCACAAAAAACCAAGATGTGCCGCAATTTTCCGCGCGGATGTAAGGGATTAAATAGCATGTCTGGCTCCGGTAGAAAGGTTAATCGATTAATTTTATTGTGATAGTTTTACACTGTAACCACATCCGACCGCACTATTACATAAAGCAAATTAAAGACGAGCAATAGGTAAAATAGTCGTTATATTCGGTAAATCAATAGTTTTTTTATAATTATTGAAATATCGGATACTGAAAAAATACTCTGTAATTGTTACAGACAGGTTAATTTAACGTTTAACTAAAAAAATCGCAAGAAATAGTTTAAATTATGATCGCTATACAAGCAGATGATTTATTGGTGGGAGTGTTAATAGTTTTTTACAAGTACTACATGAATACTTTGACAGGATAAATCGAGGTTTCCAGTTTCCAGGATGGTTGGAAACCGGGAAAGTCTATTTTTACATGATTTTACGGAATATCAGGTAAATCCTTTTTACCGACAAATGTCGACGCAATTAACTATCTTCTCGCGAAGCAACAATCTCTGCTATTCCGGCCGCATATGCGGAAACAACAATACGTCGCGAATTGATGCTGCATTCGCAAACAACATGACCAAGCGGTTAACGCCTATTGCACGGGCCAGTGCGCTCAAAAGCTATGAAAAATATTTAAGTGATCTCGCAGTAATAATGCCGCGTTAAATTATTAGCGTTCAAAAATTTTAATAATGAGGAGGATACTTATCTACAAAAAAATCAATGGGGGGAAGGGAAGTACCCCCATTGATTAATCTCAATCAGTTCATTTCTGATTTTCTGATTTATTGATAAACACGAATATAATCTATCGAGAAAGATTGCGGGAAAACACTGCTGCCATCAGGGTCGCGCGGCCAATCTCCCCCAACTGCATTATTTAAAATAATATAGAAAGGATGATCAAATACCCAACGACCTTTGGTTTCGACTTGCGCCTTGGTTTGGGTAAAGTAGAGGATATTATCGACATACCAGCTAATGCTGGTCGCAGTCCATTCCACGGCATAGACGTGATAACCAGCATTGACATTCTCAGCCAGATTGTAGGGGCGTCCAATACCAGTACTACCGGAATAGTTAGGTCCGTGGATAGTACCGTAGACAGTTTTGGCTTCAGCGTTAAAACCGACGTGTTCCATAATGTCAATTTCACCACAGTTGGGCCAACCCACTCCCGGTGTTCCTATATCATCGCCCAGCATCCAGAATGCCGGCCAAATACCTTGCGTATGAGGAATCTTCATACGTGCTTCAATACGTCCATATTTAAAGGTCTTTTTACCGCTGGTGTTCAAGCGAGCTGACGTGTATTCACATTTGCCGTACCAACACTGATAATTTGCCGGATTTTCTTTCCGCGCTTCCAAAACCAACACGTTACTGTTAATCGCCGAATCAAACTGAATGGATTCATTCTTACCGCTGGTGTAGTACTGGCGCTCATGATTGTTAATATTGTCTCCTGGTTGGTCACTCCAGACCGCCGGGTTGATGGTATTGAATTCATCATTCCAGACTAAATTGCCCGCTGCTGAAGAGTTTGAAGAACTTGAGCCTCCATCTTGCGTGTCGAGAGAAATTTCAATCCAATTGAAATTCCAGCCGCCTGTTTTAGCAAATACGCCCAACGAAAAGGTGCCTGCAGAGAGGGTTACACTGCGAGAAACAGTAACCCAGGATTGCCAACCACCCGTAGCCGGGACCGCCAACTCACCTAATAATATTGCACCTGAATTAAGGTCGAACGCAGCGGTTGCACCTGTTGGGCTGGAGACGCGCATACGAATGGTGTAAGTGCCTGCTGCAGGAATATTGACATTGTTATATTTCAACCACTCACCAGTTGTAATCCAGCCAATGTCATATCCACCGCCGATGTCCGAGACTGCCTCAATATCCACACCGTCATTGCGATAGGTGCCGCCGCTATTTCCCGGCGTTGTATCATAGTAATCCTGATATTCTTCGGCTTGTATTTGAGTGTTCCATTTAGGGGTACTGCTTTTACTCGCCGATGAAGGACCGGTCGAAGATGATGAGGATGAGCTTTTTGGTACAGGTATCACTTCAATCCAATTGAAATTCCAGCCTCCCGTAACAGCATAAACACCCAGATTGTAAGTGCCTGCGTTGATACGTACGGTTTTAGCTACCGTAGTCCACTTTTGCCAGCCACCTGTATTGGGAACAGTAAAGTTGCCAAACTTAATAGCTCCACCATTAAGATCGACAGCTAACTCACCACCTGTAGCACTTGCTACGCGGGTGCGAATAACGTAGTCGCCAGTAACACCAATAACGAGATTTTTGAAAGCCAACCATTCCGTAGCATCTATCCAGCCTACATTGAAACCACCACCTGCGTCGCTGCAAACTTCAATATCAACATTGTCAGAACGAAACACATTTCCAACATTTCCCGTAGTTTTATCAAAAAAGGCTGTGTAATTTTCAGCCTGAAATACCTCGGCAAAAACCACGGTAGGCATAAAAACAGCGCAAAAAATGGCGATACGCCTATGTTTTTTAAGAATACGAAACGGATTAAGTGGCATATATACTCCAAAAGATGAGTTAATCGATTAATTTTTTATTTATATCTTTATTGTAATTATTGTACGTAGAGACAAGGAGCAAGTACTGTAGAAATCAATAACTATATGTTTATATTAGATATTATTATTAATTTTAAAAATAGAAGGCGGAAAACGTAATCTATTATTATTGCGAAGGGTTAATTTAACGTTTAACTAATAAAATAGCAATAAATTGTTTGAATTATGATCGACTTATTTCCGCCAAAAACAATTTTGACGCGAATAAGAATTAAAATATGCTTATTGGGGTATTAAACAGCACCGAAGCGCAGAACACTCATGATTCTCGTATTGGATTAAATTGAGATTGCTTATCCATTTGGGCAGAGACTAAAAATTCAAAAAAAAGCGCCTCACGGCAACTTCTGTCCCACACTTAACCCTCACAAAGCGAGCGTCATTTTGAGGTTCGTTTTTTTAAGGTCTGTTGGGTCAGGAATTAGAATGCTTTTTAAGCTTCTGCGCTCAAATAAATTCAACTGAATCATTCGCATAATGCGTTGGACGGTCCAGCCAGCTTTCGCGCTGTGACGTGCAAACGCCAATAATAAATAGGTAATCATCGCAATCCGAATCTGCGTTAATACAGCTTTCCTTGAAGTGCCCATTAAAGCTTTTATTTTCGGGCTCTGCTTAATAGCTTTGAAAAAATAATTCTACCCTCCAGCGATCTTTGTAAATCGCAGCAATCGTGTAAGCAGATAGGCGAAAATGATTGGTGAGAAATTCGTAAAAGCGACCCGTTAGCGGATCTCGATAACCAATACGACGCAACCGAGGGGCGCCTCGTTTTCGCATGCGCGCTAGAAAGCTGAATAAAATGGATTTTTAAAACGAAATTGGTGTTGGCTGGGCATCGATTGGCAGCGCTTTAGCAATCGATAAATTTCGTAAAGCGTGGATGGCAAGTGTTGTGACAACCCTGTCTCCTTTGTTTTCTAATGCTTGTTCGCACTCACATTGTATTAACTTAAGAGACAGGCTTTTCTTTTATTTAAAACTGTGGGACAGCAGTGCCAAACTGGCGCTTTTTTATTTTAATGTAATTACTGAATTGCTACATTAATAATTCTAGGCCTACCATTTTCGCAATTATTAGTATCTAACCTTAACATAATAGATTTTTTTGCCATCACAGCACTTAACATGGTGCTATATATTCTATCCTGTTGCTTTTCAGTTAATGCTGTTGAAACCATATAGCTATCTACGCTAGCACAAGAAACTGCAGGGTTATAATATGTATCTCCCGTCAAAACTACTCTAATTTGCGGATCGAGATAGGTATTTGACCATAATTGCATATTATTAACAGTAACCCAGCCATTATTACCATCGTGCGCTTCTGCAAAACCTGCAGCAACACTTATCAAAATTATTAATAAAATCTTTTTCATTTTAAATCTCCATAATTAAAAAATAACAACAATATTTTTACTCGGGCCGCATATGCGGAAATAACAACACGTCGCGAATTGACGGTGCATTGGCGAACAACATTACTAATCTATCAATACCAATACCCTCGCCTGCGGTCGGCGGTAAGCCGTATTCTAATGCGCGCACAAAATCAGCGTCGTAGTGCATAGCTTCATCATCGCCTTCATCTTTTTCACGCACTTGTTGCATGAAGCGCTCTGCTTGATCTTCCGCATCATTTAATTCAGAAAAACCATTGGCAAGTTCACGACCGCCAATAAAAAATTCAAAGCGGTCTGTAACAGCAGGGTTATCATCATTACGACGAGCAAGCGGTGAAACTTCAATCGGATATTCAGTAATAAAAGTCGGCTGATCTAATTTGTGTTCAACAGTTTCTTCAAAAATTTCAATGTGAATTTTTCCGAGACCGTAAGAATCTTTAATGTGAACACCTAAATCTTTAGCTACTTTCGTAGCTCCTTCGATAGTACTTAATTGTTCGCGAGTAATTGTAGGGTTGTATTGCAACACCGAATCAACAACTGACAAACGGGCAAATGGTTTACCAAAATCGTATTCGCTTTCTTGATATTTCAACGTGGTGGTACCCATCACTTCCAAACACATTTTGCGCAGCATATCTTCGGTTAAATCCATCAAGTCTTTGTAATCTGCATAGGCTTGATAGAACTCCATCATCGTGAATTCAGGGTTGTGACGCGTTGAGACACCTTCGTTACGGAAGTTGCGATTAATTTCAAACACGCGCTCAAAACCACCAACAACCAAACGCTTCAAATAAAGTTCTGGTGCAATTCGCAAATACATTTCCATATCGAGTGCGTTGTGATGAGTAACAAATGGTTTGGCTGAAGCGACGCCAGGAATAACATGTAACATTGGCGTTTCCACTTCCATAAAATCGCGGCTTACCATGTATTGGCGAATAAAATTAATACATTTCGAACGTAAACGGAAAGTGTCACGTACTTCGGGGTTTACAATTAAATCCACGTAACGCTGACGATAACGAATTTCCTGATCGTGCAAGCCGTGATATTTATCTGGCAGCGGGCGCAAAGCTTTGGTGAGCAGTTGATACTCTTCCAGGTTTACATACAAATCACCCTTACCAGATTTATGCAGCGCACCTTTAATACCGACAATATCGCCAATATCCCATACACCCCATTTATCCTTAATAATTTCTTGCGTAATTTTGTCAGCATACAACTGGATGCTGCCATCACCATCTTGCAATACTAAAAATGGGCCACGCTTAGCCATAATGCGGCCGGCAACACTGACAACATGATTCAATTCCTCCAATTCTTCTTTGGTTTTTTCACCAAAGGCATTTTGCAACTCAAGGCTTTTATGCTTGCGCTGAAAATCATTAGGGAAGGCATTACCTTTTTCACGAATCGCATCGAGCTTGCTACGGCGTTCGGCGATGAGTTTGTTTTCGTCATGTGCTGGAAGAGTTTCGGTAGTCATAGAGATCACTGGTTGATGGCTAAAGTAGGTAATTATTTATTTTTTCGCACGGCAGCAGCGTGCAAAACATCGTAAGGGAGCGCGAAAAGTGCGCGCATTATAGCCATATAACCAGCAGGGTAACAGCTATAAGAAGGGGACTAAATAAAACGACATCCCGCCATTTTTGTCATGACTTAATTAATAAGAACGACAGTTGATATTAATTTCCGTATAGATTAAAGTGACACATGACATTAATTCTCATTTGATAAGGTTCCCACCATGTTTAAATATTCATTTTTACCCCTATTCTGTGGCTTACTTTGTGCGCAGGCGCATGCTGAGTCAGCAACGGAATCCGAGCTATGGAAAGCCATTAAAAAACAACAGGTTACTATTGATGAGCTTAAGGAAAAACTTGAGCAGACGGAGCAACAAGTAAAAGAAAGCGACAAAAAAATAGAGGCTACGGCTGATGCCGTGGCGGGAACTACCGGCACAGCGGGAGAAAATAAAACATTTATTGGTGGTTATGGCGAATTGCATTACAACCAGTGGAACAATCAATTGGCCACTGGACAAGATAAACGAGAAATGGATTTTCACCGATTTGTACTTCTTTTTGGCCATCAATTCACCGATTCAGTTCGCTTTTTCTCCGAGTTCGAACTTGAACATGCCGTAGCCGGCGAAGGTAAAAAGGGTGAAGTCGAACTGGAACAAGCCTATCTTCAATGGGATTTTGCCAGCAAACACAACGTGAAAACAGGTGTATTTTTAGTACCTGTCGGCATCATTAACGAAACCCATGAACCAGATACTTTTTATGGTGTTGAGCGCAATACAGTAGAAAACAAAATTATTCCCGCCACTTGGTGGGAAGGTGGCGCCGCATTCAATGGTGAGTTGGCCGAAGGTTGGTCTTATGATGTAGCGGCGCATTCAGGTTTGGCTCTACCTGATAAAAAATTCCTAGTGCGTGACGGCCGCCAAAAAGTCTCTGAAGCAAAAGCCAAAAGCAAGGCTTACACAGGGCGCGTAAAATTTACCGGTATTGCCGGTTTAGAGGTGGCTAGCAGTGTTCAATATCAAGAAGACTTTTTACAAGGCGCAGCAGCAACCGCAGTTGATGCGGTGTTAATGGAAGCACATGTTCAATATCAAGTAGGACAGTTTAGTGTGCGAGCACTTTATGCGGAGTGGGATATTGATGATGCGATCCAAACTATTGCTTCCGGTGCAGATGAACAAAAAGGCTGGTATATCGAACCTTCTTACCGCCTCAATGATCAATGGGGAGTTTTCGCTCGTTACAGCTTATGGGACAATCAAGCTAGCGATGCAGCTGACTCTGAATACAATGAAAGCAGTGTGGGTGTGAACTTTTGGTTGACCGAATCAACTGTATTTAAATTTGATTTGTTCGAGCAAAGTGCGCCAACATTAAAAGATGAATTTAGCGGTTTTAATTTGGGTGTTGGTTATTCATTTTAAATATCACAGCGCAGACAATTAGTCTGCGCTTTTTTCTACCCGCTTGTTAAGCTTCAGCTTTATAATGAAACTCCTAATTTTCAAACCAACTAACTATGCGCCATTTACATTTACCCTCGCCGAAATGGCTTCTGCTTAACTTACTTTTCATTTTCTGCATGCCTTGCATGGCACAACGCGGTGTTTTTTTAACTCAAGAAGATTTCTTACAACAGGCATTCACTCAAACCCCATCCAGTAAAACTTTTTGGCTTACACCGGAAGATCGCACAGCAGCCGAAGCAATCGTTAATCACAGTTTGCCTTTGCGTATTCGATATTTTCAACACGGAGAACGTACAGCCTGGATACTGGAAGAGATTGGCAAAGAACTGCCGATCACTCTCGGCATTGTGATTGAACAACAAAAAATTCAATTACTGCGCGTAATGGAGTATCGTGAAATTCGGGGAGGGGAAGTTCGTTACGATTTTTTTGTAGAGCAATTTAACAACATAACGCTAGCTCAACCAAACCATAAACTAAATAAAAATATTGATGGCATCAGCGGCGCCACTCTTTCAGTGCGAGCATTAACAAAAAGCGCTAGACTTGCACTCTTATTAGATCAGCAAGCCAAAGCTGCAGAGTTACGCTCTGCCAAATCAGCCCATTAAATCTTTGTAATTAAGTCGGTTAACTGCATGAAAAAACAATGGCGCAGCTTTTTATGGCGTTGGCATCGACGCCTGGGTTTGGGCCTTATAGTAGTTGTGATGTGGCTAAGTGCTACTGGCATTCTACTAAACCATACAGATTTTTTTAACTTCGCACACAAACCAGTTTATCAATCTCTCATTCTAAAAATTTATGGCATTGAGCGCCCTTCCGTAAGTTCATACTTGTTTACCAACCAGTGGTTCTCTCACAGTGGCGAACATCTTTATCATAACGGAGATAAACTAACCCACTGCCAAAAACCTTTTTCGGGCATGGCTTTAGCAAGCGAACAAGAACAAATTGTTGCAGCTTCCTGCGCGGAAGAAATTTTATTCATAACAACACGAGGCGATTTAGTAGAGCGTATCAACAAAAATTTTGGCTTGCCGCCATCTATTATTCAACTAGGAACCTGCGGCAATGACAACAATACCGCGTGCTTTAAAAGTAATTCAAAAAATTACCAATTAGATGTAACGACAAGTAGTTGGGTCGAAACCACCGCAATAACTAACCCAATTGAAATGC
>JANPKH010000435.1:0-2211 GCA_031425935.1 Gammaproteobacteria bacterium | reverse complement strand
TGAGCCGATCTGCCAGTTCCCACCAGCACTGGAGCACATAATTGGCATTTTTCTGACACAGGTCCGTTAGCTCCTGGACGCTACCACCCGTTTTAAATTGGTTATCCCAGGCATTTTTAATCTTCCCAAGAAAATCAGGGTCTTGGGAGCCCATCCACGAAATCTCATCAAAGACAACGACTACTCTTCCTCGCTTTATCTTTTCACCCAAAAGAAATAGCAACTTTCCCCAATCATCAGCCTTTAGCTCTGGCAAGCCAGTCTGTAAACTTAATTGCCGAGAAAATTCATCTCGCTGTGATTGGCGCGTCGTCTTATCGGTAGGCGCCAAGCCTGAAAATAGATACGCCGTATATCGTTTGGCAAACTCTGCCAATAATCGGCTTTTTCCAATCCGCCTTCGCCCTCGAACGACAATAAACGACGCGGATGTTTTTTTGGTAAAACGTTCTAACTCGGCAAGCTCTTCGCTTCTGCCGACAAAAGCCCCGTCGCTCATAAACAATACTCCAAAAAGGGTTTTCGCTGTTTTCAGTAGAAGTTTGACACACCGATTTAATACTGTAAACAGCGAAAATCTCATTTTAAGTATTTTTACTCCCCCTCAAGGTCTTGGAAGTTGTCCGGTTGCTTCCTGTGGCGCAGATCCCCTAACTAATAAGAGCGGGTGTGGGTGTTGCCAATGCTTCCTGTACATCTTCGAATTCACCCTTTTCTAACCGTAAGCCATTGCGGTACGCCTCCAGCCTTTGATTAATAATATTAGCCATTATTTTCCAAGCTCTTTTTTAAGGTTATTTAAGAAATTCAAGACTCGCCTTGAACGATAAACATTTTTAATTTCAACAAAATGGTTGGCATCAATTTGGTCTAGCTTTTCTCTATCAATACGCAAACTGCTCACCAGATAGCTGAGCCGCCGAATTTTAATGAGATCCGCTTTTTTTAAAGCCTTATTCACCATGCCATAGCGGGCGGCAACCGTTCCCCCGACAAAGGTGTGAAGATCACTATCGGTAAGAACGCGGTTCGCAAGGCCTGCTGCGATAATTTTTATTTAGATTACTCGATCAAATACGAGTGACTAAGGTACATCATGCTGATAATAACATTTATACCCTCCTTGAAGACCCGCCTCCTGAGGGTATGAAAGTCTATCAGGCACTGAATATAAAATGGCATGAAAAATTTACCCATCAAGCAGCTTTGTAGTGCCTCGGAAATGATAACTACCTGTAATTTAAACAGTTTTTTGAAAGACGATCCGAAGTCGAGAAATTATCATGAAAAAAATCCATTGGCGTGGAAAGCTGACAAAATCGAATTAGAAAAAATAGAATACGATATAAAAAAATTAGAAGATCAATTAAAAAGTTTACAATAATGAACGCATTTCACTGTCTTAAAAAAATGTCGTGCAGCGATGTTAAACAGAGGCAACAGAGGTCAAAGATTACTTTTAGCTTTTAAAGATGAAACGCTATTTGTCAATATTAACTGTAGCAATCTTGTAAATTAACTCACGGTATAGTTCAAAATGGTTACTTCGAATAGTGATATGCCCTACTTTGCGCCCTGCACGGGCAGGCTTTTGGTAATCGTGATAATGAGTATTAGGAAAAGTTAAAATTTCTTGGATATTGGGCATATCGCCAATGCAGTTAATCATCACGCTAGGCTGAAGTAATGCGGTTGAACCAAGCGGCAAACCACAGATTGCACGGATATGGTTTTCAAATTGGGAAGTTTCAGCACCTTCAATAGTCCAATGCCCCGTATTGTGGACGCGTGGCGCAAATTCATTGGCAATTAAGCCTTGCTCTGTCACAAAAAATTCAATTGCCAAAACTCCGACGTAATCGGTATGATTCAATAGTCGTGCCGCATAATCCTGGGCAATTTTTTGCAAGCGGATGTTATCAAAGGGCGCTTTAGATAAGCGTAAGATACCATCACGATGCCAATTTTGTGTTAACGGATAAAATGCAACATTCGCTTTCACATCTCGTACAGCAATGATCGACACTTCCGTCTTAAATTGAATAAAACCTTCAAGAATTAATGCACTTTGGCCTAATACATTCCACGCAGTCAGGATGTCTGCTTCAGTCGTTAACTTAAACTGCCCTTTTCCATCATAGCCAAAACGACGGGTTTTCAACATGGCTGGCAACCCTAAACGTTTAACACCTTCTTGCAAATCTTGAATCG
>JANPKH010000434.1:0-4711 GCA_031425935.1 Gammaproteobacteria bacterium | reverse complement strand
TTCCCGGTTCGGCTTCCAAGGTATCAGCTAGGTTAAATTTTTCCAGTATTTTACGAGCATCGTAAGGTGCCCATAATTTGTCGGTGTTATCAAAGTAGCAGTACACATCACGTACGGAGGTTTTTTCTGGCTGGGGCGTGTTACTTGAATCATTAATCAGTTTGGCGTCTGCTGGTTGTTTGCCCTGGCTCCATAATTTCATTCGTTGAAACCAACGCTCGAGCGCAGCATCCGAATAGCCGCTGCGGTAAAGTTCTGCATCTCCGTGTAAGCGCATATAGACGAAGTCGCTAGTGATTTCTTCTATTTGTGGCCATCTTCCTGCGGTATCGGCCACTACCAACGCCACGTTGTATTCACGTAATAGCGCGACAAATTCTTCTGTTCTAAAACTTTCGTTGCGAATTTCAATGCAATGGCGCAAAGAATGTTTTGATGGCTTCTCGATATCTGTTCGTTTTAATGCGGGGTCGCAATTTTCTGCATAGGCTGCAGCTGCATGGGTATCTCTTGGTAACAGCTGCAGGAAATGTTCAAACTGCGCTTTATCAAATTTAAAACTAGGAGGAAATTGCCAGAGGATAGGGCCGAGTTTATTTTTTAGCTGCAATAAGCCAGACGCAAAAAAATTGGCGATAGGTTTTTCCACTTCGCGCAGCCGCTGGATATGCGTAATGTAGCGGGGCGCTTTAACGCTAAAAATAAAATTTTTAGGTGTATCTGCATACCAGTTAGTGTAGCGCTCGGGGGTTTGCAGCGCATAAAAAGAACCATTAATTTCAATACTGTTAACGGTACGCGACGCAAAAAAAAGTTCTTTCTTTTGCGTTAAACCTTTGGGATAAAAAGTACTGCGCCAGGGAACGTAGCGCCAGCCGGAAATGCCGACACGAATGTCGGGAGTGAGGCGTTCGGCCTTGGCGATACTGCCATTCGCGATACTACCATTCCCAGTACTCATCTTTCCGTACTACTTACACTAGTCATTGTATTAATCATAAACTTTTACCACCTATCATTTTTAAAATTCAATCACTTTTAAATTAGAAATCTAATTTTTCAGATAATGTATTTTTATCTACGCCAAGTATGTATTTTAAAAATTAAGAATGAATAAATTAAAGTGTGGATTCAGTACGCCAGCGAACCTAAAAATAAATTGCAATCAATTATAAAAGATGGGTATGAACAATATTCTAATTACTACATTTAACGTCACTGTAAATAACGTCAGTGTAAAGCATCAGCGAAATATCAAAAAATTTACTACAGGTAATTTGTCATGGCACGAGCAATTTGGAAAGGCGCAATAAGTTTCGGGTTAGTTCATATTCCTGTAGGGTTGGTGTCGGCTACTGCTTCTGACAATGTGGATTTTGATTGGCTTGACGAACGCACTATGGATCCGGTGGGTTATAAGCGTGTCAATAAGGTGACTGGCGAAGAAGTCGGTAAAGAACATATCGTCAAAGGAGTTGCTTATGAAAAAGGGCGTTATGTTGTGCTTAGCGAAGAAGAAATTCGCGCTGCGCATCCTAAGTCTACTCAAACGATTGATATCTTTGCCTTCGTTGACAGTGAGCAAATTCCATTACCGCATATTGAAACACCTTATTATTTGGCCCCGGTAAAACGCGGAGAAAAAGTGTACGCGTTGTTGCGCGAAACTTTGATAGATACTGGCAAGGTTGCTTTAGCAAATGTGATTTTACATATGCGCCAACATCTGGCTGCGCTTATGCCACTTGAGTCAGCTTTAGTGTTGGTGTTATTGCGTTGGCCAAGCGAAGTGCGCAGTTTAGAGACGTTGGAACTTGGTAGTGAAACGGTAGACGCCGAGCTTACCAAAGGTGAAAAGGAAATGGCGCGTCGTTTAGTAGAAGATATGACAGCGAAGTGGCAACCCAAAGATTATCACGATAATTTTCAAGAAAAAATTATGCAGTTAGTGGATAAAAAAGCACAGGAAGGCAAAATTGAAAACGTAGAAACTGAAGCGGGAGAGGAAGAACGTAAGAGCGCGGATATTATCGACCTTACTGAATTACTGAAGCGCAGTTTAGCTGGCAAAGCGGGTAGCAAAGGCGCGCCCGAGAAAACAAAAGCCACGGCGACCAAACTAAAAAGTACACCGGCTAAATTAACGCCGGCGAAAAAGACATCAGCCAAGCCTACGCCAATAAAGGATGCGGCTGCGTCGAAAGAAAAGCTTGCGTCAAATCAAAAGCTTGCGTCGAAAGAAAAGCCTGCGTCGACACAAAAGCCTGCTGCTAAATCGGCGCGAAAGTAAACGGCTTACAGGTGAATTAAGATGAACAAACCAATAAGTGAATATAACCGCAAACGCAATTTTAATCTGACGTCCGAGCCGCCAGATGAAGCTTCTACAAAGAAAAGCAAAAATACAGCTCATGCTTTAAGTTTTGTAATTCAAAAGCACGATGCGCGGCGTTTGCATTACGATTTCCGTTTAGAGTTGGGCGGCACGCTGAAAAGCTGGGCAGTGCCCAAAGGGCCGAGCCTTGATCCGAAAGACAAACGTTTAGCCGTGCATGTTGAAGATCATCCGATAAGTTACGCAAACTTTGAGGGCAGTATTCCGCAAGGCCAATACGGTGGTGGTGACGTTATTGTGTGGGATCGCGGCGTATGGCAACCACACAGCGACGCTGATGTTGCGTATAAAACCGGTAAGCTAAAATTTACGTTGATTGGCGAAAAACTCACGGGCAATTGGACATTAGTGCGTACTAATTTACGTGGTAGCGGTGACAAAGAACAATGGTTACTTATTAAAGAGCGCGATGAAGCAGCGCGTGCTGCGGATGAATACGATGTTGTTGCTGCACAACCACAAAGTGTTATTAGTGGTGCAATTATTAACCACAAAAAATCTGCATCTTCCACTGTTAAAAACTTAGCCGCTAAAAATTCATTTGCCGAAAAACTACCCGTCAAAGAAGCCGTTGCTACCAAAGCGGTTAAGCAATTATCTAACGCTGTTAAACCATTAGCGAAAAACGCAACCAACACTATGTCGATTAAAGAGGTTGCAATACCACAAAATTTTTCACCTGAACTCGCCACGCTTGTTAGTGCGCCACCGAATGGTGATTGGTTGTATGAAATTAAATTTGATGGCTATCGAATTCTCACACGGATTATCGGCGGGGAAGTGCGCATGTTCACTCGTAACGGTAATGACTGGACTGCGCGTTTGCCACTACAGGCAAAAGCGATTGCAGCGCTTAAGTTAAAAGACTCGTGGTTAGACGGTGAAGTTGTGGTGCTGAATGAAAAAGGGTTGCCAGATTTCCAGGCGCTGCAAAGTGCCTTTGAGATTGGCCGTAGTCATCACATTGTCTATTACCTTTTTGACGCACCTTATCTTAACGGTTGCGATTTGCGCGTAACTCCGTTGGAAGAGCGGCGTGCTGAATTGGAAAAAATTCTGCCAGCAACTGCGAAAACTCCGTTGCGATTTTCGGCGTCTATTAAAGCTAGCCACCATAGTGTTTTAGCGAGTGCCTGTGCTATGTCGCTGGAAGGAATTATCGGCAAACGTGCGGGTAGCGTTTATGTGTCGAGACGCAGCGGTGACTGGATCAAACTTAAATGTCGGTTGCGTCAGGAATTTGTGATAGTTGGTTATACAAAACCGCAAGGTAGTCGCACAGGTTTTGGTGCGCTTCTGGTGGCGGTACATGATCAAGCAGATAACCCGGAGTTGCGTTATGCCGGTCGAGTTGGCACAGGTTTCACTGAAGCGAGTTTGCAAAAACTTTATGAACAAATAAAAAAATTGGAACGCGATACATCTCCCCTTGCGCAAAAATTGCAAGGTGCACAAACACGGGGTGTGCATTGGTTGGAACCTACACTGGTGTGTGAAGTGGAATTTGCGGAATGGACTGGCGATGCCATTTTGCGCCAAGCCGCATTCATTGCTTTGCGTAGCGATAAACCTGCACGCGATATTATTCGTGAAAAAGCGCTGTCTCCGAATGAGCTCCAGCCGTCAGCTATTGAGGAGAATAAAATGTCTGTTACTACACTTGAACCTAAAACAAAATCAGTTGTAAAAAAAGCGACTGTTAAAAATGCGGCTATTAAAGATGCTACAGCCAATAAAATTAGTGATAAAGAAGCTAATCATAAATTAACTGTAGAAGCCAATGCTGCAAAAAAACCTCCCGTTCAAAAAGCAGCGGAAAAAAATACCAGGAAGGTGGAAGATTCAACAATTATTATTACTCATCCAGGTCGCATTGTTGATCCCGATTCTAAAGCGACCAAAAAAGATTTAGCGTTATTTTATGGCGAGATTTCTGATTGGATTTTGCCTCATTTAAGGCGTCGCCCAGTTTCCATTTTACGCGCACCGGACGGTATAAGTGGCGAACAATTTTTTCAAAAACATACAGAGCATTTAGCTATTCCAAAAATCAAACATCTGGATACTGCGCTTGACCCCGGCCACGCAGCATTAATGGTAATTGATAGCGCTCATGCACTTGTAGGCGCCGTGCAGATGGGCACGATTGAATTTCATACCTGGGGTTCTTGCAGCGATAAAATTGAAAAACCGGATCGCATTGTCCTCGATTTAGACCCTGACCCAGCATTGCCCTGGCGCAGTATGCTAGAGGCCACGCAATTAACGTTGGCAGCATTGGACGAATTAAAATTGGATGCTTATTTAAAAACTACC
>JANPKH010000433.1:0-2000 GCA_031425935.1 Gammaproteobacteria bacterium | reverse complement strand
GGTATCTTTGTTCATTAAATTTAAACTTGATTTCTCTTTTATAGATAATCGAGAGTTGGAATTTTCATCGAGAAAAGAAAGCAAACGAATAAAAGATAATAAACTTTCTCGAACTTTTGTTCCAAGATCACCATTTGCTCCAATATTTTGTAAAATCTGCTGGTAATCAATCTTTTTTGAATTTAGCTCTTGCGCATTTTGTCTAAATATAGACTGCGATATCTCATCAAATTTATGACTAACTTTTTCTAAAATATCAGCTAATCTGTCGGTGATTGATTCTAATAAACCTATCAATATTTTTTCTGGAGTATAATTTTTATCCCCTGGGTGTAACAATATAGAAATAAATAACTGGAATGACAACGGTTCGATATAGCGGACAGTAATTAATTTTCCTTTGGTTAAAATAAACGTAATGGCATCTATTACAGGTGCCGATGAATCTGATTGAGCCACCATCGTTGTGGTCATAAATAAGTTATCACTTTCGACATATGATCTCGCCCCGAAAAAACGGACACTCCACTAAGCTGCATTAAGTTCTTCAAAACAAACTGGGCTTAAATAACCAAGTTTAGAATGAAGACGATCTCGATTATAGTACACGTCAATATATTCAAACACATGATTTTTTGCATCAGCACGTGTTAAAAATTTCTCACCATGTACTGCCTCCACTTTAAAACTATGATTCCAGCTTTCCATCGCTGCATTATCATAGCAATCACCACGCTTACTCATACTGCAAATAAGACCATTCTCAGACAATAAGCGTTGATATTCATGAGAACAATACTGACTCCCACGATCGGAATGAACGATAACATCACGTGGCATTTTACGATGCCAGAGCGCCATTTGTAATGCGTCACTCACGAGTTTTGAAGTCATTCGTTCTGACATTGCCCAACCAATAATCATGCGTGAATATAAATCCATTACTGTCGCAAGATATAACCAACCTTCTTCAGTCCAAATATAAGTGATATCAGTTACATATTTTTCATTCGGACGTGCGGCCGTAAAATTTTGCTGCAATAAATTAGCGGCCACTGGTAAATGGTGATTGCTGTTGGTTGTCGCTTTGAATTTCTTTGCAGCTTTAGCCCGCCATTTATTCAATCGCATTATTTTAGCAACACGATGTCGACCAACAGATACTCCCTGGGAGTTTAAACGCTTTGCAATACGCTTAGCACCTGCACGAGATTTTTCCTTATCAAAAATCGCTTTTATCTTTTGCGTTAATTCAATATTTTCTAATGCTCTCGTGGATGGCTTTCGAGCACGCCAGTCGTAATATCCACTGGTAGATACAAGCAATAGATCACACATCATTTTTACTGAAAATAATTTAAAGTGTTTATTTATCATTGCGTACCTCACTTCGATTCTTTCGTGAAGTACGTTGCCACCTTTTTTAAAAAGGCATTCTCCTGTTGTAAACGCTCTAGCTCACGCTTAAGCTTCGCCATTTCTGCCTGTTGCAGCTTTTGATTTTCAATACTGTCGCCACCCCTTTTCTTTTGAGTGCGCCAGTAATAAAGTAATGATTCTTTAATACCAAGATCTTTTGCAACTTGAGAAACACCCTCTTTTAACGCTCGCTCAACTGCTTGATCTTTAAATTGGGGGCTATATTTTTGACGAATATTCTTAGGTTTTGGATTTGGTGCTTTCATTGGTTAACCTCATTTTAGAGAATTGTATTCTCTTAATGGGGTATCCGTGAAGTCAGGGTTGGATCATCCTTCCTGTACCACATCCCAGATCAATTGCTAAAGATTTTGATATCATTGATTGAGTGTGAAGTTGAAGTAAACTTTCTTCAAATTTAGTTACACTTAATGTAGCTGTATCGCAAGATAGATACTTCTCATCATAAGAATTCGCTGCATAATTAGAAAGTTTTATATGCTCATCTAACTCTAATTCAAGATGATCTAAACTACTACTGTTGTGTTTTAGATTTGCGACCTCATCGTTTTCTAGACGGC
>JANPKH010000432.1:0-3569 GCA_031425935.1 Gammaproteobacteria bacterium | reverse complement strand
CATAGAGCTCCGTAAACAAAATTCGGCTGAACATATTTTTAAAGGGATCATAAGATCAGATGAAGTATTTGATATGACCATTTGTAATCCACCGTTCCATTCCTCACTAGCAGAAGCTCAAGCAGGCACAATGCGTAAAGTAAATAACTTGAGCGGAAGAAAAACCAGGAATCCTGTTTTGAATTTTGGCGGACAAAATGCAGAGTTATGGTGCAAGGGAGGCGAAAAAGAATTCATTTCTAAAATGATAAAAGAAAGTGCTGAGTTTTTCTCCAATTGCTTCTGGTTTTCATCTCTTGTATCGAAAAGCGAAAATTTAAAAAGCATTTATTATGAATTAGAAAAAGTGAATGCAGTAGAAGTGAGAACCATTGAAATGAAACAAGGGAATAAGATCAGTAGAATTGTAGCGTGGACCTTCCTTAATAAAACTCAGCAAGCAGCGTGGAGATCAAAGCGCTGGAACAACGCTTAATTGCTTACTAAAGCTGGAGTAATAACATCGGGCATCGTTTTATAATGATTGTAACGCTTGATGATCTCTTTCACATACAAATACGTTTCTTGTCCGCGACAATAGCCACACTTCACAATCGGATCATTATAAATAAGTGGATTTGATTTTTGTAAGATCATGTTCTCTACGTTGCCAGTCCATACGTTTTGTTTCTTTCCATATTTTCCGGCAAGATTCCGCGCATCTATCACATGACCCAGACCAGCATTGTAAGAAGCCAATACAAATTTTATTCTTTCTTGTTTATCGGGCACATATTTTCTCCAATACCTATCCAGGTCCACGATAAAACTTGTTCCTGCTTTTAAACTTTGTTCAGCCGTTGCATCAATCGTGTCGAGTCCATAATGTTTTGCTGTTGCGGGAATGAGCTGCATAAATCCATTGGCTCCCGCCCATGAGCGGGCAGTTGGTGAAAAATGGGATTCTTGATAAATGAGTGACGCCAACAGTTGCCAATCCCAATCTATTTTTTTGCTATACGTTTTTATTAACTCATCGTATTCCGAAATAATTCCATTTGAATAAGAAATATATTTTCCGATTCCGCTGCCATGTGATTTTTTCTTTTTAAAATACTTTGCATATAATTCTGTATTTTCTTTTGAAGTTTTTCTTGCTTCGATCCAGGCGTTCAATGCATTTAATAATTCAGGGGAATCTTTTCGTATGGCCCATGCAATCTTTTGAGGAAAACTAATCGGTGTTCCCACATCTATGTTTGAAAAATAAGTTTGATTGTTGAGTGCAACATTTTCATCGGCAATGGTGTAATCAATTTGTCCGTTTGCCACCATGCCTATCAATTGTTCGGTATTCACTTCTCCCGGAGCTTCTATGATATTTATTTTCTCTCCGATCTCTTCCGATAAACTTTTTAATCGGGCATAAAAAGAAGAACCTTTCCGGACAAAAATATTTTTACCATTTAAATCTACGGTGCTACGGATCAATTGTTCCTCGATTTCCTTGATCGACATGTTTTCCCAACCAACTGGTTTTCGTTGAACTAAAACTTGTTGCGCCAGCAGCAATGGTGCAGAAAAATCAACCAACTCTGAGCGTTCTTTTGTAACGGTTAAATTAGCCGCAATGATATCTACTTCGCAAGCATTCAGCTGATTAAAAATGGTATCCATGTTTTTAGCAACAATCATTTGCAATTCTAAACCCATTTCTTTTGCAAATAATTGCAGCTGTTCGTATTCATAACCCAGTGAGTCGCCTTTGTAGATATAAAAGCTAGTGGAAGAATTATCGGTGAGGGCAATTATTTTTCCTCGCTTTTTTATTTGGGACAAATCGTAGGTGTTGGGCACAAGAGTGCTTTGTTCGTTCAGCTCTCTTCTGAAAATGGAGAAGCAAATACAAACTATTCCTATACTGATGAACAAGGAAAATATTATTTTATTTCGGCCATATGTAAAATTCACATTACCTCCTTTTAAAAAAAGAACGATATCTGTTTTACGTTAATAACCAAAGTTAGTTCCCGAAACCAGGGTATAATACTCCATTTTCAACGATAATTAATACTGTTTCAGCGTGTTAGATAAAACATGCGCTTCTTAAAACGATTAAGATAAAGTACTATCTTAGTAAAAAAATACACCTATGGAAAATGCAATACCCAATCAAGGAAATGTAACTTTTCAACCAGCAAAGGAACTTCCCGGAGCTACTACTGTTTTAGTATTAGGAATTTTATCATTGGTGCTTTTAGGCATCATTGGTTTGATCTTGGCAATTATTGCTGTTTCGAAGGCAAAAGAATGCAAAGCCAACTATGAGATGAATCCGGGTGCATACACGATTGCATCATACAAAAACATGAATGGCGGAAGAATTTGTGCTATTGTAAGCATGAGCATTTTAGGTGCGCTCGTTTTTATTATTATCCTTGCTGTATTGATCGGAAACATGTAAGCATTGCTTACGTATAACTTTAGCCCGGGTCCCGCTTCAAATGGGGACTAGGGTTAAAACATTTATCACATCCCCGGGATTTAAACTAATTCATCATGAAAAAATACCTGGTTATCTTCATTTCAATTTTACTTTCTACAATTTGCTTTTCTCAAAAGGATAGAGTGTATAGATCTTTTGAAGAAGCGTTTCAAAATCCCGCTCAAGTTTATAAACTAAAAGTCACTTTTAAAAAACTGGATTCTATTCCTGCAAACATTTCTAAACTTGTTAATCTTGAAATATTAGATCTGAGCAACAACGATTTCAAAACGCTTCCTCCTGAATTATTCAAACTTCCTAACTTAAAAGAACTAAAGCTTTTCCGCAACAAACTCATTTCATTGCCTGAGAATATGGGCGATCTGAAGAAACTAGAGCGTTGTATCATAAGCAGTAATAAACTAAAACAGTTGCCAGCAAGTATCGGACAGTTAAAAAACCTAGTGGAACTTTCTATAAAAGATAATTTACTTACTTCATTACCAAACGAAATTTGCGAGCTAACCAATTTGCAACAACTGTTTCTTTCTTACAACGACTTAAAAACACTTCCTGAAAATTTCGGGAATTTAATTGCACTCGAACATTTATACATTGGCGACAATGATCTACTAACGTTACCGTTTTCGCTTTCCAAACTTGTGAACATGAAATATTTTTATGTGGGAAGAAATGAATTATATGTTTTCCCAACGGCTATCTGCAGCATGACCAGGTTAAAAGAATTGGATGTGTCGTATTGCGGCTCCATAGGATTTATTCCTGATTGTATGAAAAATATTGCCCTTTTAGATATATTGATAATCGATTCGGGTCAACTACTACCATTCCCAAGATCTCGTTTTCATAATCCCGCTATAAAAATCATCGAACGATAAATGACTGTTCTAACTACATCCCGCTTAGAAATTGTTGAAATTACAATTGAAGAAACTTCCTTCATATTTGAATTACTAAACACTCCATCGTGGATAAAATTTATTGGTGACAGAGGAATAAAAACACAAGAAGACGCAAAAAATTATATCGTTAATAGATTTATTCCTGCTTATTCAACTGGGTGGTTTGGGTTTCGATTGGTTCG
>JANPKH010000431.1:0-5130 GCA_031425935.1 Gammaproteobacteria bacterium | reverse complement strand
ACGGATGTTGCCAGCCGCGCGGTGCGCTCTTACCGCACCGTTTCACCCTTACCGTTGCCCTCGCTTTTAACGGCTAGGACACTTAGGCGGTTTACTTTCTGTTGCACTTTCCGTAAGTTCACACCTCCCAGGCGTTACCTGGCGCTCTGCCCTATGGAGCCCGGACTTTCCTCCCTGGCGCACCACCTAACACTCAAGAAGTCTCTTATCGAGCAATCATGGGAGATGAGTAGTTAACACCAGAGCGACTGTCTGGCCAACTCCGAGCGCACACTAACGTCAAGACCAAAAAAGTACAAGCGGTAACGAAACCATCAGTAAAAAACTAGAGCGCGGGAACCGAAAATTTGTGAAAATTAAGTTATAAAAATTAATCTTCTATATCATTTTGCTGGCTTTTCCTGTTAATTCAGCTATTACTATTCAACAACATTCATATACTATGCGTAAAACCACACTTAGGGAGCTAGCCACATGAAAATGTCAAAACTCAATTTACTTTCTATTGCCATTGCCAGTTACGTAAGCTTTCCGGTACTTGCTGCTGATACCCCCGCCCTTGAAGAAATTATCGTTACCGCACAAAAAAGAGCGCAAAAACTGGAAGACGTACCCATTTCCATTAGCACTGTTAGCGGAGACAAACTCGAAAAAACAGGCATCACCAGCGCGCAAGGCCTATCTGATTACGTGCCCAGCTTTAATATGACGCAAACCGGGATAGGTACAAATATCGCCATTCGCGGCATTAGTTCAGGCGTTAACCAAGGGTTTGAACAATCTACAGCAATGTTTATTGATGGAATTCACTATGGCCGCGCGCAATTAGCTCGTGCGCCTTTTTTAGATATAGAACGCATTGAAGTATTACGGGGCCCACAAAGTATTTTGTTTGGAAAAAACAGTACTGCCGGTGCTATTAGTATTATTACCGCAAAACCAGGCGACAAACTTGAAGGCAGCTTAACAGCGCTTTACGAGCCAGAATATGGCGAGAAAGATGTGCGATTGGTGGTGTCTGGCCCGATCAGCGAAACAGTTTCTGGTCGCATAGCAATATTGAACAGAACCTTTGATGGCTTTATCGAAAACACTACGCTCAATCGCGATGAGTCTGCTGATAAAGATCGCGTTGTGCGCGGCACACTTGAGTGGAAACCAACGGAAGCTTGGGATATCACTTTAAAGCTGGAAGATGGTTCGTTTGATAGCAATGGACGCAACATCGAAGCGATGACACCACTTAGCAAAAGCACCGTTAATCCCAACCCCTATCTGTCAGTTTTGGAAGCTTTCACCCTTGGCAATTACACCATTGACACAACTGAAGATGGCAAACGTGAGTCCAACGGTGACTATAGTTACAACGACACCCGCAATGCGACTCTCACCGTAGAACGTGACATTGGTGATATGAGACTGACGTCAGTCACTGGCTATAATGGTTATACATATGAAGAGCTTTGCGACTGTGATTTTACTGGATCTCCAATATTTAATATTGTGTCAAATGAAGACTACAAACAAACAAGCCAGGAATTCCGCCTTGCTTCCGCTGAAAAACAAACTATTAGTTGGTTAGCGGGAATATTTTATCAAGGTAGTAATCTTGAATTCCACGATAGCGTAAATGTACCCATTAATAGCATTGTAATTAGTAAAGCTGTATCTCCTGCGTTACTGGGAGCCGCTACCCAGCGTGATTTTAATCAAGATACTCGGCTTTACGCAGCATTTGCTCAAGCCACTTGGAATATAAATGATCGTAATCGCGTCGTATTAGGGGGGCGGTACACGCAAGAGACAAAAGATTCTAGCCGCCATCAATATCATGTAACACCATCAGGTGTGGTGCTTCCACAAGGCACGGCAACCGACCCTTACAACCGACTTTGGGCTACTTTCAAAGTAGATCCGCACACAGTTGAGGGAGACTATGATGAGTCCAGCTTCACCCCCCAAATAACGGTTCAGCACGATTTAAATAAGACTGATCGACTCTACGCGAGCTTTACGACTGGCTTTAAATCCGGCGGTTTTGACGTACGTTCAAATGCCGTACCCGATGCAGATGGTGGCGTACTCCCAGGCATTGTAGGTACGTGGCCATTCAAAGATGAAAAAGTTAAAAACTATGAAATTGGCGGTAAATTTTTATTTGCCGAGGGCACTTTAGAAGTAAACCTTGCAGCATTCCGTTCAGAATTTACGGATATGCAAACCAGTCAATTTGATGGTGGTTTTAGCTTCATTGTCACCAACGCTGGTGAAGCTGTAGTGCAGGGCGTTGAAGTAGATAGCCGCTGGGCAATTACGGATAATCTATTAATGCGTGGCGGCGCATCTTACATTGATTTTGAATTTACTAAATTCGAAAATGGTCCCTGCTCTTTCTATCAAACCCCAAAGACAGATGGCTTTTGTGACCACACTGGTATGACTCGCGAATTTGTTCCTAAAATTCAAGGCAATGTTGGCTGGGATTATGGCATTGGCTTTTCCAATGGAATGAAAGTCACTAACACACTTGATGTAATTTACAGTGATAAATATTTTACTACGCCAGACCTCGAGTCGAAAATGGAGCAATCCTCTTACGTTAAACTGAATGCCCGCATTGCGTTGAGTGGCGTGGACAATATGTGGGAATTAGCATTGATTGGCCAAAACCTCACCGATGAAACGATCACAACTTACGCCAACGGTTTGCCACTTGCCACTTTACTCACTCGAGGATCAGGCACTGGCTTTTACGCATTCTACGAACAACCCAGAAGTGTTGCATTACAAGGTACGGTTAAATTTTAACAAGTCGTAATTGAGAAAAAGAAAAGCCGCGCCAGCTAAACTGGCGCGGCTTTTTTATTTGTTAAGTAACAATAAAATTATTTTTTGCCTTCACAAAGCTTTTTATCACAAAACATAATACTGAACTAGAAAAAATCAGTCTCGCATCGAATAAAAAATGACGGAAATGTCACCATAATTATCATTATGGCACGCACCAACACAATTAATTCTCGCCTATTAGTTAAGTACATTTAATTACAATTTAATCCGAACTCTGATGCTAGTTTGTCTGCGGCACCACTTGGAATTGACATCGTATCTCCAATCTGGCGTATTTATTATTGCTGTAAAATTTACTATATTATTTTGCAGAACAATAAACCCTCAACCCCCATCCACGAGGAAAAAATAATGAAAGCATTAAAAATCTTTAGCTCTTTAGTTATTTTATTAAGTTGCTTTGTCGCCGCGGTTACTTCCGCACAAACACGCGGCTCCTACCCTTTTAATATCATTGAAGGCAAGGTTGTTGTAACACCAGCGCGCTGCATAACAAACCCCTGTGTGCCAACTACTGCTCGCTTAACAGGTTCGTTTGTTGGTTTTTTACCGAGCAATGCTAATCAATTATTTTTTACATCCTCCGCAGTCATTACTACTCCTGATGTAGGTTTTGAATTGCCGCAAGACCCCAATGAAGATAGCGGCGGTACAAATCGCGAAGCGACTTTTTCATTTGATGGTAATTCTCTAAAAGTTAGCGGCTCAGTTGACTCTCGCGCATTTGATGGCCCTCTAATTGAGTACTCTCTAGTAGCCAAAGTAAACACTTCCGGTGACGCGCAATACTTCACTGCAAGACCTGACTATCGCAAATGTGTTTCTCCATTGTGCGGCGGTTACTTTGTAAAAGCCGTTAATAAAAAATTAACATATTGTGCAGATGGAACACGTCAATCTGAATGTTATGTAGCTTCAATCAATTACGGTGCGGGCACATTAGCGCATGAACAAAGTTTTAGTAATCGCACACCTTTATTGTTGCTCGGCAGCATTTCATCTGCGGAGTTTGCTAGTTTTGGTAAGCTAGGTGTTTTTACCGCAAAAGCCGCTTACAAATCAGCAACGCAAACCAGTGCGACAGAGCGTTTTTTTAGCATTGAAAATAATGGCATTGTATGTATAAGTTCGCCTTGCTTTAGTTACGACCAAAACATATTGAATAGTAACTCCCGCACCATCAGCCTTTCTAATATTAATTTGGAAAAAACAGGTGCTAGTGCAGAGTTAATTCAGGAAGCACAAACACTACTCGCTAACGGGGAAACACTTCTAGCCGCCGGCAGGAACCGTACTTATAAAGGATTTGCAGGTACCGGTGTTGAATTTGTTGCGCAACAATTTTATGTACCCATTAAACCTGCGGCAACAACCTGTGAAAATGGTTATGAATTTTCAGACGGGGCTTGTCGAACTCCTTACGGATGTAAGTTTCCCGATTTTGAATTAACAGGCTATGGTGGTGCCCCTGTTGTTGACCCCATTACCGGCCAAATCACTTCATCCATTTCAAAAAGTTGTGTAAGAGATTGCACCGCTCCTGCTTTTATTAGCGGGCCTGGTCAATGTGAAATTTATTACCCATAAAGGTAGCGAGCCTCTCTGTAGACAGTTATAAACTGACAGTTAAAAGCCCAAAAAAGTTTGGGCTTTTAACTGTTTTAACTTTTAATCACATCACTTTTTTATCACGTCACTTTTTATCACATCGCTTTTAATCACATACTAAAGCATCGATTTTTCACTCCCAGCCAAAGCCCACTGATATAAAAAATTCTTTTTCAACCCTGTAATTTTAGCGCCAATCGCTGCCGCTTGTTTTAGTGGTAACTCTTCCAATAAAACTTTCATTACTCGTTCATGCTCAAGCGTCATTTCTGCCATTTCGGTTTTACTTACTCCTTGTACTAACAGTACAATTTCACCGCGTTGCTGATTGGTGTCAGCGGCGACCCATTCAGCCAACGCACCGACTTTATCGCCTTTTATAGTTTCAAAATTTTTAGTGAGTTCGCGCGCCATAACCACTTCACGTTCAGCACCAAAAACACTTGCCATATCTTGTAATGTTTCAAGAATTCGATGCGGCGCTTCGTAAAAAATGAGAGTACGACTATCGTTAGCTATAGTGTGTAAAAATGCACAGCGTGCAACTTGTTTGGCTGGTAAAAAGCCCTCAAAGGCAAATCGATCGGACGGCAACCCAGCTGCACTTAATGCGGCAATCATCGCGCATGCACCTGGAATTGGAACCACTTTAATATTTTGTTCGCGAGCCAT
>JANPKH010000430.1:0-2835 GCA_031425935.1 Gammaproteobacteria bacterium | reverse complement strand
ACATCAACATCAACATCAACATCAACATCAACATCAACATCAACATCAACATCAACATCAACATCAACATCAACATCAACATCAACATCAAAGGCAAACGCAACGGTCGCTGCGCGTAACGTCAACTACAACCGCAATTGTCGCTGCGCGGGCGACAGCGAAATCTACTTGCCCTCGCCATCGTCATCCTGCAACACACGCAGTGCCGGCCCTTCCATATCATCGAACTGTCCCCCATCCGACATCCTGAAAAACACCCAGATCGCCGCAAACACGATCCCCACACTCACCGGCACCAACAGATAAAGCGCATCCATGATCTAGCTTCCTCTCGCCATGCGCCGCAAGCGCAGCGCATTCGCCACCACCAGCATCGAACTGAGCGACATCCCCACGCCCGACATCCACGGGTTAAGCCATCCTGCAGCCGCTGCCGGTATCGCCACAGCGTTGTACACCATGGCCCAGGCCAGGTTCTGCCGCACCACGGCCATCGTGGCGTCAGCGCCTTCGGCTGCGTCCGCCAGCGCAGAAAGCCGACCCGCCAACAGCACCGCGTCCGCACTGCTCTGCGCCAGCACCGCACCGCCGCCCATGGCGAACGACACATCGGCCGCGCGCAGCACAGCCGCATCGTTGATCCCGTCGCCCACCATCGCCACCACCGCGCCCTCGCGCTGCAAGCCCTGCACGTAAGCCAGCTTCTGGTCCGGCAACTGGCCACCCAGCGCCACGCCGATGCCCAGCAAGCGCGCAACATCGTCGGCGACTGCTTGCTGGTCCCCGCTCAGGAGCACCACCTGCTTGCCCGCGGCAATGAAGCGCGCAACCACGTCGGCGGCGTCGTCCCGCAAGCCGTCTGCCAGGTCAAACCGGGCCAGCACACCCTCCTCGCTGCCCAGCCACACCGGACTGACGCCCGATGTCACGACCGGCTGCAGGAAGCGCCCGCCAATGCCGCCGACGAAGCTGGCGTTGCCAAGTCGGTAGCAGACGCCATCGACCGTGCCTTCAATCCCCTCGCCTGCCACATGGCGCAGTTCGGTCGCATCAAAGGGCGTGGAGCCGGCGGCTGCCAGCAACGCCTGCGCCAGCGGATGTGCGCTTCCCGCTTCGAGCGCCGCCGCGATGGCGAGGCAGTGCTCGCGTTCCGCGCCGTTATACAAGCCGACATCCCGCAGCACGGGCCTGCCCATGGTCAGCGTGCCGGTCTTGTCGAAAACCACGTGCGTTGCACGATGCAGGGTTTCGAGCACATGCGGCCGCACGATCAGCACGCCACGCCGCAACAGCGCATCGGTCGCTGCCGCCAGCGCGCTCGGTGTGGCCAGCGACAATGCACACGGACAGGACACCACCAGTACGGCAATCGCGATCGGCCATGCGCGCGCGGCGTCATGCCATTGCCAGAACACGAACACGGCGCCGGCCAGCAACAGCAAAGCCGCCACGAACCAGGCCGCCACGCGGTCGGCCCATTGGGCCAATGCCGGCTTGCCCAGGCCGGCGCTCTCGGCCATGCGCACCAGGGTGGAAAGCGTGCTGCCGGCCGCACTGCGCACTACGCGCAGCAGCACCGGCTGGCCGGCGTTGACCGCGCCTCCCGGCATGGCGTCGCCGGCAACGCGCTGCTGCGGCGCGCTTTCACCGGTAAGCAGGGACAGGTCGAGGCTGGTACGGCCTTCCAGCAGCACGGCGTCGGCGGCAATGGCGTCGCCCGGTCTTGCCAGGATCACGTCGCCGGGCGCCAGGTCGGCCGCCGCCACGGTCGTGGTGCTGCGGCTGGCCGGATAAGCGTCGAGCCGCTGCGCCGCATCGGGCAGGCCATGCTGCAGGCGTTCCAGCGCGCCGGCGGCGCGGCGCCGCGCGGTTAGCTCCAGCACGCGGCTGCACAGCAGCAGGAAGATGAACATGGTCACCGAGTCGAAATACACCTCGCCGCTGCCGCGCACGGTCGCCGCGACGCTGGCAGCGAAAGCAGCGACGATGCCCAGCGCCACCGGCACGTCCATGGTCAATGCGCGCTGGCGCAACGCCGCCCAGGCGCCGCGCAGGAAAGGCTGGGCCGAGTAGCACACGGCGGGCAGCGTCAGCAAAAGGCTGGCCCACTGCATCAGTGCGGCCATGTCGGTTTCAAGCGTGCCGTCTTCCGCCAGGTAGGCCGGCACCGCATACATCATCACCTGCATCATCGACAGCCCGGCGACAAACAGCTGGCGGCCCAGGGTCTTGCCGGCACACCGCAACTGCGCCTCGTGCCTGGCCGGGTCGAACGGATAGCCGGCATAACCGATCTCGCGCATTGCGCCGAGAATGACGCTCAGTTGGCACCGCGCCGGGTCCCAGCGCACGAACAGCCGGCCGGTGGCAATGTTCATGTCGGCGGCAATGACGCCGGCGAGCTGGCGTAGCCGACGCTCGATCAGCCAGACGCAGGCTGCGCAACGCAAGCCGTCGACCGACAATGTGGCCTCCAGCATGCCATCGGCGGCGCGGTAGTTGCGCGCGCTGTCCTCGCTGTCGTACAGCCGCAGTTGCGGCGGCAGCAAGGCGTCTTCTCCGGCGGTGGCGGCAAAGCCGCTGCGATCCCGGTAGTAGTCGGTAATGCCATGGTCGGCAATGGCCTGGGCGACCGCTGCACAGCCCGGACAACACATCGGACGCCGCACGCCGTCGATTTCGACCTGCCATTCTGCTTCGGCCGGCAACGGCAGGCCGCAATGAAAGCAGTCCGCGTGCCGCAACCGGTCTTCAGGCCTGGGCAGCGCAGTCATTGCATCGCTCCGGGAGGCGTCAGGCAAAGCGCTTCGAGCCAGCCCATGTCGATGCCGCCGC
>JANPKH010000429.1:0-22061 GCA_031425935.1 Gammaproteobacteria bacterium | reverse complement strand
GGGTGGGTTGTGAAGGTGGCGCAATGCTTCTTCAAGATTAGCGCCCATACTGGAGGCCAAGCCAACGCCAGTAATATAGATATGCGTCATTGCGCTAAAAAAGCTGCTAACAAGTTAATTGATCCCATGGCCCGGCGAGTTTCTTTACTGTCGTTTAGGCGAATCCCGTAGCGTTTCTGAATAGCCATTGAAATTTGCAGCGCGTCGATTGAATCGAGACCCAAACGCGAGCCCTCACCAAACAGCACCTCATCGGCATTTAAGCCATCGGTGGGCTCAATTTTTTCAGCGGCCTCAAAGATGAGGCTTTTAAGTTCCTGGATATCTATTGTCATGATTTTTTTATGCGAAACATTAAGTAAGCCAGCGCAATCGCAATTATCGCCAGCAAGAGAAGATGCGCTGCTTCGACACGAATACTGGCAAGATCGCCCCCACGCAACAACACATTGAGTAAACCCTCCAGTGCCCAATTCATAGGTGAGAAATGCGCTAAATATTGCATGGCGGGAGGCATAACAAACGTTGGCACCATAATTCCGCCGATTGCGGCCATCAGAATATTTAACATAGGACCAATAGCGGAAACTTGGGCTTGGCTGCGCAATATAGTGGCAATTAACAATGCCAAACTTATGGCAGCAAAACTGATGCTGAAAAACATCGCCAACAACGCCAGATAATTAATTCCGGTAAGCGAAAGCGCATCGCCACCTAGCAAGGGAATAATATAAATCCCCACCCCCAACATAAGCACGGCTTGTAAGAAATTAATCAGCATATATGGCAATATTTTGGCCACTAGCAAGGTTAACGGGCTAGCGCCAAGGCTGAGTAAACGATTTAAAGCTCCGCATTGACGCTCCTCTACAAAAAGACCGGCAATTGTAGTGACGACAAAAAACATTCCAAATACCAACCACGCCGGCACATTGTGCTGCACTGAGGTAGGCAGCGTCCTTCCCGCAGTCGCGCGTTCAGATTTAACCAAATAGGTACCATTCAAAGCATCGGCATCGAGCTGGACTTCACCCGGTAAATTGCCAAGCAATATTTCCATGCGCAATCCCGTTGCGGCTGCCTGAATTTGCGCTCGCAGGGAGGTAAACACGCCCATATCAATGCCCGGCTCGGTAAGCAACATAATGGGGGGATGATCAGGCTTTTGCGGTTGTGTAAGTGCGCTGGCAGCTCCAGGTTCTATCTGAATGATGTATTTCAACCGACCTTCCCGCAGAGCTTGTTGCCAATCTGCAGGTAATTCAGTTTGCTTGCCGTGCTCTTTTTCCCAACCTTCCATTAATTTTTTACTGACCGCACTGTTATCCTGATCAACGACCGACCAAGCCAGATTATCGACATGTGGTGAATACACATCCTTAAGCGCCATCGACATGACTATGATGAAAATTACTGGCAACACAAACAGCGCAGCTAAGCCGTGTATATCGCGACTGAGGACGAGTAATTCTTTGCGAACTAGCGCCAATAACATGATTAATCTCGCAGCGAACGATGAGTCAGCTGCATAAACAGTTGCTCAAGATTAAAACGGCCAAATTCGGCATGGGTAATTAGCGCCCCAGCTTGCTCTAGCGCTAGCAACGCCTCGCTTGGTTTGCAGTGAGTATTGAGTAATAACTGTTGCGTTAACGACGGTGCTGAAGAAATAGACATCTCACCGTAGGTTTGTAAGGTGAGTTGGACAACATCAGGACTCAAACCAACTTGTGCAAAGGTTAACAGCGCTTGACCCTGGGCGAGCAGATCATCCAGACGGCCTTGGCGTAGCACTTTACCGTGGTCAATGATAACAACACGACTAGCTAGAGCTTCCACCTCCTCCATATAGTGCGAGGTATACACTACCCCAACGCCATCGGCAGCAAGTTGTTGCACCGCCTCCAGAATAAACGCGCGCGATTGCGGATCAACGCCCACCGTGGGCTCGTCAAGTAAAATGTATTCAGGATCTGAAAGGGTTGCGATGGCCAAGTTAAGCCTGCGTTTCAATCCGCCCGACAGCGTTTGTGCTTGTTGTCGGCTAAATTGCTCCAGCTGCGCAAACACTAAAGCACGTGTAATGCGCGATGAGAGATTTTTGGTGCTAGAAATCGAACCAAAACATTGAAGATTTTCACGCACACTCAACGTGGGATAAAACGCATACTCCTGTGGAGCAACAGCAATGCAAGCCGGATTTTTTTGCCGTACTTGCAAAAGAGACTCGCCGTTTACACTAATGCTTCCATGTTGAAGCGGCAGAATGCCCGCCAAATGAGAAATGAGGGTGGTTTTACCAGCGCCATTTGGTCCAAGCAAACCGACTATTTCACCAGGTTGTAATTCAAAAGATACGCCAGCAAGCGCGACTCGAGGCGCCTTGGGGTAGCGGAATTGAACATCGCTCAATTTAAGCATTATTGCGCTGCATCTCTTAATGCAACAAAGAAAGCTGCTTCAACGGTAGCGCGATCCAACAATAAATCAGCTAATTTACCTGGGTCCATCACATCACGGCCTTTCACCATACGGGCAGTAGCGAGTGCAAACGCCCGCCAACCATCGCCTATCAAGGTCAACTCATCCGCTAGTTCTGCGAGCCGAGGACGATGAGTCAGTGCCGCAGCTTCTTGCAAAAAGGCAGCATACACAAAGCGAAATCCTGCGCCGCCAGTGCCTATTTCTTCTTGCATCCGAATAATGTGTCCAACAAAAGCGTTGGTTTCTGCCGAAAGCGCAGGGAGTTTGCGAATTTTTTTAGCTAACATACGCATGCCACGAATACCCACAATCGGAATGGGGCCAAGCATGATTTTGCAATTTTTGCGAATAGCGCCGAGTACTGCATTAGGCTGTACGTTGTGGTTGCCTATGATTTTCGGGTAGTAAAGCATACCTTTTGGTGCGAGTGCGCCTTTAGCAAAACGAGCGCGCTGTAAATCGGCGGATGCACAGCGTACCGTGGTTTCAAATACTGGGTCGCTAATTAAATAGTCATCACCTTCACGCCCGTACACCAGCAAATTGTGGCCATTAAAGTGAAACCGCATGTCCTCCGGAAAGTATGGCAACCAATACACTGATGATTGCAAACCAACAACTTTCCCTTGCGCTAACAGTTCATCCAATCTCGCTTTACCAGCCGCCGGTTTGCTAAAAGTTTCAAACGCAAACGTAGCGTTTAAAGGCTTCGCTAAACCTTTGATAATAAAACGTGGCGGCATGCGATAAGCAATCAGCGGCATACCACCCATTTTAATAAAAGGTAAATACGCAAAAGACAGCGCCGCCGAGAGACCAAAAGCCATTGCTTCAGAAATGGCAATTCCTTCATGACGTAGCAGCGACGAGATAACACCGCTTTCACAATGCGCCGCATGTTGATGCTGAAAGGCAGATTGAGTAGCAATTTGCACAATAGGCATGTCTTTTACTGATGCTTGATTCATAGCTGATTGATTCATGGTTTGTGTATTCAGGGTTTCTGTATTCACGAGGGTTTCTGTATTCATGACAGCGACGTCACTGGTGACGACTTCATAGGTATCGACGTTACAGGTAATGACTGCAATTGGCCGATGGAAATACCCAAAGCGTCAGCATAAACATTGAGTAACTTTTGCGAGAGTTTGGCAAAGCGTGCCGGTTGCAGGTGACGGCGAACGCTCCATTGCCATAAGCCTGTGCTTTGCGCCAAGACACCAATATCCATACGTTTTTCATACATCCAATATTCGAGAGGTGAACTCACACCTGCTATTGCGGCTGCTAGAGCAACGGCTGCTTGCTCTTTTAAAGCATCTACCGCTTGCAGGGTGACTATTTCTTCAACTTCCCAGCCTTGGCTCGCTACTGCAACCATTTGACCATTCTCATCCCGGGCATACACAGCTTTACGCACGCCAGCGAGCGTCGCATTGCCTTCTTGCGGCACTTCATTAATGTTCATTTACGGCCTCTGGATGCTTTTATAAATTTAATATTAGGAGACCTTTGCACGATGTAGCGAGCGAAGACAGTACAAGGCAAAAATTGCTAAAAAAGCGGAGTTTACACGAAGTAAATGAGCATTTTTTAGCAATTTTTAACGCAGTAATGTCGAGCGCAGTAATCGTGCAAAGGTCTCATTAGACAGCTTCAAAATAGGCAAAGCCACTTGAAAAACGTCCAGACTCTGGAATGTACATTAATATTTTTTGTCCTTTTTGAATGCGTCCAGAATGGAATAATTCGTCCAGCATGATGTAAGGCGAAGCCGAACCAGTATTGCCACAAGTGGTTAAATTGGTAAACCACTTAGCGCGTTCGATAGCAAAACCTACATCGGTTAGCTGCTGCGCCACAGGCTCAGCAAAATACATGGATGAAAAATGTGGAAGAAACCAATCAACAGCCTCGCTGGTTAACTGATATTTGGCCTGCATCGCTTTGATGGGCTCGCCGACTGTCAGCCGAATAACGTTTTCATTCAGTAAGCGCACATCTTGCTTGATGGCGAAAGTCGAATTTTCAACACATTTATTCAGCGGGAAATCGGCCCAGCCAGTCAGTGAACCATCGTTATTTTTTTCTGCTCCCGCATACATACAAGCGGGAAATAAATGGGCATAAGAAAACAATTCAATCCAATGGATTTTTAATGAGAGTGGACCGCGCGGTTGGCTTTCCAACAGCACAGCCCCGGCGCCATCGGATAACATCCAGCGCAAGAAATCTTTTTCAAAAGCAATTTCCGGGCGAGTTTCCAACGCCTTCACTTTATGCTCGGACTCAGCCTCAAACTGACGGGCTAAAAGTTGCGGTGACACCCGTTCTGAGCCAGCGGCAACAGCACATTGTGCTTCGCCAGATTTTACGGCTAAAAAAGCATATTTGAGTGCGCTGGCTCCTGCGAGACAAACACCCGCCGTTGATACAACCTCAAGCGCATCCCAACCCAATTCACCATGTACCATCACGCCATGATTCGGCAGCAATTGGTCAGGGGTTGATGTACCAGTAGCGAGAACATCCACTTTGCACTGCACATTTAGAGCAAGAATGGCGTTTGCAGTGAGATGGGCATTACTCATTGAAGGCATGCCCGTGGTTTTATCAATGGCATAGTGGCGCGACAAAATACCGTTGTTGCGAAGAATAATTCGCCGCGCCCGCGAAGGTTTGCCACCGATCATACCCAACACAGATTCAATATCGTTGTTTGCTACAGGCTCATGGGGTAGATAAGCACCTGTATTAGTGATGTAAACATTACTCATATTGATTTAAACGTTCCTTACTTGAACCTGATGGGGCTTCAAAATACTGTTTTGCGGTCGCCAATTTACTGCGCAAAAATGGGCGCAATAATAACTGCAATAATAGGCTGATAGGGACTACGGTAATGATCAAAATTTTTAAAAAGATCACATATAAAAGTAGCACAGGAACTCGCGCTGCTCCACCTGGTGGCCCCATGGCGCGAACCAACTTTCCCCATACCTTAAAGCTACGTGTGGCGGCGCCTTCGCTAATTAATAATGTCGGTTCGGCAGTAACAGCACCCAGGCCGGCCAATAATGGCTGATTTTCTTTTTCTTTGTTTTGTCGTAAAGCATCGCGCAATGCCAATCCAAAGCGGCGCGAACGTTGGATTTCTAATGGATGGACGCCGGCCGGCGGCAAACCCCAAAAAGCATTGCTTTTACCCGTCCACAACCAGCGTGGCACTGTAATAAATGTCGCAAAAGTTCCGCCTTGATCAGTTAACACCACGTTATCCAGCAAGCGTGCGCCTATTGATCGCAAAGCGTTTTTCATTTTTTCTTGCGCAAGATGCCACATATTACGGCAGGCAATGACTGTAACAACTGGCTTACCATCTACTATGCGTTTAAAAACAGGATCTTGTAAAAGTGCAGTTATGGGCAATGAAGGTGCCAAATACCACACCTGGTAAGGCAGGATAATGAGATCAAATTCATCGCTATTGTTGAGTGCTAAAGGTTCAAGTGGCGGTGCCACCTGATAGATCGACTCAGGAAAAGCATCCAAAAACTGGAAAAAGGGCCAGGGAAAAGGATAGGGTGTAACTGGCTTGAGCGGCAAAAGTACTATGTCGAACTCACCGCTTTCTTGCAATGGCCCCAAAATCTTTTGTGTGATTTCCGTTAGCTGCCCAGACTGAGAGTATAACGGCACCAGAATACGCTTCTTGGGAAGTGCAGAACTTTTGATATCAGTCACGTTATGTAATCTTCCATGGCTTAAAGGGGCGGCGATTGTATCATCAGCACTTATAGGTTAGTAAGAGCTGATGGCCACAACTGATGTTTAATACGTCAACTGCTGACGGGCAATGTCTATCGAAAATTGCGTTCTTTTGGTATCGTGCCCACCGTTCGAACTACGTGAATAATGAAACACAAATTACCCAGCGACAGAGAAAATTTTGGTCTGCAATATCATAGATAAGGTAACAATGATGACCATGGAACCCAAGATGAAAGCAAGCCCTGCTCAAAACATGCAACCCTCCCCATTTACCAGTCTTTCGCCAGACGTGCTGGTGATTGGCGGCGGCCCTGCAGGGTCTGCGGTTGCGACCTTATTAGCCGACCAAGGCCATGACGTTGTCATGCTGGAAAAAGCACATCATCCTAGGTTTCATATCGGTGAATCATTGCTGCCTATGAATATGCCGTTGTTTGATCGTCTTGGCGTACGCCAGGAAATCGAAAAAATTGGCATTACCAAGTATGGGGCCGAATTTGTCTCCCCTTGGCACGATCACACCAGTGAAATTTTCTTTGCTGATGCCATGGATAAAGCCTTTCCCTATTCGATGCATGTAAAACGCTCCGAGCTTGACGAAGTCTTGTTCCGTCACGCAGCCAAGCGAGGAGCTCGCACTTTTGAAGGAAGCCGGGTGATACATGCGGACATGAATGAGGGGCCTGCTAACGACGGACGTGCAATAGTGAAAGCCAAGGCCGATGATGGCAGCGAATGCGAGTGGCGCCCACGGTTTGTGATTGATGCCAGCGGCCGCGATACCTTGTTATCCAACCAGTTTGGCCTAAAGAAACGCAGCTCAAAACACAGCAGTGCGGCCTTGTTTGCACACTTTGACGGTGGACAGCGCGGCGAAGGCCGTCGCGAAGGAAATATCACCTTATTTTGGTTTGATTACGGCTGGTTTTGGTACATCCCGCTTCCAGATGGCACCGTGAGTGTGGGCGTTGTAGCATCTCCTACTTACTTCAAAACCCGCAAAAGTGATCCGTCGACATTTCTTCTGGAAACCGTTGCATTAGCACCTAGACTGGCCGATCGCCTCAAAAATGCCACCATGACTGCACCTGCAACCGCAACCGGAAATTATGCTTACAACTCATCCTGCTGCCGAGGTAATCGTTTTGCGATAATTGGTGATGCTTATGCGTTTATCGACCCGATGTTTTCTTCTGGCGTTCTCCTCGCAATGAATAGCGCCTTCGAAAGCGCTGCAGCCGTTGATTATTGGCTGCGCGATGAGAAAAAAATGGCTGAGAGGGCTTTCCGTTTATTTGAGCACAATATGGATTATGGCTCTAAAGTGTTCTCATGGTTTATTTACCGCATTAACTCACCCATTATCCGCAGAATGTTTATGTATCCGCGCAACATATGGCGGATGAAAGAAGCGCTGCTAACAATATTAGCGGGCGATATTTTCCGCTCAACGCCTTTCCGCCCGAGAATGATAGCCTTCAAGTTGTATTATTATTGCTCTTGCGTGGCTAACTTTAGCATGGTGTTTAAAGCATGGAATATGCGTCGTCGCAATCTCAACGAAACGCTAGCTAACGCTGACCCGGAATAAAAATGGGTCGCACGATCCCTTTTTTTATTGAGAGAAAAATAAATAAATTAGGAAAAGAAATACATTGAGACCTTTGCGATGTGGCGAGCACTCTAAAAGCTTGTAGTGTGCTGCGTAAAATAAGCAATTAAATCGCGCGTTAATTGCCTTGCAGCGGTGCTTTGCAACTGCCCGGCGGACATATATTGCGCAACCTCGAAAGAAGGCATTACGCGAATAGTGTAATGCGGTGGAGTCTCACTGACTTCATACCATTGCTGATGCTTAAGTAGTGTTGCAGGTTTGCAATTAATAATTACTGGCGTAATCGCCTTACCAGCACTTAACGCAATATTTGAAGGACCACGATGAAAACTAAGTGGCTCACCTGGTCGTGAACGAGTACCTTCAGGAAAAATAATCAGTGAATTACCTTGCTGTAACGTGGCCAAGCATCGCTGAAATAAATTGCTATCACTATTGCTAATATAATTGGCAGCACGAACCGCCATGGCAGTAAATGGATTACGCCATAAACTCCCTTTTACAATGCAGCTAGTATCACCGGTTAACGCGATGATAAACACCACATCCAACAACGACGGATGATTAACAAGAATAAGCTGATTGGGTTGATGTAATTGGGCGACATTATGAAATTCAAAACTTAGCAGCCCTAGCCACCGCAATAAATGCAAATAAGTTCGAAAAATTGCTGCAATTGCCACACGTGTGAAAGCTTCTTTTTGACGTTGCTTGATAGGCAATACATAAACCAACGGAAATAAACTGAGCGACAGAACACAACCGCCCACACCAAATACAGCGAAACCTAAACCCGTCGCAGGTATACGCCATCCACGTGAACGTCTCAAACGCCGCCACAATGTAGAAAACTTCATTAACACACTAGATTCCATATGCCATCAATCTCTAGCAGTAAATCGGCGCGGCAAATATCAGCAGCAAGATATACGGCTGGAGCGGAAGGATAGGCGTTACTGATGTGATGCTTTATCTCGGGCAAGTCCGCTTCGTTGCGCACATAAATTTTAATGACTTCTGCAACTAGACGTGGCATTACACCGCTATGATTTTTGGCATATTCGGCACTAACATGGGCCAAAAGACAATCCAGATTTTCTACTGTAACTCTAATTTGTTGTTCCAAATTATCTGGATACTGAGTTACAAAACCGACAACGCTCGCAGTACCTGAAACAAATATGATGGGTGCATGATTGGTTAATTCGAGCAAGCTGGCACGCGCAAAAGAAGGGCTGCGTGGACCGTATTCCGCAGGATAATGATAAGCCCTAGCTTGTTGTGGGTTTTCAAAATGTTGCGCAGGTATTTTGCTTGCAAGGGCATAAATCAGCAAATCGCCACCACTGTGGCCAAGTGCGCAAGCGGAGGGAAACTGCTCTTCACCAATACCCTGAGTTGCAAACGCGTTAAAGCGACCAATACAGAACTGGCGATACCGTTCTAAACCTTGTTCGATATGATTAATATCTGCAAAATAATTCCACACACGCACTAAATGCGGATAACCGCGCGTCTGAATTTCAGTCAGCAGTTTGTTATAAATAGTTTCTGTAGCTTGTTGTAGACCGCTTTCATCAGCTTCATTACCCCAGTAAGCAAGCAGTATGTATGCTTCTGTTTCCGCGCAATAAAAATTTTTATTGTGGCCGTGTTTAACTTGAGCAGAGCTTGAAATAACCTCACAATTCGCCATACCCGCTAACAGAGGTAAACCGGTGCTTATATAATTCTTATCTGCGGAAGCAATACAGTGCGCATCGAATAAAATTTTTGCTAAAAGATGCTCCGTCACGCTAACACTTTCGCCACACACATACTGGCAATGTATTCCGGTCGAGTTTTCTGACATATTCATTTATCCAGTGCGCCTCCTTCCGCGCGGCTCCGTTGACAAACCAGCAATATTTCCGCCACCTGTTTGGTATCTGTCAAGCCTGAAACCATCTCAAGCTTTTTCTGAAAGCGCACTGTAATAGGCATGACAAGGTTATACCACCACATTGCCCGCTTAGGTCGATGTTGCAGAAGCCACATGCCAAGATCCACTAACCGGGAAGATTTAGGTTTCATACCAAACACTGCACTTTGCACCACGGTAAAGCCATAGCTATTGAGCATGGCAATAAATTGCTCTGGTTCATAACGGCGGCGATGCCCTACAAAATCATCAAACGGCGTCCAAAGTTCAGGGTGTAGGGGTGTCGATATCAGTAAGATCGCATCATGAGCAGCCAAGCGTGACAGTTCGGCCATAGCGGCCAAATCATCATCCACATGCTCAATAATGTCGAGCGCGCAGAGCAGGTCAAACATTTGGTCGCCAAACGGTAGATGGCTAATTGAGGCAAGTGCAATGTTGCCGCCATGTTTTTGTAAAATGGCGAGCGCAGGGGCGCTAATATCGACAAATTGCGTGCCTACAATGGGAAGTCGTGGACGCAACCCTGGCGCGATCTCCAAGCGGCGTGGCCGATTTTCCAACAACGCATGCACCAGCGGCCAAGTATTAAAACGCTCCGGCTCAACTAGTCGCGCAGCACCCCATAATGCATTGTAAAAATTACGGTTTTTATCCAGCATTACCGCTTCAGCCTGCGCGGCCGCAGGTACTGAAGGTATTGGAGTTATGACTGTCATTATTGCGTATCCCAAAAAACAAGGCGGCGATTATAGGTGGAAAAAGTATAGGTGTAAAAAGTGCGTAGGCGAAAAACTGGAACAATCGTTATGGTTGCGGCATGTAAATTCAGAAATACGGCTTTATTACTAGCAAACCACGATCTCGCTTGAGATTCCAAGCCCCCAAGGTTAAAGTGACCGCGCATTTTTTGGTATTTTTATAGGTATTGCCATGAGCTTACAATCACAAAAACAGACACCCCAAGAACAAGAATTAGCAGCGCTTTTAATTTCCGCACTGGATTTGGAAGATATGAGCGCAGAGGATATTAATCCTGAAGCACCGTTATTTGATGCAAGTAATAGTGAAAGCTTGGGGCTAGATTCAATTGATGCGCTGGAAATTTCCCTCGCCATTGCCAAACATTATAAAGTGCAATTGAAGGCTGATGACGAAACCAATAAATCTATTTTTCATAATCTACGCTCACTCAGCAATTATATAAACAGTCAACGTGCTTAAACATTTTTTTTCTATTGCTTTCATTGCTGTTTACCCGGCCCTGGTACATGCATCGGTGATTTTTGCCATGCCCAGTTTACAAGTCGTTGCTGTTATATTTTTTTTACTCGGCATTTTTTGGGTCTCTCTAGTGCGCGGCCGGTTAATACCTTGGCTGCTGTTTAGCGCGTTATCCGCTACAATGTTGCTCTTGGGATATTTCAAGTTGACGTTGTATTTGCTGTACCTCACGCCAATTGTTATTCCCTTAGCACTATTGATTTTTTTTGGCCGCACTTTACTCGCAGGACGCACGCCACTGATCACTTCTATTAGCGATGCAGCGCGAGGACCTTTAACACCGGCGATGCAGAAATATACCAGATTACTCACACAACTCTGGTGCTTGGTGTTTCTGATTCTTATTCTTTGGTCAATCATTTTACCTTGGCTGCACAATCCTCAGCTTTGGTCCTGGTTTACCAATGTTATTAATTATGGCTTTGTAGGCGCAGTCTTCGTGATTGAATTTATGGTGCGGAAAAAATTGTTCCCGGAACATGATCACCCCAGCTTTATAGAATATATAAGTATCATTATTAAGGCTAATATTCGCCATTAACCGGTAAGGATTTGCAAACGTTTATGCTGCTTACACTTCCTGCTTTAGTTGAAAATATTTCCCTTGCGCTAATCAATCCTTATGTACCCAACCAGACATTGGTCATTCATAACGGAAACAGTATTAGCCAACAACAATTTTTAAATGACTTGCATAAAGTTGCCGCACTACTACCCAATGAAAAATTTGCATTAAATTTATGTGAAGATCGCTATTATTTTTTACTCGCTTTTTGTGCTTTATTGATTAAAGGTGCAGTGAATTTATTACCGTCTAATCGACAACCGGCAACGTTGATTGAGCTCGCACAACCCTATCCAAATTGCTATTGCCTGCTCGACAAAGATCAGCACTGCGAATTGCCAAAAATAATTATGAGTGATTTACTACATGACAATAGTGCAATCAATCATGTAATCAACAATGCGCCTTTACCGTTTATTCCAGCGCAACAAATAGCGGCCATTGCCTTTACTTCAGGTACCACCGGCGCGCCAAAACCGAATCACAAATGCTGGGGCACTTTAGCAGCAACTGCACGTTTATTAGGGCAGCGCCTTACAGCACATTTATCGGTACCGGTTATTGTTGCTACGGTTCCTCCGCAACATATGTATGGTTTAGAAACATCGCTAATGCTAGCGTTGCAAGGCGGCGCCGCGATACACAGCGCTAAACCTTTTTACCCTATTGAAGTGCAACAATTATTAGAAACCATTAACTCTCCAACTATTTTAGTTAGCACTCCCACCCATTTGCGTGCCATTGCAAATGCTGAATTATCCATGCCCGCATTAGCGGCCATTGTGTCTGCAACCGCCCCACTTGACCAACCTATTGCTCATGCAAGTGAGCAATGTTTTAGCGCACCACTATGGGAAATTTATGGCTGCACAGAAGCGGGCGCGATGGCAACACGTCGCTCCACTCAAACTGAATATTGGCAATTGCTCGATGGTTTTTCGTTAGAGATTGCAGACGACAATATCAACGCCAATGCGCCACACCTCAGAGAGATGGCACCTATTCAAGACCAACTAACTTTAAATGAAAGCGGCGACTTTTTATTATCCGGACGCAATACCGATATGATTAATGTTGCGGGTAAACGTTCTTCATTGGCACACTTAACTTTACAATTACTGCGCATTGAAGGTGTCGTCGATGGCGTGATTTTTTTGCCACAGAAAAAACTGGAGCAGCAAAATACTCAGCATTTTAAATTACAACATGAAGTACGTCCCGTAGCATTAGTTGTGAGTGATTTGCCAGAGAAAGAAATTCTTACCGCACTGGCACAACGCATAGATGCCGTTTTTTTACCGCGGCCATTACGCAAAGTGGCTGCCCTGCCGCGCAATGAAACGGGTAAACTCACCGCGGCGGTGTTGAACACATTATGGAGCCAGCACAGTGAAAAACACTGAACCTACCGGCACCGAACTATCATTGCCAGCATCTACCGAGCTATTACTTCTGGTACCAGCCGAGCACCCTTGCTACGCAGATCATTTCCCTGGCAATCCGTTGGTGCCAGGCGCACTATTATTGAAATGGATTTTAGCGCGAATAGAACAAGAATATCATTGCCGGGTGCTATTGCTAAAAAGTATTAAATTTTTAGCTCCGGTTAAACCTGGTAATTATTTAACAATCAAAATGAATACCAACCTGCTAAAAATGCAATTGTCATTCGATATTTTTGTACTCGATACCCTTGTTATTAAGGGAAGTGTTGAGTGTGAAAATCGCGCACACCAGCATCGAGATTTTGAATGACGAATCAGTGGCAAACACAACGCGAGCGGGGCAATCTTTTTGCTTTGCGGTTTTTAACCTGGGTAGCCTTACATCTAGGACGTAAAGTTATTTTTTTTATACTGTGTTTTGTCGTTTCGCATTATTTTTTAGTGGCGACAAAAGCACGCAAAGCGTCGCAGAGTTTTCTTGCGCGAGCTTTGCAACGCCCTCCAAGCCGTTGGGAAATTTATTGTCACTTGCTCACTTTTGCCATAGTCAGTGTTGACCGGATTTTTTTTCTTTCCGGACGCGAGGCACTGTTTGATGTTCGCGTTTATGGCAACGAGTTATTTGAAAAATATAAAGATCGCGGCTGTTTTTTATTGACGACGCATTTAGGTAATTTTGATGCCATACGTGTCATGGGCATGGGTCTGCGCAACAAAGCGTTGCCAGTCAATATCGTGCTGGATATTCAGCACAATGCGAACGTCCTGCAATTAATACAATCACTTGATCCCTATTTAGCTGCCGGTGTTATTGACGCCCGTACTCCAGCACCAGCATTGGCGTTGATCCTGAGCGAAGCTATAGCTGCGGGAAAATTAGTCGGTATTATGGCTGATCGTTGCGCTGCAGGTGATCGTATAACAGCCGTAGAATTTTTTGGCGAGCCTACCTATTTTCCGCAAGGGGTATGGCATTTAGCCAGTATTCTTCAGGCACCCGTTATAACCTGTTTTGGAATTTACAAAGGTGGCAATCGCTATGATTTACATTTTGAACTCATTAGCGATCAGCTAGGTTCGAGCCGCAAAGACAGAGCAGAAGCTATCACTGCAGGCATGCAGCTCTATGCAAATCGCGTACAGGAATTGGCGCGTGAAAATCCCTTTAATTGGTTCAATTTTTATGACTTTTGGCACCATGAAACCACTAAGCATCACTAATTACACCTTCACAAGTTGTTTGGGTGCGGGTAAGCACGCAAATTGGGAAGCGATTAAATCCGGGCGCTCAGGCTTACAACCCTGCAGTTTTTATCAGATAAATGATTTGACTACCTGGGTTGGGGAAGTCTCCGGTATTGAGCAACCTTTGCCTGCAGCATTCAGTGATTACGAGTGCCGTAATAATCGTCTTGCATGGCTAGCACTGCAACAAGACAATTTCATCGCTTCCGCACAAGCGGCTATCGCTCGGTATGGCGCTGAACGAGTCGGTGTTTTTCTTGGTACTAGCACTTCAGGAATTCACCAAACTGAATTGGCCTACATACAAGCAAAAATAGAGTCAAAAGCTTTATTGCCGGAATGGTATCGCTACGCGACAACGCACAATCCTTTCTCCGTGGCTGACTTTGTCCAATATGTACTTGGCACTCGAGGTCCCGCCATGGTTATTTCAACTGCCTGTTCATCCAGCGCAAAAGTATTTGCTTCAGCATATCGTGCGATTGCCAATGGCCTTTGTGATGCTGTAGTGGTCGGGGGTATAGATAGTCTTTGCCTTACAACACTTTATGGTTTTAACGCTCTGCAATTAGTTGCGCCAGACAAATGCAAACCCTTCGACCTGCATCGCAATGGCATTTCGATTGGCGAGGCGGGTGGTTATGCTTTGTTGGAAAAGGATACAAGCGCAGATTTTGCGCTTTTAGGCTACGGCGAAAGTGGAGACGCTTACCATATGTCATCACCTCATCCCGAAGGAGAAGGGGCATTGCTCGCGATGCAAATCGCTTTAAACAAAGCAGGCTTGAATCCAGCCGATATTGATTATATTAATTTGCATGGCACTGGCACAGTGGCAAATGATGCTGCCGAATCTAAAGCCGTTGCCGCATTATTTGGTGCGCAAACCTGGGCTAGTTCTACCAAGGGTTGGACCGGTCACACTTTGGGCGCAGCCGGTATAGTTGAAGCTAGCATTGGTTTATTAAGCATGACTTATGGCCAAATCCCGCAAAATCTACATCTTGAAACTCGCGATACGAACATGAACATCGCCCTGGTAGAACAAACGCAAAACCAAACCGTAACACGGGTCTTGAGTAATTCTTTTGGTTTTGGTGGTAGTAATTGCAGCTTAATTTTGGGAGCACAATGATGACCACAATGGAAAGCGTATATCTCGAAGCGGTTGGTTTGGCAGCGCCCGGCCTATTAAGCTGGAATGCCAGTCAATCGATATTGGCTGGCTTACAAAGCTATACCCCAATTGCTTTGGAAAAGTATAAACCTACGCAACTCCCACCTAATGAGGCGCGACGCGCTACTGAGTTAGTGCGCTTGGCGTTTCGTGTTGCAGAAGATTTGATGGGTACTACTTCTATTTCTATGCGCGACTGTGCCAATGTATTTTCATCATCGGGTGGTGATTACATTATCGTTGACCAAATTTGCCAGTCATTGTGTGAACCTGAACGATTAGTGTCGCCCACGCAATTCCATAACTCGGTGCACAACTCAGCAGCAGGGTATTGGAGTATCGCGACCGGTAGCCGCTTGCCATCAAGCAGTTTATCTGCGTATGAAGATAGCTTTTGCATGGGCCTGCTAGAAGCTATTAGCCTTTGCCAAACTGAACACTTACCTACTTTATTGGTTACCTATGACATCAAGCCACCTTATCCCTTAAGTGAAAAGCGTCTCATTCCTCTGGAATTTGGCGTCGCATTTTTACTCAACCCTATACGCAGTCCGAAAAGCATTGCCCAATTAAAGTTGTCTGCACTGGGTGAAAATGTTACCGCGAGCGTTGCAAGTCCAGAACTGGAAGTTATTCGCCTCAGCAACCCTGCTGCACGCAGCTTGCCTTTATTAGAAATGCTCGCGCGCAAACGATCAGGCAACCTTATATTTAGCAATCGCAACCAAAACTCTTATCAACTTGAGGTAAATGGATGTTATTAAATCGCGACCAAATTGCGGCATTGCTCCCTCATGGCAATGCAATGTGTATGCTAGATGAAGTAGTCAGTTGGGATGTCGAACAAATTCATTGCCGCAGTCATCATTTTGCCCGAGATAATAATCCGCTGCTTGAAAATGGCCAGCTTGAAATCGTCATTTTAATTGAATTTGCCGCGCAAACAGCAGGAGTGCACGCTGCACTTTTGCACCCATTACAAGAAGGTGTGCCACTCCCTGCTTATATTGGGGCGGTAAAGAATGTTGAGTTATTAAAACCTGTGAGCGACAATGCCGGCGCCATTGAACTAAAGGCTCATTGCTTACTCAACAATAGCAGCGGTGCGATTTATGACGTCATTGCACAACAGCAAGATGCTATTTTAATGCGAGGCCGATTAATTTTGAATCAAACCTAATATTTTTCTTCTATCCCTCTTTATTATATTTTCCTTTTTATTTATTTTTATCAACCGTAAAAAATCACAATACATATTCATTTCGAGGACATTACTATGACTACTTTTTACAAAATTGTTACTGCTCTTACCATTACTCTGTTAGCAACTACCGCATCAGCACGCAATGATGTTGATAATTATTCTATTACTGATGCATTGAAAACCGAAGAGGCAAAAGCTATTTTGGGAACCAATGTAAAATTTTATTTTGGCACCCAGGCACATGGTGAAGTGATTACAGAACATAGTATAACTAGCGTGAATAGAAAAACGAATGGCACTAACAAAACCGATAAAGAGGCCTGCAATTGGGTATTTTTATCAGCACTAAAAGCCTTACGTGACAAAGCCCACAATGTAGGAGCTAATGCTGTTGTTAATATTCGTTCTAACTACCAGCACAATACCACTACCAGCAATGAAACATTTCAATGTGGTTCAGGTACTTTTACTTCTGGTGTTGCGCTAATCGGTGATGTCGTCACCATCAAAGAATAAATCCTTTAGCAAAGAACAAATAATTTTGTAGCAACTGTTGAAATTTATTTCCCTCGCCCAAAGCGAGGGAAATATCAACCGCAAAAAAATTAACTTCCTCTTACTGCCTGCCTTACACCCGCCAATGAAACAACTTGCCCACGCTTAACGTTGACTATATTGTCCTTTTTTTCAGTTACTAATGGCGCGCTAATAATATCTTGATAAAGCGGTTCCAGTGAAGTGAGTGCAGCTTGCAATTGATAAATGTTTGTTTGCAAACTTTCGATTTGTTCGCTGTGGCTATTGCGCTTATTTTGCAGTTGAGTCAGGCGCAACATATGTGTTTCAAGTAATTGTTTTTGGTATTGATTGCCATGGATTAACGGGGACAATGCTTCCTGAATCCATAGATCAATATGTTCGCTCAAATCTTTATAGGTATTGCGCACTTCCTGTACCAAGCTGTTAATAAAACGATTTATTAATACACTTTTACGAGTCAGTAAAGTGCTAAGCGAATAACGGAAATCATCAGCCCGTCTGTGTAATTGTTTTAATTGGCGACGTTGAATGTGAATTCTAAGTAGATGACGCATCATTAATTCATCACTATTTAAACCATGTTCAGGACGTTGATAAATAGATATTAATACACGGTTGGAACGTTCAATTTCGCGCTCAATGTGTTGCAAGCTGCTGTCGACATCGTCAAAAAAATTGCCTATAGCACGACCTAGGCCAAGCGATGTCCAGCTTTGCGCCAGGCTGCGCTGTGCGCTATTAATTTGTTGTTCCAATAGACCCGCACTAATCGGCGCTAATAGTGATACTCGCTGTGCGTCCAATAATCGCTGGCTAGTTCGCAGGGATAATGCTTGCTTATGATACTGGTGGTGGGATTGACGAATGGTGTCGCGCAATTGTTGTAACACATTACCGGCCTCACTGGGCCCAGCGCGACGCATAATAGCAATCTCAGTTTCGCATTCACTCAAGCGCCGCTCTAAACTATGGCGCGTATTCATTATCATTTCATAACTGTCGCCCACTAAACGATGGCCAACAATTTGTTGCTGACTGTGCATCACGACATCAGCTAATTTGCGCTCCAGTGTTGGAAAATTACTGCGATCCTGTTGCGTTAAGTTGCGCCCAATCTTACCTAACAAAGCCTGCTTAGCGGATATGGCTACTACTTGTTCCTGAGATAGATTGAGTTGGCGCGCTGTTAATAAACGAATACGTTCGATATTGGCTTCAATTTCGGTCGATGGTTGCACGTCATCCCATAGGCTATCAATTTTATTTAAAAGTACCAAAACTGCAGTGCATTGTTCATCCCGCAGATTTTGCACGTGCTCCCGCCAAATCTTCATATCACTTGCCGTTACCCCAGCATCCGCCGCCAACAAAAATAAAATAGCTTGGGCTTCAGGTAGCGTTTTCAACGTAAGTTCTGGCTCATTACCCAGCGCATTCAACCCTGGCGTATCAACAATACGCAAACCCTGACGCAACAACGGATGATCAAGGCTAATGAGTGCGTGGCGCCAAGCTGGTACAGCGACCTTTCCGGTTTCGTCATGTTCACCCAACTCGTCCAGAGCAAAGCCTAACTTAAGGGCATCTGCTGTAGTTACCCATTTGCTCGCCGAGACTTGATTAATCGCAGCGCGTGTTTGGTCATGATCGCGAGGGTCAAACGGAATTGTGACCCAGTTTTGAGGGATACGTTTAAAGTTCTGCATGCTGGTATTGGTGCGCCGCGTTTCGATAGGTAAGAGGCGTACACAATTAACCGGCTGATCAGCTTCCCAGAAAATCTCGGTAGGGCACATAGTTGTGCGCCCTGGCAGAGACGGTAATAAGCGCTGGGCACCATCAGCATAGAGTAGGGCGTTAATGAGCTCAGTTTTGCCACGCGAGAATTCGCCCACACAAGCAATAGTGAAAGTATTACCTTGAAGTAACTTCCGGGCTTTTTGCAGGGTACGAAGAGATTCATGGCTCAACATTTGGTGGCTTTGGCCCCACGTATCAAACCGCAGCAAGCGCTCGTCAAGTTCTTGCTTCCAAAGATTGTACTGTGTCATTTGGCGTTGAAGTGCTTTTACGTCCATAAGGACATCCTGCTGTAGTGGTTGTGAACGGCCGCTATTTAACCTTTGATATGGCGGTTAAATAATTATTATTCTAAAAGCCATTAGAACCGAAACGGCAGCAATTGACTAGATGTTGAGCAATCAAAGGTCAATCGCGCAGACTAATGGTGACTAAAGGTGACAGTTCCGTACTACTGTCACACTTATGTACTCATGTGAGCGGGTGTTGGCACGATATAAAAGGGTGTATTTATACGAAGATTAAAAGTGATACGCAAGCTTTAATCTAAAAGCACGCGGCTCGACCGGATGAAAATGCAAATCCTCTACACTTTCATCTGGCTCGCCCTGTAGGCGTGACCCGAAATAAACTCTAACATTTCACCGGTCCGCAGCACGGGGCGCTTCGCAATTTCTGCACTGCCGATAACGCCTTCAGAAGCAGACAAGGTTTCGCCTAAGGGATTAACGCGGTAACCCTGTACTACCAACGTATCAATGGCAGGCATATTAAGCGCGTACGCATTGCTCGCCAATGTATTTTCTTCTGCAATAACTGAGCTAGCTACGAGCAGCAATATACTTGTGCAAATTAAATAATTTTTGTCAGTAAAAAAATATCCCATAATTTTTCCTGGGGGTTGGTTACAATTTGTAAAAATTATAAACGTTGGAGTATCCATTGAAACGCTATCAATACTATTACTGCCGATAATCCCATCAAACTGTAACGCGCGTAAAATGTATATTTACGCACAAAAATTAGCAGTGGTAACACGAACGCGACTATTGCCATTTGTCCAATCTCCACACCTAAATTAAATGCCAGCACCGTTAAAAATTGTTGATCTGCAGGCAACCCTAATTCACCCAGCGCACCCGCAAAACCCATGCCGTGCAATAAACCGAAACCAAAGGTTAACCAACCCAAACGCAACACTACAGGGAAAATATTATTGAGTGCCGCTAACGCAACTGAAATGGCGATGCTTACTTCTACCCAGCGACTGGGTAATTGAATCCAATTCAATGCAGTTGCCGTTAAGGTGATTGAATGTGCGAGGGTAAAAGCAGTAACAATCCACAAGGTGTTAATTACAATATCGCGAATATTATTGTTTGCTGCCCATTGGTTATTTCTGCGAATTAGTACAGCCGTTAACAGCAGAGAAACTAGAAACAAAATATGGTCGAAGCCGATCCAAATATGCACTGCACCTTGCACTACAAATTCTTTAAATGTTGCGAATTTGCTGCCAGATTTTTCACTAAGGCTAAGCGTTCGAACAGCATCAGATAAAATGCGTGGGCTATTATTTTGTGTATTTGGTTGATGTGTACTAGAGTGACTCGTTAGCGTAAATAATAATTTATGTTGACTGTCTTCATTAAAAAATGCGCTGTAATGAATAGTCACTTCACCTGCAAGCGGGCATTGCACTCGCACTGGCACTACGAGATAACCTTCATTAAAGTGTGCATCAACTTGCCATTCTGATTCTATCGCGAGAGAACAATCGTCTGTTGCACGCGTAAACTGCAAATTGTTTTGCAGATATTCCGTTATTGCATCCGCACTATTTTGTACTTCTTGCCAACGCAATTTTCCATCGCCGTCAGTATCAACACCAATAGCCTGTTCTAGGTCATACAAGCGCACGTGCCACTGCCCGGTAAAAATTCCTGTTTCGTTAAATTGTCCAGTTAAGTAAGCAGTACTTAATTGATGTGCTTGTGATAACGCAGATAATCCCCACAAACAATAAACAAGGACACTTGAGAGTAATTTATTCATTATTGACTGTCCTTTTTAAAAGACGATGCTTCCCTATGATTAAGTGCTTCCGCGCGGGCCAGCAGTTCTTTGTCGTGTGCTTCTCTTGCACTAACAATATTTATTTTTGCCCAATACAAAGCCTTTACAGGATTAGGTTTAATATCGAGATAATAGACTGTCATTTCATTTGCATGAAGGTTGTCCTGACGTTGCTCACGTAACACAACTCTTTCAGTCAATTTATTTTGCCATAAGCGATCAATCGAATTTATTTTTTTCTCCGCGAGTGCTAGTCGTAACAAAAGCGCATCGTCCATTTCAGGCGCGTTATTTATCACTTGCGCTAAATGCTGAATAACCTGAGCAGCATTATTAAGTGCGAGCTGTACATCTGCCCATTGCGAAAGATAATTTACGCTAGCGTTTTGCAAACGTTGCTCCAACCAGCCAGCAGCTGCGGCGGGGTCCTTATTGCGCATTGCCATGTCAGCCAACATTTGAAGTACCCAGGTACCACGTTCATCACTCGGCAAGCCTTGAGAGGTTATTAATTGCTTAAGCTGTTGGTAACTACTGCCAAGGTCGCCTGGGTTAAGATAGGAATTCGCTTCGAGGCTGCAAGCCGTTACCGTAAATAAATCTGCGGACCCCAATAGTTTTAAACATGCGTTGCGCGCGGCGAGGGGATTTTCCTGAATCACGTAAATTCGCGCGGCTAATAAATTTGCATTGATATTCGCTGAATCTTGCTGCAAGACTTTTTCGAGTGCTTGTTGCGCTACCACAAAGTTATGTTGATGCTGCTGAACCTGAGCCCAGGCCAACCATAAATTTTTATCGGTATAATTATTTTCTGCGAACGACTTTTCAATTGCAGGCTTCAGCGCTGCTTGCGCTAAACCATACAGACGCGATTGGCCGGGCAATGCAGCTTGTGCTAAATAGGCATTAGCAAGAGCAACAACAGCAAAGA
>JANPKH010000428.1:0-38882 GCA_031425935.1 Gammaproteobacteria bacterium | reverse complement strand
GACGTGTTCTGGTGCACGGCAGATGTGGGCTGGGTCACTGGCCATAGTTATTGTTTATATGGCCCACTTACTAATGGTGCTACTACGCTGATGTTTGAAGGTGTGCCGACATATCCAGATGCCTCGCGCTGTTGGCAAATTATAGATAAGCATCAGGTGAATATTTTTTACACGGCTCCCACCGCGATTAGAGCGCTAATGGGAGCGGGTGATGACTGGGTCAAACAAACTTCACGTGCCAGTTTAAAATTACTCGGTAGCGTAGGTGAGCCGATCAATCCCGAAGCATGGGAGTGGTATTACCGTGTCGTTGGCGATAGCCGTTGCCCGATTATGGATACCTGGTGGCAAACGGAAACTGGTGCGCACATGCTTACACCTTTACCTGGAGCTATTGATCTTAAGCCCGGTTCAGCGACTGTGCCTTTCTTTGGTGTGCAGCCCGCAATAGTCGATGCTGATGGTCAGGAGGTGATTGGCGCTGGCTCCGGTAATTTGGTCATCAAGGCGGCATGGCCGAGCCAAATTCGCAGTATTTTTGGCGATCATCAGCGCTGCGTAGAAACCTATTACAGTACTTATCCTGGTTATTACTTCACGGGCGATGGCGCACGTCGCGATGCTGATGGTTATTACTGGATTACTGGCCGAGTGGACGATGTGCTCAATGTTTCCGGCCATCGCATGGGTACCGCCGAAGTTGAAAGCGCGCTGGTATTACATGAAAAAGTTACCGAAGCTGCCGTGGTTGGTTACCCGCATGACATTAAAGGCCAAGGTATTTATGCCTATGTAACTTTGATGAGTGGGCAACACCCGTCGGATGAATTGAAAAAAGAATTGGTGGCGCTAGTCGTAAAAGAAATTGGTGCGATTGCACGACCAGACATCATTCAATGGGCTCCAGGTTTACCAAAAACTCGGTCGGGTAAAATTATGCGCCGTATATTGCGCAAAATTGCCGCTAATGAATTAGATACCTTGGGCGATATTTCAACCCTGGCTGATCCGGCGGTAGTCGAACAATTGGTGGAGCATCGCGCTAATAAATAGATATTGTGTGTTATTGCTAAAAAAACCGCTTCGCTAAAAGCGGTTTTTTTTTAATTTAGCTCACAACTTAACGCTGTTTCGAATCACTAATATTGCAGCCAATATTACAACAAATGTTGCGATCTAAACTGACTATACCTGCGCAGGAGTAGGGTTACATGGCAGAAATTGTACTGTTTAATATTAATGATATTGCGGTATTACTTAGTGGTATTTTATCGCTGGCATTAGCGGTATTAATTTATCGCCGCCCTGCAGGCCGCATTAAAAAACATTTTAAAATATTTCTTTCACTTTTCTTTTTTCTTGGAACACTCAACGCAATTGACACTATTTTTTATTGGAGTGTCAACATCAATGCGGCGCTATCAGCGTTGTCACCTAATTTTTTCTTTCTTGGTGGATTTGTTTTTTTGTTGCAAGGCCCGCTGCTCTACGGGTTTACTAAAGCCGCTATTTTTCGTCATTATGAGTTAAGGCGACGAGATCTTTGGCATTTGTTGCCAACCATTTTATATCCGTTATACATGTATTTAATTTATTTTCAGTTTGATGAAAATTATAAATTGCAGTATGTGCATGATTGGAGCCGAGTCATATCTAACCCCTATTTTGAGATGGCGATATGGTTTCAGCGATTTTCAGTATTTTACTACAGCATAATTTGCACATATATTCTCTATCAATATACGCGCCATTTAATAAATACTAAATTCCAATTGAGCAAGGTTGATTTGCATTGGCTGAATTTATTAATTCTTGGATTTTTATGGATAAATCTGTGGGTAGTTGTGGGCTTATTGATATCAAGATTTACCGCGTTTGATTTAGGCGGTTTTATGGGAACTATGGAGAGCTATTTCCGCTGTATTTATGTCTGCGTATTAGTTATTTATTTATTGCATCATTCAAAAGGGTTTGTGGACATCCAGCTGGAGCATACCCTTAATCAAGTTCCTGAAGAGCGTGATTCACAGCAGAAAACAATTGAACAATTGCAATCCTATATGGATTCGAATAAGCCTTATTTAGACCCTCACCTGACAGTTGAGCGTTTGGCCATTAGGCTTGATGTTTCACCTAAAGTGCTTTCCAGTGCAATCAACATGCAATTGAAAATGAATTTTTTTGAAGTCATTGGCTTTTATCGTATTGAAGAAAGTAAGCGCCAATTGGCAGATGCCAAGTTAAAACATATGACTATTAATGAGGTAATGAAAAATTGCGGATTTAATAGTAAATCTGTATTTAACCTGGCATTCAAAAAGTCGACGGGAGTAACACCTAGTTATTATCGGCAACAACATAGAGGTTGAGTGTGATTTCCATCATGAACATTATGTGATGAACCTCTTCCCACTTTTTTTGGAACAAAAAAGTTTCTTTAATGTTCTGTAGCATCAACACCTGCATTTGTGCAAATGCGTCTTCCTTTTGGTTCGACTTTAGCTATTCCGGTTTGAATACTGGCTAATTGTTGAACTCTATTTTTTTGAATGTTAGGTTAATTTTCCAGATTATTACCTCTTGTTGCTTGCGATAACGTTTAGGTTTTCGCAAACATGTTTTTTATGAAGGTATTAATTCCTGTTTAAGTTCTATCAATAATCAAAAACAAGGGGAGAACAAAAATGAATGCGTTTTTAATTAAAAAATCAAAGGTACCTTCATACGGCCGTCTGTTATTAAACTGTTTTGGTGTGTTAGCTATAGCATTCTGCAGCCAATTTTCGAGCGCGCAAACCAAAGTTGTTGGTTATATCCCCGCTTATAAAAATATGGTTGCCGTTGCAGATGCAACAGATCTAAGCAAGCTTACCCATATCAATTTATCTTTTCTCAATCCTAATAGTAGTGGTGTAGTAGCCAACAACGGTAACCCTGTTTGTATGGACGGTGCTACAGCGGCAAACATCAGTTATGTGGTACAAAAAGCCCATCAAGCCGGTGTAAAAGTCTTGGTGTCATTAGCGGGCGGAGTAGTGCCGAGCTGCTCTGGAAATTGGGCAACGTTGTTGCAACCGGCTAACAGGACAACGGTGGTTAATAATTTAGTCCAACTGGTAAATACGCTTAATCTGGATGGTATTGATGTTGATATTGAGGGTGCCTTACTGACTTCTATCGATAACGCTGGAAACTACACGCCGTTTATTCAGGCTTTACACACTGCTCTTGGCAGCAAATTATTAACGGCGGCAACGGCATCTTATGTAGGCGGCATGGTACCTACATCATCATTACCTTATTTTGATTTTGTGAATCTTATGTCTTACGACGCAATTGGCCCGAGTTGGGGGCAATCGGGAGCAGAGCATTCGTCTTATGCTATGGCAGTTTCTGATATCAATATCTGGAAAGCGCGCGGTTTAAGTAAAGAGAAGCTGGTATTAGGCGTTCCTTTTTACGGTTATGGCTTTAATGGTTTTGCTGCAGATTATGATTTCAAGAGCATCGTTGCGCAGTTTGGTGCTTCGGCGGCGCAAGCAGACGTGGTTGGTAATCGCTGTGCAGGTTGTGCTTATATTACCTATAACGGCATACCCACAATTCGCGCCAAAACTCAGTTGGCGATGCAACAAGGTTCAGGCGTTATGATTTGGGAATTGTCGCATGATGCTCCAGGTTCAAATAGCTTGTTGACAACCATTCGTACCACAATTGGCACTCCAACCAGCTCTTCAAGTTCATCTCGCTCCACTAGCTGTTCAGCTTGGGTCGAAGGGAAGGCATATGTCACTGGCAATGTTGTAAGTTATCAAGGTGGCTATTACATCGCAGAGCATGACAACCCAGGCTATATCCCAACGGTTAGCACTTACTTTTGGGATCCCGTTAGTGCGGCACAATGCGGTGTTATTTCCTCGAGCTCTTCAGCGCCCGCGTTTACGAAATTAATTCAAACCGAATCTTTCTCGGCAATGAGCGGTGTGCAGCTTGAAAATACTACGGATATAGGCGGTGGTCAAAATGTAGGTTGGATTGATGCAAATGATTGGATGGCGTTCAGTAGCATCAATTTTCCTACTACCGGTTCTTACCGCGTTGAATATCGCGTTGCAAGTGTAAGTGGATCGAGACTGTCGTTGGACCTTAACTCCGGCACTATCCAATTAGGCCAACTTGCTATTCCGGCAACTGGCGGCTGGCAAAACTGGGTTACCGTTTCTCACACAGTGCAAATATCCGCAGGCACTTATAGTTTAGGTGTTTTTGCTCCCCAAGGTGGTTGGAATATTAATTGGGTGAAAATAACCAAGTTGTGACTTCGATGTGCGATGTAAGTGTTGATTGAATTGTGATTTTCCAACTAAAAAAACAGGCTCGATTCGGCCTGTTTTTTTTACAAATAAGCAGCGATTATTTTTTTCCTATTTGGGTTTTAGGGTTGCAATCCATAGGTTTATCTATATTGTCTTCAATCGCTCTTATTGCACCTCTTATCCGCTGAATATTTCCGTAGGTGTCAACAATAATTATTGTACGGCTATCTGCATAAGTTGAAAGATGCCCATATTGCGGCACTAATGGTCTTGTTGCTATCAGAATTTGCTCTGCGCAAGCTTTTTCCATTTTAAAATAATCAGTAACAATCTCATCGTCATAATAAGTTCCATTTTTTTCTACTGTTGGTATAGATAAATATCGTGCATCATCTATTTTAACAATTTGAATGTAGTCTTTGGATTTGTAGGCTGTGAATAGATTTATTTTGAGTTGAGTAAGTAATTGCCCATAAGTCAAAGGTTGGCTGCTTGGGCTGAATGGAATTTTTCTTGCTGCGTCATCTTGCCCAACTAATACTTTTATTTTTAAATCTTTTTCAGCAATAGCTGAAAATTCTTGCAGCGTAATGGTTGATTCTGAATGTTTAGCAGTTTTTGATTCCACTATTGCTGTGGGTTTAGTTGCTGGAGCCGCAGCGGGTTGTGCGAGTGATGTTATTGCTGTCGCCATTAAAATAATGCCAAAAAGTACAGTGTTTTTTATATTCATTGTCGTAAATTCCTTAATCATTTTTAATCTCTCTTTTAGGTCGGTGTGATTTTCTAAAATACCGAGAGTTGTTATTGCTCGGCATGAAACTCGTGGTATTTCGCTAATCTCAATCAGTGTTGCTCCATAGTTTTTCCGCTGTGATTGGTCCAAGTGGCTAAGCACTAACGCATCACAAGCAATTTCCATATCCATTCGCATTCGTTTAAAGGCCAACCATACGATTGGATTAAACCAATGCAGAATATTAATCAGACATGCTAACCAGTTGAAAAAAATATCGTGTCTTTTTATATGCCCTAACTCATGCAGCAATACATGTTTTAGGTTTTCTGATGAGAGCTGTAGTTCAATATTTTTGGGAAGTACAACGGCGGGTGATAACCACCCTAAAGTGATGGGGCTTTGAATTTCGTGAGTGAATAAAAGTTGGATGGATTTGTTAAGCCCCATTTCCATTTTGCATACATAAAACAAGTTTAATAAATCTGTTGTTGCAGCAGAAGAATTTGCTTTAATGCGCTGAAAACGAAACATGCTTACCACGGTTAAACCCAGCAGAAATATTACGCCGCTCAACCAGATGCAAGCTAAAACAAAACGGTAGTCCTGGCTTAGCAATTTGGTGCTGACGTCGAGCGATGAGGTTGCATCTTTAGATTCAGAGTTTATCTCGGGGCTAAAAATTTCATTGGGAACAGCGATTTGTTGTTGAAAAATTGGAGTATTAATAATTTCCGTATTTTGTTCTGATGATATGACGGGCGATGAATTATTGGCGGCGAAACGATTGATATGCATATCCCAACCGAAAGGAATACTTAGGCTCACCAATACGCTCAACCACAACAAATGCGCCGATGCCGCTGATAATTGTTTACGAAAAAGACGCTGCAGGATTAATACACACGCAATCAATGGAATTGTTTTTAGAGAGGCAACTAGCAACCATTCCGAAATATTGTGGAGTAGGGGGGCAAGAATTGGGATCAGATTCATTTTGCATCCCCTTGCGTTTCCGCAGTGTCGTTCAATAGTGCCAGGAGAGCTTGCTTGTCTTCCGCGGTAAGCTTTTGTTTGCTGGAGAAGTGAGCCACCATCGGCGACAGTGCGCCGTCAAAAACACGCTGCAGAAAGGATTGCGTTGCTTGGGACTCGCATTCCTCCCTGCTAAAAAGTGGCCGATAGTGTTGAATCCCATCGCGTATTGCGTAGTTTACCAAGCCCTTCTTATCGAGCCGGATCAGCATGGTGCGTACCGTCTTTGGGTGCCATTGGTTGGTTTGTTGGGCTCGCTCTGCTATTTCGTTAACTGGGGCTGGAGCAACTTCCCAAAGAATTTTCATTAAGCCCCATTCGCTGTCTGATAGTTGTAAATCGGTTTCCACGGCAGATCTCCATAAATAACTAAAGCGATGTGATTAAGATTACATGTGTAAGCTGGACAGAGATTACATTTGTAATCCGCAATTTGCAAGCCTGTGTTTACAATTATTTGTGGCGGGAAATGTAGGCCTCAGATTCGCGGTGAAACTGCGGTGCACCAGATTGCGTGGTTTGAGCAAACTGGTGCGACAACATGGTGCATGGGGATGATTATTACTTGCGAGCCTGTAGTCTCTGGCCGTACACACGAGTCGTCAAATAAGCATAAAGGTACTCACTATGTTAAAACTTTCTAATGTTATCCGTTGGTCTGTGCTGGCCGCCGCGAGCTTATTTGCTTTTGGCGCTGTGGCTAAGCCCTACAAGGCCGCTGAAATTTATTCCAAGCAAACTTATAAATATGGCCGCTACGAAATTCGCATGAAAGTTGCCAAAGGCAGCGGTGTGCTATCTACTTTTTTTACTTACAAAAATGGTTCTGAAGTTGGTAACACTTTTTGGGAGGAGATTGATATTGAAGTCTTCGGCAAGAACAACGCTACTCAATGGCAAAGTAACGTGATCATTGGTACGCAACGTCCCACCGCCAAAACTGAAGGCGTACATACAGCGCCGGTATCATTAGGCGATGGGTATCATACGTATGTGTTGGAGTGGACACCGAATTACATTGCGTGGTTTATCGATGGCGGTGAAGTGCGCCGAATTTCTGGTGGGCAATTTGTTACCAGCCTGACTAGCCCACAGGATCTGCGCTTTAATATTTGGGCTGCCAATATTTCTTCCTGGGTTGGCGGCTTCAATGACAGTATTTTGCCGGTGTATCAGTTTGTTAATTACATCGAGTACAAGGCTTATAACGCATCCACTAACAGTTTTGTTTCCGGCTGGCGCGATGACTTTAATACGTTTGACACCAATCGTTGGGCAAAAGCGGATTGGACTTTTAATGAGAACTATGCGGACTTCGCTCCAGCTAATGTTGTGGTAAAAGACGGCACACTCGTATTAGCGCTCACCCGTGAAGGTGCTACAGGCTTTGGCGGCGCTGTACCTGTAGATTCGCCCCCTGTGGCAGCAAGCGTATTTATTCAGGCGGAAAATTTTAACGAAGTGGGTGGCAATGTTGTGGTCAATGGTGGTGTGGTTGGGTATATCGATGCTGGAGAGTGGTTCAAATATACCAATGTTAATATTCCACAAACGGGTACTTATAAAGTGGAGTATCGAGTAGCTTCTGCTATCCAGACTGCACAGTTTACACTGGATAGAAATGGTGTGGGCTTGGCTACTATTGGTGTGCCTAATACCGGCGGTTGGAGTAACTACACCGTTATTTCGCACAATGTCTATCTACAAGCGGGGGCCCAAAATTTAGCAATTTACGCCAACTCAGGTGGTTTCAACATTGATTGGATAAAGCTCACAAAAATTTAATTCGTTGTTTGCGACAAGGTGTTTAATTAGTGTTATCGAATTAATTTACCAACAAGGCTTTGGGGGTGGCTTAACGGCCACTCGCAAAGTTAGTTATTTAATGCTCATGCTTTATCGGAGAATCAGTGTTGCGATTGGCGGCGTGTTGTTTGCGAAAATCTGCTGCTGACGTTCCTGTGTACCGCTTAAAAAATCGATGGAAGGCCGATTTGCTGTTAAAGCCGCATTCCAATAAAACGAACAAAATAGTCTTATCTGCAAATGCTGGATCAATCAACATACCCTTCGCTTTATTCACGCGATACTCATTTACAAATTCAAAAAAATTCGTGCCAAAATGATTGTTAATAATACTCGACACTTCACGGTAATTAGTGTCAATCTGTTTTGAAAATGTTTCAATATTTAAATTATGTTTCAGATATAACTGATCAATTTCCATCGCGTGTTGAATTTTTTCAATAATATTCTTGGTTGGCTCGGCAATCAGTATGGGTTCTTTTTCTTTAGGTTTTGCTTTTGTTTCAATTAACTCATGAGCATACAGCAGGCTATACAAAAACAGCGCATTGACTAGCACGAAAGTAATGTAATTGTCGGCAATGCCAAATTTGTCAACTAGGCCGGCACCCAGAAATTGTCCCAGAATATGTACTAGTAAAGACCAGCTCCAGCTTACTGCAAAACCGAGAGCTAGCAACATTAATCCTTCGGGACCTTGCAAATGTAAGTTAGAATAAAAATTCTTTAAATGTTGTTTATATCGTTGCGTAAAAACCACAGCAGCGAGTGCATACATTACCGGCATAATTTTTAGTAAATGCCATAGCCAGTGAGTAACCGTGGTGCCAGTTGGTGTTTGTGTTGTTGATATAAACCGCAACGCATCGCTATCAATATTTGCGCCCATTAACAGCATTAAAGCAATGGCTAGCGCCAGAAGATGCAACATTTTTTTCGGTGTAACACTGAAGTGTTTAGATGTAATGGCCGTCACATACCCATATAAAAAAATACCTTTCCCGATAACGCTTATGACCAATCCATAAGCTAAAAAATATTTAGCAAAAGAAGTTTGCAGGTGAATATAATCATTCCAAAGCAGTAAATTACACAGTGCACTTATTCCAACGCATAGAAAAAATGCCGACAATAAAAGCGAAGCGATAGTTTTTTGTTTGGACAGTAATAATTGGAAAATGACCAGCAGTAAACACACCGCCAGCGTGAGCACGAGAATTAGGTCGTGAATGTTAAAAAGAGGCGTTTTCATGCATTGGTATTATCGTTATAGGTTTGTACTGCATATTATAGATCAGGCTTGCCTGTTTGTTTCGGCGCAACATTTTTATGCTATAAACTTTATTGCTATAAAACGCTAAAGATTCCAAGTAAAAATAGTGTCATTATGAGGTTGAAACGGGACGAAACAATTGCGCCCAATTGGTAAAAGCTCCCACATTGCGGGTTTGGATCCACAATTTACCATTACCTTTGAATCGACATACAAAACCTTCACCGGAAAAAAATAAAGATTTATATCCCCCCACTTTGCTGACGCTATATTCAAGGCCTTCGGTAAAGGCAACAATATTGCCAGTGTCCACCACGTAGCCGTCCTTAACATCAATTTCAATAATCGCGCCATAGCTGTTAAGCCACAGATCACCTTCGCCAGAGGCGCGAATTAAAAATAAACTCTCGCCCGAAAAAAATCCTTTCGTTAGGCCTTGCCATTTTGTTTCGATATTGATGCCTGGCGTACAAGCGACTAACGCACTATTTTGCAGATAAAGAGTTTCACCGCGTAAGTAACGGTGAATAAGATCGCCCGGTGCAGCGGGTGCAATACCAATTTCTCCAGCGCCTGCTTGCGCAGTGAACTCGTTCATAAAAATATTTTCACCTGATAATAAGCGTGAAAGGCCGCCTTTCATTTTGGTTTTCATTACCAGATTGGTGTCCATAGTAGCCATCGCGTTGGCTTCCACTTTAATCATCTTGTTCGCAGGTAATGTTACTGTTAAAAAACTAAAATCTGGTTGGCCTTCAATCTTAAAATTTAAACCATCGAAAGAATTATTCATGATAGATCCTTATTTTACGCTGCGCGTTTTAAGTTTTGGGCCTAACAAAGTGCCAAAGCTTTTCGCATTATGTGATTGGCACCATACAGTGCCCCGACCAGAAAATTTACACACCATTCCTTCGCCACCCAATATAGATTGGAGCCAACTTTTTCCCGCTTTCGTAATTGAAAAGTTAAGCGTTTCATTGAAAGCAACAATATGTCCGGTATCGACGATATATTCACCATTTACTTCGATAGGATAGATTGCGCCAAACGAAGAAAGTACAGCGGTGCCAGAGCCTTTCAATTTTAACCAGAATATACTTTCTCCTGATAACAACGATTTAAATCCCTGCCAGCCCATATCAACTTCGATGCCTTGATCGCACGCTAAAAATGATCCGCCCTGAACGATTAAATTATCGTTAGCGAGTGGCATTACTAACATATCTCCAGAAAGGCCGGTGCCCAGCCAAACTTCGCCCGGCTCTTGTGATGTTTCAAAATGATTTAAAAATAATGATTCACCACTTAGCATACGTTTTGCTGCTTTGAATAAAGATCCGCTTTGTTTTTTATGCGTGGTAGTAGTAATTTTTATGTTGCTGCTCATGGCGAGCATTGCACCGGATTCGGCCGTGCACATTTCTCCGGGGCGCAACGTAATTTTTGCAGCGGTGTTGCCTGGTTGATTTAAAAGTTCTACGTGCATGATGGATTCCTTACCAGAATTTTGGATTTACCCAGCTAGCTAAGCCTGAAATGCTGCGAGTTTGAATAATAAATTTGCCTTTACCGCTAAGACGAGTGACCAAGCCTTCGCCACCAAAAAAACTTGCGAATATTCCCCCTGCCAATTGTAAGTGCAGCGTTAGCGTTGGGTCATAAGCAACTAAGTGACTTGTGTCGACAATGTATTCACCGTCAATTTCTTTTTCAAGCAATGCGCCATAAGCACCGAACCAAACTTTGCCCTGGCCTTGTACTGTTACGCGAAATAAACCTTCACGTGCAATCCACGACGTAAAGCCTGCGAAGCTCAAGCCAATTTTTATATTTTTCTCACAGGCCAAAAATGCGCCGGGCTGCAAATAATATATTTCGTTGTTAAGTTCTTTGCAGCAGATTTGTCCCGGCGTTGCTTGAACAATCGTGAGGTGACGAGCTGTCGATGTTGAGTTTTTAAAATGACTGATAAACAACGACTCTCCACCCAAATATTTTCGTAGCAGACCTTTAACAATGCCACCGTTAAAGTGCGCCGTTAAGTCCAGGCGAGCATCCATGCTGGACATGGTGTCAGGTTCGGTCACAATGCTTTCGCCTGGTTCAAGCTCTACATCGACATAAGAAAAAGCACGTCCACCTTTGATGGTTGCTTTCATGGGTTCTCTCCTTTTACGGTTGTATCCGGGGTTGCAGTGGTATCAGCACTGGAGTTGGTATTGTTTGCTGTTTTAATTGGCGAATCGTTTTGTGTTTTGTTTTCCGCTTTCAGCGGTGCTTCGGTGACAAAATGTTTCACTGCATTTTGTAATGCTTTAAATTCCGGTTCAAGGTTAATGTATTCATCACGTTGACTGCCAATTAATTTTTTAAGATGTGCCATGCGCTCGTCACTGGTTGGATGCGTACTCAACAATGTGATTGCTTTTTTATAAGCAGAGCGAGCATCTTCATTTTCAATTTTGGCTAACATTTTTTGCTCCTCCAAAATCATTTTTTCAAAAAATGTCGGTAGTCCTGCCGGATTTATATTGGCCTGCTGCAACAACTTCACGCCATTTTCGTCCGCATCAGTTTCAAACTGACGAGAATATTGCTGACTAAGTAACAAGGGCGCTGCGCTTGAAACGGTCGCCAGCATACCTTGAATATCGCCGAGCAAAGTGCTCACAACTAAATATATTCCAGCGTTGCCAATTATGCTGCGTATACCGTGGCGTGATTCTACATGGCTAATTTCGTGTGCCATAACGCCAAGTAATTCTTCTGCACTTTCAGCTTTTAAAATTAAACCGGAGTTGATTGTGAGAAAGCCGCCCGGCAATGCAAACGCATTCAGGGCTCCATCATTAACGATAGTTATTTCATACTTAAATGGCGAGTTGGAAAGCGCGCCTAGCAGCGGTGTTGCAAGCGGCTTTAATAAACGTTCACTTTGCTCTTTAGGCATAAGTGTATGAGCTATTCGATATTGGGCAGCTACACCTTGGCCCAACGTGGTTTCCCAGCTTGCAGGAATTTGCTTGGCAATAGAGTTAGACAAGCGATTCATTTGGAAAAAAAGTAGAATCGGCAATGAGAGGAAAATCAACGCAATAATGCCAAAGATTATCCAGCTTGATTGACGTTTATTTTGGGCAAGCTTTAGTTGAGGGCCGCATTCTGAGTGAGCAAGCAATAATGTATTTTTTAGAATAGATAAATCGCTGGTATATAGCGCTATTTCTGGTGTGACAGGGTGAGTAAAAAATACTATACGGTTGTTTGCACCGCCCAAATTAATGGTTAATCCTTGGAGTGGTAGCAGGCCGTTAACATGGCCAACATTAAAACGTATGCCAGACACATCCACACTTAACTGGCCCGAACCTTTACCGCCCGGTAGGGCATCATGAAATGCGTGACATTGATATTGATGTGTCAAAATGGTATCCATTACTTGCCTAAAAGTGACATAGCTTGTTTACTGAAGGTGATGTCATGGACAGCGAAAGTCATTTAAATACTCGCCCGAAGGTTTTCTTTTTAATATTTCCCTTTATATCGCATTTTCCTGGCAAATGCACGAATGGTGTCGGCCTAATGAGTTTGCTATTATCTCGGCATTTGCATACGATATATACAAGTATATATATCGGAGGTGCCCTTCAAAAGATATGCTAATAAGTGCGTTACAAAGAATACTGTTCAATTTAAAACTCGCCGTAAATACATCCTTGTAGGCTCGAATCGGCATCCCTTCGTCATCCGGTCGCTACGGGAAACTTCCTACATCCATGTAGGTCGTCCATGCCTCATACGGTTTTAAATCAAACAGTATTCTTTAGTTGTGTGTCCTTAGTAGATGAATAATGATTTTTGTTAAGAGGGTAGAAATGAGGCGGATATCATTGTTGTTATGTAATGTAAGTGTTCAATTAATACGAAAAATTTGCGTTCATTCTGTGCTGGCCGTGGCATCAGTCATGTTATGTTGCATGGCAAACGCGGGCGAAATAAAGCTCTACGCTGCAGCGAGCCTAACCGACGCATTGACAGAGTTAAGTGGCGCTTATCAAAAACTGCATCCAGATATTATCATCAAGAAATCGTTCGCAGGCTCAGCCACCCTTGCCAAGCAAATTGAAAACGGTGCGAGGGCTGATATATTTATTTCTGCGGATAATGACTGGAGTAATTATTTACAAAAACGCGACTTGTTATTAATGGAATCGCGAAAAAAATTGTTGGGCAATGAGCTAGTGTTAATCGCGCCTATAGCCAGTGAAATAAAAGTATCACTTCAGCCAATGTTTAATTTACCTGCTAGTTTTAATGGTCGTTTATGTACTGGTGACACTGCGTCTGTGCCTGTGGGGAAATACACTAAACAATCACTTATGTATTATGGTTGGTGGGACAAAATATCGTCGCGTATCGTTGGCGCTGATGATGTTCGCACAGCATTAGCTTTTGTTGAGCGAGCAGAATGCCCGCTGGGAATAGTGTATAAAACCGATGCGAAACTCAGTAAAAAAGTTAAAGTTGTTGCAATTTTTCCAGAGGCAAGTCATACACCCATTGAATATCCTGCTGCGCTTTTAAAAAATGCAAATCAAGAAGCAAAAGTTTTTTTGATCTATTTACAAAGTGATGAAGCAAAGGCTGTATTTACTCGCTATGGTTTTACAGCATTCAACTGAGTAATTATATTTATGTTAACTGACTCGGAATGGCAAGCACTTATCTTATCAGCACAGGTTGGTGTGTGGGCAACGTTATTATGCTTGTTGCCGGGCGTTTTCTGTGGTTGGTTGCTTGCGCGCAAAGATTTTTTTGCTAAATCTGCTTTCGAAGCGATGCTGTTTATGCCATTAGTTTTGCCGCCAACAGTTCCTGGTTATCTGTTACTAGTTACTTTCGGAGCGCAAGGAGCTGTTGGACAATGGTTGAAAACGCATTTTAATATTGAGTTTGTATTTAATTGGAAAGGCGCCGTTTTAGCGTCGGCTATAATCGCATTTCCATTGATGGTGCAGGCAGCAAAATTGTCGGTACAAATGATTGATTGTCGCCTTGAAAAGGCTGCTAGCACGCTCGGAGCAAGTCCGCTAAAAGTATGGTTGACAGTGACTTTGCCGTTGATGTTGCCGGGAATTTTAATTGGATTGATTATGGTGTTCAGTCGTTCGCTCGGTGAGTTTGGTGCAACCATTACGTTTGTTGGCAACATCGAAGGGGAAACTCGCACTTTGCCGCTGGCAATTTATTCCGCAACCCATCAAGTTGATGGTGATGCCATAGCTGTGCGTTTAATTATGATTAGCTTGGCGTTTGCATTTTTTTCGCTGTTACTAAGTAATATATTATCGCGTCGCGCTGAAAAGTGGCTGGGATTACATCGTGCTTGATATAGATTTTACCTTTCAACGTCAGGATTTCATTTTGCAGGCGTGCGCAAAAATACAATCACCTATAACGGGAATCTTAGGTGCATCTGGAAGTGGTAAAAGTACATTATTAGCAGTCATTGCGGGGTTGTTAAAGCCTCAACAAGGTTACGTTGTACTCGATAATCAAACACTGTTCAACGCTTCAACAAACGCATGTATTCCCGCGCACAAGCGTCGTATAGGTTTAGTGTTTCAGGACGGGCAATTATTGCCGCATCTATCGGTGCGTAATAATTTACTTTATGGTTTTCATAATATTTTAGCAGCGCAGCGCCGCTTTGATTTAGAAACCGTGGTAAATATATTAGAGCTCGAGCATTTATTAACACGTAAACCTAATTCACTTTCAGGTGGGGAAAAACAAAGGGTCGCATTGGGGCGTGCAGTTTTGTATTCGCCCTCGTTATTATTATTGGATGAGCCACTCTCTGCGTTAGATGAGCGATTAAAAAATCAAATTCTGCCTTTTTTTCTGCGAATAAAATCGGAATTCAATATACCGATGATCTACATTACTCATTCGCCCCGTGAAATTGAATTTCTTACAGATGATTGGTTAACTATGAGTGAAGGTCGATTGCAGGAAGGTTCTTAAAAATCACTCTGTGGCTAATGGTTTTTTTCGCAGCAGAGGTTTAAATAGTTGAAAATGTTTTTCGGTAATTATTAAAATTTCGTTTTGAGTATCGCGATATTGTTGCAGCACTTGCAATCCTAAAGAAGTGAGTTGTGTTCCGCCACCCTTGCTGCCACCTTTAGCAGTATCTACCAGTGGTTGCTGAAAACAACGATTCATTGCGTCCACTAATAACCATGCGCGCCTATAGCTCATACCCATTTTTTTTCCGGCACTGGAGATGGAGCCAGTGTCGCGGATTGCTTCTAATAAGTCAGCTTTGCCGGGACCAAAAGCAATTTCATCGCCTAATATTAAGCGTAGTTGTGCTCGCAATAACGGCTTGGTATTTGTTTGGTTGATGCTGGGCATTAGATTGTTATAGCACTTTGTCGGGGTGGGCTAATTGAATGTGAAAGCAACTTAATCCTTCGTGTGTGTGTGAATATGAAATTAATGCTTGATTGGCTTCGCATAATTCTTTGCAAATAAAAAGCCCTAACCCCGAGCCTGTATTTTCGGTGGTAAAAAACGGCTCAAATAAATGAGTTAAATTTTCAGCACTTATTCCTGTACCAAAATCAATGACTTTAATAAACGGTTGTTGGTTGCTGACGCCAGCCTCAATTACTAAATGCGGGCAACCTTCGGGCGGGTTGCTATAGCGGATGCCGTTATCGCAAAGATTTGTTAGTACCTGTTGCAGTTGTCCTACATCAAATTTTGCGTGAATAACTTCAGCTGCTAAACAATCGATGTTAGGCTTTTGGTTGTCACTTTTGCCAGCAGAATATTCAGCAATAAAAATCGGCAACCATTCTTCAAGACGAATATTTTGCGGTGTAGCAATACGGCGGCGTGACAATTGCAAAATATTTTCAATAATTTGATTCACACGTTTCGTATGTGTATTGATAATTGCTACAAGACGTTTGTTGCTAGGGATGAGCGCGCTGTCTTCTGACAATAATTGGCTGGCATGGCTAATTGCACCCAGAGGGTTACGAATCTCATGAGCAATACTGGCGGTTAAGCGCCCCAGTGATGCCAACTTCAATTGTTGCGCATGTTGCGTAATAGCGCGATTATCTTCGAGAAAAATTAATGTATGGGAATCTCTACCAGGGTCTAGCTTGGCGAAGTTAACTTTAATTTCATCGTTGCCATCATTGAATTTTTTCAAGATTGGTGAAGGATTTTGTTGCGTTTTTTGCCAGTGAGTGACTTTTTCTCTTAGATCAGGAACACTGCTAAGTTTCGGTTCTGTATTGGGGTCCAGCGTAAGTAATTTGGACGCGGCATTATTAAATAAAGTAATTTGATTGTCTTTGTCGAGTACCATAATGCCAGTGCGCATGCGTTCTAATATTTGTTGCGCTAATTGTTGTACGCTGGCTGCACGAATCGCTTGATTGATGGCTTCGGCGTTGCTGATGTGAATTTTCTTAGTGAGGTAGCGAAAAATAATAGTGGTGATAAAAATGAGTGCACCGAGTGCACCTGCTGAAAAAAATACGCTAGCACTGTCGACAATGGTGTGATTGATTACGCGATACATACTTTCCGCAATAACGGCGATGCTGGCCAAAGCCGCTAAAAAAATTGCGGTGCGGCTGCGCAATAATATGCCACCCGTTGCTGCAGCGATGAGCAGCAAATATCCGAGTGCGCTAGGTGCGCCACCGCTGCTGTGCATTAATAAAATAATGGATGCAACGTCGAGCAGCAATAAAGCAAATAATTGTTTTTGTGATGGTGATAATTTAGTTCGTAAGAGCAGTATCAGCGTGGCGATGTTAAGTAAGGTGTATGAAATTGCGGTATATAAAAAAACTTTTGGATTATCTTGCCCCAACACTTTGTCTGCAACATGCCCTTGAAACATCAACAGAAGAACGCAGCCGAGAAAGGTGCGATAATAGGTGTAAACGCGCAAAAGATCGTAGGGATTGTAATTGGCCGGAAGTGGAATAAATGGTTTCATGATAAATGAGTGGTGGTTCCCTGAATAATGTTGAACGATGCTTTTTAAATGATACTTTTTAATGAATGGTGCTTCTTAATAAATGATACTTTAGCTTTGATTAAACAATGAGATTGGCCGACAATGCGCTATTTTTATTTACTCGTGCAAATGTTATTTGTTAAGCATTCCATAAAGCCCTATAAGTGCGCCAGTTTACGCTGTTTTCACAGCTTTTTTGTAGTCCTCAGCATCGACAATCTGTTTTTTGAAAGAATTTATTTTTTATATTTATTAATAAGGCATTTTTTTACGAGGCATCTTCATGTCCACATTAGTCATCGCGCTGGCACAACTTAATACATTAGTAGGCGATATTCCTGGCAATACACAAAAGGTTATTACTTTTGCTCAGCGAGCAATTACTGAGCTACATGCTGACGTAGTCATTTTTCCTGAGTTAACCCTCACTGGTTATCCGCCTGAAGATTTGTTGCTGCGCCTCAGTTTAGATCTGCGCATTGAGTCTGCGTTAGCTAAATTGCAGGCAGCCGAGTTACCAATTGCGATTGTGGTGGGCTATCCAAAACGTGTGAATGGTCAGTTGTTCAACATGGCGGGTGTGATACACGCGGGTGCGCTGATTGCGGAGTATGCCAAGCAATGTTTGCCTAATTATCAAGTGTTCGATGAGAAACGTTATTTTGCGGCGGGCATGCAATCTTGTGTATTCAATCTGAAAGGCGTTCCTACTGCGCTAACTATTTGTGAGGATATTTGGCACCCTGAGCCGATGGCGCAAGCTAAAGCCGCAGGTGCAAAATTGATGTTAAATATTAATGCTTCGCCCTATCACCAGGGCAAGCAAACCATGCGCGAAGAAATAGTTAGTGCGCGTGCATGTGAGGGCCAAATGCCTGTTGCCTATGTCAATTTGGTTGGCGGGCAAGATGAGTTGGTGTTTGATGGGGGTTCGATTTTGTTGGATGCCGAGGGCCAAACGCAATGCCGTGCACCTGCTTTTACAGAAGGATTGTTTGCCGCGCGCATCGATATTATTGCTTCAGGTATTCAGGTGCCGCAACAAACATTAACGCCCATTCCCAACAAACTGCAAACCGTATACGAAGCTTTAGTCGTGGGTATGCGCGATTACGTTAACAAGAATCGCTTTAAAGGCGTGGTGCTGGGTTTGTCGGGTGGAATTGATTCGGCACTCACACTAGCGATGGCCGTAGATGCGCTGGGCGCCGAGCGCGTTGAAGCAGTGATGATGCCTTTTCGCTACACATCAGAGCTGAGTAAAGACGATGCCGCTGAGCAGGCACGGCGCATGGGTGTGCGTTATAGCTCCATCAGTATCGAGCCTATGTATGAAGCTTTTATGGCCGCATTGAGTGCTGAGTTTGCGGATACTAAACCTGATACCACGGAAGAAAATTTGCAGGCGCGCTGCCGCGGTGTGGTGCTCATGGCAATCTCCAATAAAAAAGGTTTACTGGTGCTGACAACCGGTAATAAAAGCGAAATGGCGGTCGGTTATTCGACTCTTTATGGCGACATGGCCGGCGGCTTTGATGCTTTGAAAGATGTGCCGAAAACTCTGGTATTTGCGCTTGCCAAATACCGTAACAGCCTGGGGCAAGTCATTCCCACTACTGTGATTACGCGTCCTCCATCTGCAGAATTAGCGCCCGATCAAAAAGATGAAGATAGCCTGCCGCCTTACGACATCCTCGACCAAATTCTAGCCTTGTACGTGGAGCAGGATGTGAGCGCAGAAGCCATAATCGCGCAAGGTTTTGGCCGCGACCAAGTGGAGCGCGTGGTGCGTTTAGTGGATGTGAACGAATACAAACGCAGGCAAGCACCGGTAGGTATTCGCATTAGCCAACGCGGTTTTGGCCGCGACCGCCGCTACCCGATTACGTCAGGCTGGAAGATGGGGGATTAAAACTAACTTGGGCACACATTGCGTGTCCAAGTTAGAGGTTGTGGCTTATTGCCAGGATGCTACTAACACAGGGTGAAGCTGGTCTTTAACCTCTTGAGATATTATTGATCCCGCTCCAGCAGGCGGCGCAAACGCCGCCATAGCCGTTACCAGCTGCGCAATTTGTGCATTTAACAATACCGCAGAACCGGCCTCGATCTTATCGAGTTGATAAGCCGCACCGGAATACCAATTGCCAATAGTAACCTTATCGTCGAAGCCAACTCGGCTGATAAGTAAATCGTTCCCACTTTTACTAAACCACAGGTCTTCAATCGTCGCGTTATCGAAACGTGCGACATCAATACTTGTTGAATTCGTATCGTAGTTATTGATTGTGTCACTGCCATCGCCTTGCCCGAAGGTATAGGTGTCTGACCCTACGCCACCGGTGAGGCTGTCGTTACCGACACCGCCGATGAGCGTGTCATTCCCGTTGCCGCCATTTAATGTGTCAATACCAGTACCGCCGTTGATGGTATCCGCATTGAGGGTACCGGTGATGTTGTCATTGCCAGCAGTACCGGTGAGGGCTTTGCTGGTTAAAGTCGCAACATCCCAGATGGTGTTATCGGCAAATTTCACTTGCTGGATTGCACTGTGTAAATTGAGGGGATTGTCGCTATGGAAGAAATAACCCACGGTGACTTTATCGGTAGTGCCCACAAGCGACAGGATTAAATCGCTGCCTGAGCGCGTTGCAATAATTTCATTCGTTGCAATACCTTCTTTGAATTGCAGAATATTGAGTTTGCTGGCACCGGTATCGTAATCCAGGCTGATAGTGTCTTGGCCATCGCCTCGGCCAAACAAGTAGGTGTCATTGCCAGCACCGCCCGTGAGGCTATCATTGCCGAAACCACCGGTGATGGTGTCATTTCCTGCATCGCCGTTGAGGTTGTCATTGTCTGCACCGCCTAAAAGCATGTCATTGCCGTCACCGCCATTGAGGGTGTCAGTGCCGATATCGCCCTCAAGGGTATCGCTGCCAGCTGCACCATTGAGGGTGTCGTTACCGGCACCGCCGTTGATGGTATCTGCGTTGAGCGTACCCGTAATAGTGTCATTTGCAGCGGTACCGGTGAGCGCTTTACTGGTTAGCGTGGCAACATCCCAGATGGTGCTATCCGCAAATTTCACTTGCTGGATTGCACTGTGCAAATTGAGGGGATTGTCGCTATGGAAGAAATAACCCACGGTGACTTTATCGGTGGTGCCCACGAGCGACAGGATTAAATCACTGCCTGAGCGCGTTGCAATAATCTCATTCGTTGCAATACCTTCTTTGAATTGCAAAATATTGAGTTTGCTGGCGCCGGTATCGTAATCCAGGCTGATAGTGTCTTGACCATCACCTCGACCAAACAAGTAGGTGTCATTACCGGCTCCACCCGTCAGATTATCGTTGCCCAAACCGCCAATTAAAATGTCATCACTCGTTCCACCATTGATGGTGTCATTACCGGCACCACCATCAATGATATCGACTGCAGCTGTGCCCGGAATATTGTCATTACCAAGAGTGCCGTAAATATAGCTACCGCCTGCCACACTGCCATAATTCACCGCTGCCAACTGGGTGGCATTCCACACAATGCCATTGGCAAATTCAACTTGCTCAACGCGATGGCCAGATGAACTAAACCAGTTAGGTACAGTAATAAGATCCGTAGAATTATTGATAGCAAGATAGAGATGCGTTGCATCGCGATAAGCCACCACATCGGCTGGCGCGATACCTGCTGCAAAGCGAATGACATCGGTATTACCTGCTGTCGTGTCGTAATCGTTAATGATGTCTTTCCCATCACCCAGCTGGAAGGTGTAGGTATCGGAGCCCTCACCGCCAGTGATATTGTCGTTGCCCAAGCCGCCGGTTAGTATGTCATTGCCTGCATCGCCACTCAGCGTATCATTGCCCAAACCGCCGATTAGCGTGTCATTACCGCCATAACCAGACAAGGTATCGTTGCCAGCCAAGCCATCAATGATGTTGTTTTGCTCAGTACCTGCTAGCGTATTGTCCCCGTCGGTAGCACCAGCAATAGCAATGTTATAGCTGGTCATCAAGGTATCTAAAGTGACGATTTCACCAGCTAGTTCAACCTCTGTGATTTTGTAACCCAAGTAGTAAAGTTGGAAATTAATTTGATCGCCACCACTGCCAATGGTCATCAGCAAATCATAGCCGTTGCGAGCGAAACTGATGTTATCGCGGTTGATTCCATTACCTAGGATCAGACGATCTTTGGTATCAGCTGTGTAGGCGTAATCCAAAAGCGTATCCTGGCCGTCGCCGAGATTGAAATGATAAAGATCTGAGCCCTCGCCACCACGAACACTATCATTTCCCAAGCCACCGGTAAGAATGTCATTACCTGTACCACCGTTCAGCGTGTCGTTTCCGGCACCTCCGGTTAGTGTATCGCTATCTGCGTCACCATTGAGAGTATCATTGCCTTCACCACCATCCAGTTGGTCGTTACCTTCAGCACCGTACAAGCCGTCATTTCCCAAGCCACCGTTAAGTGTGTCATTACCGCTGTAACCAGACAGTGAATCGTCACCGCCCAAGCCATTAATCGTATTGTTTTGCTCTGTACCTATAAGATTGTCGCTAGCTTCTGTCGCACCCGTTACCGCAACATCATATCCATTTACCAAGGTATCTAACGCAACGACTTCACCTGCCAGCTCAACCTCTTCGATTTTGTAGGAGCTACCATAGTAATAATACTCGAAGGTAATTTTGTCGCCGTTATTGCCGACATTCATCACTAGGTCATAGAGCCTTCGAGAAAAGCTGATGTTGCTGCGGTTAATTCCTTCGCCCAGCACTAAGCGATCTTTGACAGTGCTCGCATCATAGTCAAATAGCATGTCCTGACCATCACCCAGATTGAAACGATAAGTATCCAGACCTTCTCCACCATTGAGTCTGTCATCGCCGAAACCGCCACTTAATATGTCGTTGCCCCCGCCAGCCTGGATATTGTCATTACCACTACCACCATTAAGCGTGTCATTGCCAATATCGCCAAAGAGATTGTCATTGCCATCACCACCATCTAGTTGGTCATCACCCGCGTCACCACGAAGTGTGTCATTCCCCAAGCCGCCGATAAGGTTGTCATTACCACCCAGCCCTGTGAGTTGATCATCGCCGCCCAAACCATTAATGACATTGTTTTGCTCCGTACCGGTGAGCGTATTATCGCCCTCGGTAGCACCCATAATTTCCAAATTAGGGCTGGTAGTGACCAGAGTATTTAAACTGACTATTTCACCGGCCACTTCGACTTCTTCAATCTTGTAGTTGTTACCGTAGTAATAAAGTTGGAAAGTGATTTGATCGCCAGCGTTTCCGATCTTCATAATCAAGTGATCACCGCTACGTGCAAAAGTGATCATGTCACGACTAATGCCTGCCCCCAGCACTATACGATCAGTGCTAGCGATGTAGTTGTCGTAATCATGAATGATGTCCTGCCCATCACCCAGATTGAAGCGATAGGTATCCGAGCCTGCACCATCGTTAAGCGTGTCATTGCCGAGCCCGCCTACATAAATATCGTCGCCCGTGCCGCCGTTCAGATTATCGCTACCTGCGCCTCCGAAAAGTTGGTCATTACCAGCGGCACCTCCGAGATAATCGTCTCGCAAATCACCGAATAATGAATCATTGCCAGCAGTGCTCATGGCCGCATTGGCATTGATATATGTGCTCGCCCACTCAGTGCCATTGGCAAACACTATTTTGCTGATAGCATGGACTGAAACAGCAGGATTATAGAAGTGATTACTGATGGTAATTGAATCGCCCGAATCCACTACAATAATGCGCAAGTCATCGACAATACGCATTAGTTTAACGTCGTCAGGCAATATTCCTGCGTCTAATACCAGTACATCCTCTTTACCCGCAGTGCTGTCCTGATTGTTGACCACATCCAGGCCATCGCCTCTACCAAACAGATAGGTATCGTTGCCAATACCGCCGGTCAGGTTATCGTTTCCACTGCCACCGCGAAGCATGTCGTTACCAGCAAGACCATTCAGGGTGTCATCGCCACCCAGGCCGTTTAAGGTGTTGTTGCTTAAATCACCAATAAGGTTGTCAGTTTGCTCTGTGCCAGTGGAGGCAATCGTTTGAATCGCAGCGTAATCCCAGACTGTGCCGTCACCAAAAGCAATGCTTGTCAGTGAGCGCTCACTGGGTGCATCCGTTATAAAGTGACCGTTAACTGTCATTTTGTCGCCGGTGCTGATAAGAGTAACTATAAGCGCGTAGCCTGAGCGGGTTAACTTAACGTCACTAACCGTCACGTCATTGTGCAATCGCAAGACATCATTGCGCCCCGCAGTGTAATCAAAGTTGTTGATAGTATCCTGACCATCGCCATAACCGAACTGGTAGGTATCACTACCGTTATCTCCATTCAGCGTGTCATTGCCTGTACCGCCACGGAGAGTATCGCTACCAGAACCACCATTTAGCCAATCATTCCCGCTATCGCCTAGTAAATAGTCATCGCCATTTCCACCGGTGAGCGTATCGTTATCCATACCCCCATAGATGACGTCGTTACCATCGTCACCGTAGACAGCGTCCGTGCCACCACCACCCACTAACATGTCACTTCCAACATTGCCATGGACAGTATCGTTACCTAATCCGCCGTAAATAACGTCGTTACCCGCATTACCACTGATTGCATCATTGCCCTCATACCCCATAATAAGATCGTCTGTATCAATGCCGCTAAGCGTATCGTCACCCATGCGAATAACAGCTTGCATTGCTTCTCGGCGTTCATACGATAGCTTTTTAGCTTCCGCTTCAAGCGAATCTTTAAACTGTTGGTAAAGAGTATTTGCATAAGGGTTTATGCCTTTAACAATCGTCATTAGCTCAGCCAGGTCCTTGGATGCGTATTTACTCTCGAATGCAAAATCGCTGGCCAACAATGAGCTAACTGTATTGAAATCCCCGCTCCAAACTCCGTTAGATTGAGTAAATGTAATCATCCGAAACAAGCCTTTAGCAAGACTATGGCTCATCAATTGGGCGTAGATCGAGGTTTCAAGCTGCTGAAAAGCAGTATTAATAGATTGTGCATATTGCCCACTGGGATTTTGCCGTAAAGCAGCTTGCCCCCAGAATGATTCGAGAATGGTAAGCTCTTTGGCGTCCACTGATCCACCACGTGAACCGTTCACAACATTTTGGGAGCCAGTCCAGAGCACTAGAATATCTTTTACCATTGCTTGACGCTTAACAGGGTCAGCTTCAGCAGTAAAAGCTTCAACTTTTGTACGCAATGCACCGCTCTGGTCTAGCACCATGGCATAGTGAAGTGAGTAGGTATTACCAAAACCAATTGCATTGGGTAACTTCTTGATTGCATCCGGGATGACTGTATCGTTACCTTGAGTTTGCTCTACAGGAACACTTAAACTCCTGTTTGATTCAAACCACAATGTATTTGAAAGTCCAATAGAGCCATCGGCTTTTGTAAACGCCCCAGCCTCCCGGTGTTCCACAAGGTTTGTGTCGATAAAATGGTTAGTTGTAAATGTTGTTGCTACAGATGTTATGTTTAATGCCGATAAACTTTTCAATTCGCCAGCATCAGTTACACCATTGCTATTGGTGTCTTGCCATAAACGCAAATCTGCAAAAATTGCATCATTTACATCTACCTGGCCGTCTGTATTCAGGTCAAACTCGGCTAGAGCATCAAAGCCGTTCGCAGCAAATTTGCCACTTGATAGTAAAGTATTCGTACCAAATAGCTCCGCTCCGCCATCTATAAATCCGTTGTTGTTACGATCCAATACTAGCAATGCATCACTTGGCGCAACCCAACTAGTGCGCTCCGCAAAACCGCTGTTGTCGTTGTCAAAGTGAACTCCCGCCGTAAGAGGCAAAGTGTCCACCTGACCATTCCCGCTTAAGTCAAGCGTTAGTGGGTCTTCAGGTGGTAATGGCGGCGGCGGCGGTGGATCAAAAGGACCGTCTCCATCGCCGTCACCATCACCATCACCATCACCATCACCATCACCATCACCATCGCCATCACCATCGCCATCGCCATCGCCATCGCCGTCGCCATCGCCATCGCCGTCGCCATCGCCGTCGCCATCGCCATCGCCGTCGCCATCGCCATCGCCGTCGCCATCGCCGTCGCCATCGCCGTCTCCATCACCATCGCCACCTTCACCGCCACCACCTCCAGGTATAGGTTCATCATAAGGAGATGGGGGATATTCTCGGATATCTGCCAGCGGGTCTTTATTTGGTGCATCATCAATATCTAGATCGTTACCTTTTTTAATTTCTTCTCGCGCTTTATTCCATTCTGGCGAGCCTGGTTTAACGATGCGACTATCTCCATTGCCATCAATAGCTTTTAATGTTCCAGAATCTGTATTAAAAATATATTGGCCATCCATGATGGAGTTAGGCCAATTGTGCTCACTTGGATTTGGCCCGGGAGGTAAAGTTGGATCTGGGGCAGGAGTTGGATCAACAGGGGTCCAAGTAGAGGGAATATTAAGTGTTGGGTCGGAATTAGAATTAGGTGAAGAGAAGCCGTCATTAATAACTGAGGTAGGGATGCCGCCACTGGAACGACCTGGGGAACCACTTGTTCCAGTACCAGTACCAGTTCCTGGAGAGCCACCGTCGTCGGGTGGGCTACCACCTCCGACTATAGTTCCACCAGCACCTGGGGGTACATCAATTCTTGATTCGGTTGGCTTTAATTTTGATGCTTTAGGCCGCAAAAAATAGCTTGGGGTTTTCCAATAAAATGCTCCAGTGCCAAAATTAGCGTCTGCTATGCCTGATGATTGGGCACCAAAAAATACTCCGCCTCCATTTGAGTCAAGAGATTTAATAATTCCGGTGTGATCACTAGTAGTGCCATGGTGGTCTATATAAACCACTATATCGCCGACCTGAACATCATTGGGATCCACACGATCATAATTTCCTGAGCCATCCATAGAATCTGCAGAGTTATATCTAATATCGTACCCTGCCTTTTTTAAAATAGCGTTGACTAGGTGCGAACAATCAATTCCCCCACCTGTTCCATCGCCACCAAGTTTATAGTGGTAGCCAGTGCGATAATCATCAAAAAAATCCGATAAAGAACTCATTTTTTACTCCCTAGGTAATTTACAAACAGTTAACAGAAATTAATGGATTGATTTTTTTTATAACTCTTTCAAAATGGTATTTCCCTCGATCAGCGCCCCTATCATTTGCTAGCTTGAAACAAGCAGCTGCTCTATTTAAATCAACCGTGCCTTCATATCCTCTTTCATAAAAATCTCCTAAATAAAGCAGACTCCCAGCATCTCCTAGATTTATCGATTTAATTATCCAATTTTTTGCTTCTGCGGGATGGTTGCAAATATTTTGCTCGACTCCACAATATAAGTGAGATAACCAGTAAGCTGCCTTGGCATTGCCAGCATTCGCCGAATTCGTGTAAAGTCGAATTATTTCTTTTTCGTCTAATTTCTTAGCGACACCCGCATCACTTAAACCTGCAGCTGCATACCCAGCATAGGTATCGCCTTCTTTTTCAGCGCATAAGTAATAATCCTGTGCTTTTTGTAAGTAGACGCCTGTCTCTACTTCATCTTTACCATGCATGTTTTCAAATTTTTTAGCGTTTGCTAAACACATTTCAAGTTTTTCTTTATTGACGCTGCTTTTAATGGTTTCTTCGGCGCAAGAAAAAAATGAAAAACTCATTATTAACCAAAAGAACAGCTTGGATAGGCTGTTAAAATTCACTACTTTCATTTGAGTACCCTCAATAGTTAAAAAATAACCTACATAAATTTGAATAAAAATTTTTTAGTTGTAATCCGTACGGTATGCATTAAAAAAATCCGATAAAGAACTCATTTCTTACTCCTTATGTAAGTAACTTACAAACAGTTAACTTTAATTAATAGGTTGGTTTTTTTTTAAAACTCTTTCTAGATTATATTTTCCAAGCTCAGTACCTTTTTCGGCAGCTAATTTATAACAAGCAGCCGCTTTGTCTAGATCCACAGTACCGTCATACCCTCTTTCATAAAATCCGCCTAGAGTATTAAATCCATTGGCATTGCCCAATGTTGCCGATTTAATCGCCCAAACTTTTGCTGCTGCGGGATGGCTACAAATATTTTGCTCGAAACCACAACTTAATAAATACATTTCGAACGCTGCATTAGCATTACCTGCATTTGCTGAATTTTCGTATAGCCGAATTATTTCTTTTTCGTCCAATCTTTTAGCGACGCCTGCATCACTGAAACTGGCAGCTTTATACCCAGCATAGGTATCACCTTCTTTCTCAGCACACAAATAATAATCCTGTGCTTTTTGTAAGTAGACGCCTGTCTCTACTTCATCTTTGCCATGCATCTTTTCAAATTTTTTAGCGTTTGCTAGACACATTTCAAGATTTTCCTTGTTGGCGCTACTTTTAATAGTGTCTTCAGCGCAAGCAAAAAATGAAAAGCTTATAATTAAACAAATTAATAATCTTGGTAGGCATTTAAAATTTATTACTTTCATGTATGTATTCTCAATAACAAAAGTATGAAGGTTATTACTGAATATATTTTGAAATAAAATTTTGTAGATTCATGACCAGCTTTTCATATCTATGGCCAACATTCGGTACAATAATTAATTGTTGATTGCTTTTCACTCCATGTTTTAGCGCGAAATCTTCCATGCTTGACACCCAAAACTTTGCCCGATCAACGTGATTATCACCACCAGCACCGACTTTATGTCTTATTGGTGATAGATCAAGCTCACCTACGATAATTCCAGTAGGAATTTGTGCTGCCTTTATCCACCAATTTGTTTCTGGAGAAATATCAATTGATTTATCCAGCGCACGACCCATCCATTTTTCGGTAAATTTTCTTCTTCCCATGCCAAATGGCCATTTTAAATTAGGGTCAGGCAATGCAAACCATGCAGGAGCACTGTATGCGGCAGCTATAACTCTGCCAGGATGCCGTACCATATAACGATTTGAAAACTGTGCGCCTGCTGAATGGCCAACAAGATAAAATCTCCCATCATAAGATCTATCCATGGCTTCATACTCTGCAATGATCTTATGCAAAAAATCATCAGCATTGATATCGCGCCCGAATAATCCTCTGTAACCGCCATCACTCACTTCATCACTAGTTACCGAAAATGCTGAATTATCGAAAACTGGCGCAATGAGCGTTAGCCCATTTTTGTCTGCAAAATCAAACCAAGGTTCAATCATTTGTTGTGCGGCAATAAATTCAGTTTTCTTTTTTCCAAACATTCCATGATTGATAACAATAATTTGGAGCTTTTTATTGGTGGCGCGGCCTATGTATTGGTAATAGTGTCCATGAGCTACATCCTTAAGTATCAGCTTACCTTTTTCTCTAACAATACTCTCCGTTTTTTCCGATATCTTATCTGGTTTATTCTCCATAGTATTCGGTTTTGTGATGCGAACATCATTCGAAAAATGCCATACGCCATTTGTGTCTTGCCACTTCTGAATTTCAGCACTCGTGCAGTAGCATATGCACAATAGGGTAAGAAATAAATATTTCATTAAGTTCATGCTTATGAAATCCTACCAGTATTTAAATCAGAGAATTGGGTAAATATTTTTAAAAACGCCATTAAGCAATGCTGTACATTGTCGATTCGAATAGTGTTGTCATAAACGTCCGTTCTAATACCGCCTTTTACCAATTCTTTTTTAGCAATATAGAATAAATCAACATCATCTTTAAATTGCAACTGAATAATATTGCGCGCGCCCTGGAAGATAGCATGTTTATATAACGCAATTCGCTTTAGTTCCCCCAAATTTAAAGCTAATTTATAAGCATCTATCAAACCTTCAAGATACACACCTGTTGATGAAGCATGTGGTGGGCCAAAATGTGGTCGTTGTGGATCATAAAATCGGCCTTGCATATCAGAATGCGGCGCGGTTTCTTGCTGCAGTCCTAATAGCCAATCGTTCATCTCAAATATAAAATTTGCGAATTCAATATTTTTGGTGGCATTCCACATTATAAAGTAAGCTTGTGTATGCCAAGGCACAAATGCTGGGTTACGGTTTTGTAAGTGCCATGCACGATAATAATTAAACGATGCCAATATTCGGCTTAATAGCCCCGGATTTTTACTGATTGCATATTCTTGTGCTAAAAATAGCAAGGCTTCGCCTGAATAAAAATTTTGATTATCCGTTCGTTCCCGAGGGATATAAAACGTATCAAATGATCCATTTTTATTTGACAGCTCCTCAATTAATTTGCGTAAGCCATGCTCTTGTTTGAGATAATTGGTTCTCGCTGGAGATTCGAGAATTGCAAGAGCTGCCAAGGCGGATGCGCCTAGTTTTGCCGAATCTTCTAGCCAAATGTAGCCTAACTCACCGTGGGCTTTATACATTGTGTTCAGGTTGTAAGCTAAATTGCGTGCAGCAACTTCGGCAAGCCATTCGCTCTTAAACGCTTTCGCCGAACGATTTAAGCAGACGGTTGCCATCAATTGTCGTATGGCGTTGTTGGCCTCTGAATATGCGTCACGGCTTGGCCAATATTTATAGTTGGCTTTTCCACTTTCATCGATTTGATTGGCTAACCATACGGCCATTAGTTTTGCCGATTGTTGGATCTGTTCACGCGATAGTCCTTTTGTAGAGACTAGTTGATTGCCTCTATACATGGATATGGGTGATGAATCTGAGGCTTCGTTATGGCTACCAGAAAATGTTTCAGCGCAGAGATATTGTTCCGTTTTATACAATGTAACGGAAACTATTTTGTCCGCAGCGGGTAAGCTTTCTGGACTAAAAGAGTTGGATATCACCTGTGTGAATGAAAGGTTTCCTGCGATCATTTGCAGTGACGATACTTTTATGGCTTGCCCTCCCTTCAACATAATAACTGCGTATTTGCCACGCATGTTATTCCATTGATTTTTAGTGCTTAAATTAAACAGCTTTATCATTGGATTAGAAAGGAATTCAATCTCATAGGAATTAACAGTTTGATCCAATTCGTCAACGGTCAATAAAACTTGCGCTAAATTTTTTCTCTCTAAATCGATCCAAATTTGTTGCAAAGCCTTTCCGTTGCTTCGTGCGCAGATATAAAGGTATGCATAGGGATTGCTCTGTTGAAGCTTTTTCTCCACAATTTTTTTTAGCTTAAAAAAAGCATTTAAGATTGTGGGCTGTATGATTTCTGATGCGTTCATATTACCTTTCCCTTATGCTTTCTTGCTTATACTTCAACAAGGGCGCAAGAAAAAACTCAATGACTCTGCGCTTGTCCGTTTTTACTTCTGCTGTTACTGCCATGCCGGGAATTAATTTCACGATTTTGTTTTCAACATTAATATTGTTCTTATGCATTTTTAAATGCATGGCATACACAAGGCCGAGCTTTTCATGGATGATGGCATCGTCGGAAATGTTGGTCACAGTAGCGTCAATCAAACCGTATTTGGTAAAGGGAAATGTGTGGATTTTGATTTCTGCAGTCATGTCTTTTTGCACAAAGCCAATATCGTTATTGCCGAGCAGCACTTCTACTTCTAGCGATTCTTCTTCAGGCACTATAGACATTAATTTTTGCGCTTCTGTGACAATACCGCCTACAGTGCTAATCGCGAGTTCTTGTACATAACCATTCACCGGTGCATAGAGCAGTTGTTTGGCGTTAACATCTGTGGCTTTGATTAATTCTTCGCGAAGTGCTGCCACCTTGTCAGTGTTTTCGGTAATCACATTGAGAATTTTATTTAAAGTGTCAGCTTTGAGTGCGTTAATTTGTTGTTTGGCTTCATGTATGGCGGCTTCGAGCTGGTTTTGCCGTTGTTGCTCTGCTGCAAGATTTTGCACATTCTCGATGCGCGCTTGCTCCACTTCCATATACTGGATTTCGGCAGCCATTTTCTTTTTGAACAGACTTTCCATACCTTGTGCACGTTTGGTGACCATGGGCAAAGTTTGTTGTAATTTTTTGATAGTCTCCGAACTGAAAGCTTTTTCGGCTTCGGCTTTTTGTTGTGAGCTGTGTAATCCGCCAAGTTGCGCCTGATATTGTTGCCACTGTTGCCACACTATTTGCTGGCGCATGGTGTTTTCAGATTCGGGAATTTTCATATCGTTCGCGAGCATTAGTTTTATTTGTGCTGCGCTACTAATTGATGATTTTTGTATCGCGAGTAATTTATGTAACGCCTGGGCGCCGGCAAGATCTAGAATGCTGGTGTGCAATTCTTTTTCCATTCGCGATTGATCGGCCGCGGTGCTGGTGCGATCGAGCTCAACCAAGATTTCACCTTGTTTAACGTATTGCCCTTCTTTCACATAAATCGCTTTCACAAAACCTTTTGCCAAAGGCTGCACGATTTTTACGCGGCCACTTGGAATGATTTTACCTTCGGCACTCGCGACAATATCGACACGCCCAAAACACGCCCACACCACTGCAATGGTAAATAAGCTGATTAAACTAATGCCTAACCAACGCGCTAATGGGTGTGGTGGTGTTTCCTGAATTTCCAATGCGGCTGGTAAAAATTCTGCCAGAGTGTGGTGCTTTGATGCATCACCTAGGTTGGCACGATCACGCCATGCGTTTACTAGAATATCGAGCCAGTTTTTCACGAGACATCTCCATCTTGTTTGGACGGAGGCGTTTGTGTTCCCATGGTAAATAAGGGCTTTGTACTGGAGCCTGATTGCGTAACGACTACCCCTTTTGTTGATGCTGTTTTTAGCACGGGAGTATGGTTTTGATAGCCGTGTAGTTGTGCATAATAGCCTTGTTCGGCTAGCAAATTATCGTGCGTACCTTGCTCCAGAATATGACCTTTGCTCATCACGATAATACGATCACAAATACGCACCGTGCTAAGGCGATGCGCAATAATAAATACTGTGCGGCCTTTGCAAATTTCAGCCATATTGTCCTGAATAATACGTTCAGATTCGTAATCCAGCGCACTGGTCGCTTCATCAAAAATTAAAATGCGAGGATTGGTTAGGAGCGCACGTGCTATGGCCAAACGCTGGCGTTGGCCGCCGGATAAATTACAGCCTTGTTCACCCACTTGACTGTCGTAGCCTTCGGGTAAATCAACAATAAATTCGTGGGCACCGGCGAGTGTTGCCACGCGTACAATCTCCTCCATGCTGGCTGCAGGATTTATTAACGCAATATTTTCCCGCACGCTTTGGCTGAATAAAAAATTTTCTTGCAACACCACACCGATATTGCGGCGCAACCAAGTGGTATCCACCATAGAGAGATCTACGCCGTCCACTAATACACGACCGGATTCGGGCACGTATAAACGTTGCACTAATTTTGTGAGTGTACTTTTGCCAGAACCGGAGCGGCCAACAATGCCGATAACCTCTCCAGCTTTTATTCTCAAATTAAAATCATCGAGAATGGAAGGGCTATCCAAGCGATAACGAAAACGAACGTGTTCGAATTCAACGCGCCCCTCCACATTGGGAAGTGTTGAGCGATTAGGATTGTAACCAGGTTCGCGTGGAGTATTTAAAATATCGCCGAGGCGCGCAATCGAAATACCGGCTTGCTGAAAATCTTGCCAAAGTTGTACGAGTTTTAAAATTGGCCCGCTGACGCGCCCTGCAAGCATATTAAATGCAACTAATTGCCCGACAGTTAATTCGCCGTCCATAACTAAATGGGCGCCCCACCAGATAATACCCAGTGTCATTAATTTATTAATTAAACTCGCAATCTGGTTGGCAACATTGCCGAGGTTTTGGCTGCGAAAGGAGGCATTAACATAGTTGGCAAGCTGGTCTTCCCACTTGCGTTGCATTTGCGGTTCAACGGCCATGGCTTTGACCGTTTGTACACCCGTCACCGCTTCGGTTAAAAAGGAAGTATTGGTAGCGCCGTGTTTAAATTTTTCATCCAAACGATGACGCAACATCGGCGTGATAAAAATGGAAAGCAGAATATAAAACGGAATGGTGGCAATCACAATCCAGCAAAGTTGTGGGCTGTAGTACCACATGACTGCTAGAAAAACGAAAGTAAAAAATAAATCGATTATTAAGGTTAATGCGGAACCGGTAATAAAATTACGAATATTGTTTAGCTCATGCACCCGCGCCACACTTTGGCCAACCTGGCGAGCTTCAAAGTAAGCAATGGGTAATGCCAGCATGTGATTAAATAAACGTGCCCCGAGCTCAACATCCACACGATTGGTGGAGTGCGCCATTACATAATTGCGAATGCCGCTGAGTAGCACTTCAAAAATAGAAATCACGAAAAAGCCAAAGGCAATCACATCCAGTGTGCTTAAGCCACGGTGAACCAGCACTTTATCCATAATCACTTGGAAGAAGAGCGGAGTCACCAATGCAAATAATTGAAGAAAAAAGGACGCGACAATAATCTCGCCAAACAAGCGACGGTATTTCACAAGGGAAGGAATAAACCAAGTGATATCAAAAACCTGTTGCAGGCTTTCTTTCAGATTGCTACGGCGCGTCAGCAAAATTAATTCGCCGGTCCAGAGTTTTTCGAATGCAGCTAAATCGATGATTTTCGGTGAGGTTTCGCGCAAGTCGTGAATGAGTAATTTATCTATGCCGCCTGATTCAGACTCTGCAATTTTGGCGAGTATGACAAAGTCACCGGATTGGGTTTTCACAATGGCCGGAAGTGGAGCTTGATGTAAGGTGGCTGTAGTTACACTGATTTGTTTGGCTTTTAGCGTTAAGGCTTTAGCCGCGCGCAGAATATCTGTGGTATTAAAAGATTCGCCGGGGACACCGAACTGATGAGCCAGTTGGCCTTCATCTACAGGTAGTTGGTGAAATTGTGCTGAGGCACTTGAGTCCAGTGTCCATAGAATCCTTTTTGTATCTACGCAAGTATCCTGAGATTTATTTAGGCGGGCATCCTAAATGAGCTATTTACATTAAGCAATAATTTTGTGTATTTTGGTGACATTGCAATTATATCTCGCCCTCATAAACCTACCTGTCATGTCCATCGCAACAAAGCGGGGCGCCGCTTCCTGCGCCCTTTTTTAACAAGAGTGGGAGTATTAGTTTGTAACCCGCTCAGCTTTTCTATATTCCGCATCATAAATTTCACGAGTATCGAACCCGATAAAATCATGCTTGGTAAATAGCCCTAATGTGATCATGCCAAACCAGTTGTTGTATTTGTTCGTCGCGGCGTAATCGTAATCAAATTCGCCGTTTTTGTTGAGGGCGGGGTAGTCGGGGTAGTTGGTGCGTAAAATATTCAGCAGCTCTACGGTATGATCTTGCATGCCTAAAAGGTGATAACCCTGTACCATAACGGCCAGTGAATCAGGAATTGCTGGAGTTTTCGGATAATTCTCCAGCACATAACGGCCACGGCTTACTGCTGCTACATAGGCACCACGTTTGAAATAGTAATTAGCAACGTGAATTTCGTAGCGCGCCAGTAGATTCCGTAAAAACAACATACGCTTTTTAGCATCGGCGGCGTAGGGGCTGTCAGGAAAGCGGTTGAGTAATTGGGTGAAATTGCCTAAAGATTCACGCGCTGCTCCTGGGTCACGTTGGGTCATATCCGCAGGCATCACACGTTCAAACATACCTTTATCTTTGGTAAATGAACTCATGCCCAGCATGTAATAGGCGTAATCCACGTTGCGATGCTGGGGATGTAAGCGAATAAAACGATTGGCTGTTGCAATTGCTTCATCTGGTTTTTGTGAGCTGAAATAGGCGTAAATCAGTTCAAGTTGGCCTTGCTCTGCATAAGTACCGAAGGGGAAGTTCTCTTCAAGAGATTGCAGGTTTTTGATAGCAGCTTCCCACTGCTCCGAGGCCAGTTGCTCTTCTGCAGCTTGGTATAGGTCTGCCTCACTGATGGTTTTTTCTTCTTTTTTTGTGCTGGAACATGCGGTTAATAAAACAAGTGATCCGAACAACGCAAAGGGTAGAAATCGCTTAAGCATAAAAAGTGGGCTCGAAGAATAGTTGATACAAAAATCAGGGTGACGGAATGATCATTGTCACGAATGTAAATTCAGGCTATTAAAATAAGGTCGCGTATTTAAACACATCGCTTGCCGATACCAAAGCGGCATGTTTTGTAACATTGCTTTTGCCGTATTGGCTTTTAATAAAGATTTTAAACAGAGGTTTTACTTTTAGATGAAAGAAGTTTTTGAACTCTCCGCACAAGTGCCCTTCAGTATGAATGGCTTGCGTTTCGACCAAGCGGCTTCCGAGTTGTTCCCTGATTTTTCACGTTCGCGTTTACAAAGTTGGATTAAAGATGGCCAGCTCAAAATTGACGGAGCGCAGCGCAAGCCCAAAGAGAAGCTCATTGGCGGTGAATTGCTGGAATTAAACGCTGAGCTGGAAGCGCAAGGCACATGGGAGCCAGAGGCTATTCAGCTCAATATCGTTTACGAAGACGAGCATTTAATGATTATCAACAAACCAGCGGGCTTAGTGGTTCACCCAGCTGCGGGCAACCAAACGGGTACTTTGCTCAATGCCTTGCTTAACCATGCGCCTGAATTAATTAACTTGCCGCGCGCTGGCATTGTGCATCGTTTGGATAAAGAAACCACGGGTTTGATGGTAGTGGCAAAATCGTTAGAAGCACACACTGATTTGGTTGAGCAGCTAGCTGACCGCACTGTAAGCCGTGAATACGAAGCCGTTGCAGTGGGAGTTATGACAGGCGGGGGTACGGTGGATGCACCTATGGGGCGCCACCCTACGCAGCGCAAATTAATGGCGGTGTTAAGCTCTGGTGGCAAACGAGCTGTTACGCATTACCGTGTTGTTCGGCGCTACCCGCATCACACGCACATTCGTGTGAAGTTGGAAACGGGGCGAACTCATCAAATTCGTGTTCACATGGCGCACATTGGTTTTTCATTGGTCGGTGATGCAACTTATGGCAAGCGGTTTAAAATTCCTAAAGCGGCTAATACGCATCTGATTGAGACGCTTAAAGCCTTTCCTCGGCAAGCGCTCCACGCCGCTAAACTTGGTTTGGAACACCCTGGTACCGGTGAATATACTGAATGGACTGCGCCCGTTCCAAACGATTTTCAAAATTTGCTTGATGCGTTGAATGACGGTTATGTAGTCGAGTAACCAAGCCACCATAAGAAAAGAAAGCAGGTGCTCTGTGTAAATTGATGCCTTATGCAAACAAGGTGAAAGCCATGACTAACGACAACCTTTTTATTCCCGATTGGCCCGCCCCCGAGAATGTAATCGCTTGCATTACCACCCGCAAGGGTGGGCACAGTGCGCCGCCCTATGGGCACAATAACCTTGGTGTGCATGTAGGTGATAGCTTAGAAAAAGTGCAGCAAAACCGCCGCGAATTGTGTGACACATTGGGTTTAGTCAAGCTGCCGCAGTGGCTTGAACAAATACATGGCGTAAAGGTAGTCAACGCTAAAAATGATGGCTTAGTACGTACCGCCGATGGTAGTTACAGTAACGAGCCCGGGCAAGCATGTGTGGTGATGACGGCCGACTGTTTGCCGATTTTATTGTGCGATCAAAAGGGAACCCAAGTTGCCGCTATCCACTGTGGCTGGCGTAGCCTCGCGAAAGGTATCACCACCCGCGCGCTCGACAAATTTACTTGTCCACCTAAAAATATTCTCGCTTATTTAGGCCCGGCGATTTCCCAAGCAAAATTTGAAGTAGGTATGGAAGTGCTCGAAGCTTTTTTTAAAGCAGCGCGCAGTGCAAAGCATGCCGACGACATTGCAAAAGCTTTTATTTCTGCGCAACGGCCATTCCATTTTTATGCTGATATTTATGCGCTAGCACGCGCTGAATTACGCGCACTGGGAGTTACGCAAATTTATGGTGGTGGTGCTTGTACCTATTCGGATAGCGAACGTTTTTATTCGTATCGCCGCGACGGTGTAACGGGAAGAATGGCAAGTGTGATTTGGTTACAGTAGTGCTAAAAAGGATAGATTAGAGCTTAACAGGCAGCGCTATAAGTCGGGCATGATCGGCAGCTGACTAATTTCCATGGCAAGGTCTTTTGCTGCAACAGGGCGGGAAAAATAATAACCTTGATAGGCATCGCAACCCATATGCGCGAGAGCGCTACGTTGCTCGGCAGTTTCAACTCCTTCTGCAATAACTTTCAAGCTTAAGCTGTGCCCCAGGGCAACAATCGTGCGCGCAATTACGGCGTCATTGGGGTCTGTTAATAGGTCGCGCACAAATGATTGATCGATTTTAAGTTGATCCAAAGGCAAGCGTTTAAGGTAAGACAATGAAGAGTAGCCCGTACCAAAATCATCTAGCGAGAAAGTTACGCCGAGGGCTTTAATCTCAACCATTTTTACAATAACGTCGTCGACATCTTTGGCTAACATGCTTTCGGTTAGCTCCAGTTTAAGCAAGTGCGGATTGGCACCGGTTTTCTTCAGTGCTTTTTTCACGTTTACGATAAAGTCAGGTTGCCCAAATTGCGAAACGCTAACGTTCACAGCCATTGTCCAGTTCGCCGTGGTGGGACTTTTGCCCCATTCCACTAATTGCGCGCAGGCGGTTTCTAACACCCATTGCCCCAGTGGTAAAATCATGCCGGTTTCTTCAGCCAGGGGTATAAATGCCGCCGGCGGGATCATGTCGTGTTTAGGGTGATTCCAACGCACCAGGGCTTCTACGCCTGTGGGTTTACCCTTACCGTCGACTTGAAGTTGGTAGTGCAAAATAAACTCTTTCTTTTCCAGCGCTTTGCGCAAGCTTTTCTCCAGATCGGCACGTATCGCTACTGCTGCTTGCATGGCTGGATCGAAGAAGCGGGCATTGTTGCGACCGGCGGCCTTGGCTTGGTACATCGCTAAGTCGGCCTTCTTCAGTAGCTCCTCCATCGACGAGCTCTGATGAATAAAAACGACTATGCCAATGCTTGGTGTAATCACATATGAGTGTTCCCGCAAGGTATAAGGCTGGCCTAAACTTTCTACCACTTTGTGTGCTATGCCTTCAGCTTGCGCCGCGGCTTCATTTGAGTAGATGCTTAATGCTTCAATCAGCAATACGAATTCGTCGCCGCCCATGCGAGCTACACTGTCGCCTTCGCGGACGCAGGCCTGTAAGCGCGCAGCAACTTGCTGTAAGAGCACATCACCCACGTCATGGCCCAGGTTATCATTCAGCTGTTTAAAATAATCCAGATCAATGAACATCAATGCGCCATGCTGATCAGTGCGGGAGGAGGTGTGCATTGCTTGTGTTAAGCGGTCGAACAGCAAGCGACGGTTCGGCAGATTGGTGAGTGGGTCGTAGAACGCTAGGCGATTAATTTCTTCCTCACTTTGGCGTTGCTGAGTAATGTCGCGAATCAAACCAATAAACGTTACCTTGCCTTCCCGTAAAATTTTAGACACGGATAAGCTCATCGGAAATAAGTCGCCGTTTTTGCGCCTTCCTTCCACTTCCACTTGTGTACCCAGTGTTTTTACCTGACCTGTTTCAACGTGATGTGCCAAGTAGCTATCGTGCATGGCTTTCATTTTTGCGGGCATGAGCATCGATATGTTATTGCCTAAGACTTCTTCCGTGCTGTAACCAAAAATGTTGCTGGCGGCTTTATTGAAAGATTCAATT
>JANPKH010000427.1:0-6227 GCA_031425935.1 Gammaproteobacteria bacterium | reverse complement strand
CAAATAGTTACACTCGTTTCACGGGCCTAGTTTTTAATTTAGAAGTCAATAATTAGTCCGTTCATTCAATACATTGTCCATACTGACGGAGCTTTCCATGAAAATTACTCATATTATTGCATCATTACTTTTAACATTAGGTTTGTTGAGCGGCTGCTCAAAACCAACTCCTACTCCTGAAGCTCCAGCTCCAGCTGCTGAAGTTGCGCCAGCTCCAGAAGTTGCACCAGTTCCAGAAGCTGTTCCAGAAGCTGCTCCAGCTCCAGAAGCTGCACCAGAAGCTGCTCCAGCTCCAGAAGCAGCACCTGCTCAGTAATTTATACTATCGGCTTAGCACTCAGGTGCTAAGTTGCAATAAAAAGGCCGCCTTCGCGGCCTTTTTATTGCGCAAAATTTAATCTATTTTAATGTTGTACGAAAAAGGATTCACATGCCACGCGAGCAAATGCATTACGACGTCGTTATTATTGGAGCAGGCCCAGCAGGATTAGCTGCTGCATGTCGCTTACGTCAACTCAACACGTCAATCAGTGTCTGCGTGCTGGAAAAAGGTGCGGAAATAGGCGCCCATATTATATCCGGGGCAGTTTTTGAACCCAAAGCACTCAAAGAACTTTTCCCCGATTGGCGTGAACTGGGCGCACCTGTAACTAATGCCGTAAATGCCGAATGCTGGTTTTATTTAAACTCAAAAACAAATTCATTCAAAATCTCTAACAGTTTATTACCTGCAACTTTACACAATGGCGGCAATTACATCATTAGCCTGGGCAATTTATGTCGATGGCTAGGCGAACAAGCTACCGCGTTAGGGGTAGATATTTTTCCAGGTTTTGCTGCAGCACAAGTACTTTATCGAGAAGATGGAAGCGTTGGCGGCGTAATTACGGGCGACATGGGGCGTGCCGCCGATGGTAGCGAAAAACCTGATTTTGCTGAAGGCATAGAACTACACGGTAAGTATTCTTTATTTTGTGAAGGTGCACACGGCCATCTTGGCAAAGATTTAATTTCTCACTTCGATTTGAATAAAAATAAAGATCCACAGCACTATGCACTTGGTATTAAAGAAGTTTGGCGCGTACCTACCGCACAACATAAAGCAGGCTTAGTAATACATTCTCTCGGTTGGCCGCTTAGCGATACCAATACAAGTGGTGGTGGCTTTTTATATCATGCAGGCACTTCTGAAACAGGGAACGCGGAAATTGCTGTTGGGTTGATTACTGACCTCTGTTATAGCAACCCACACCTCAGTCCATTTGATGAATTTCAGCGCTACAAACACCATCCTGTTATCGCACAATATTTAAATGGCGGCGAACGAATTGCTTACGGCGCACGCGCAATAAGTAAAGGTGGTTTACAGTCGCAACCAAAAATGTTTTTTGCAGGTGGATTACTGCTAGGTGATGATGCCGGGACTTTAAATTTTGCAAAAATAAAGGGTTCGCATACTGCTATGAAAAGCGGCATGATTGGGGCAGAGGTAGTTGCCCAAGCACTCGCAGCTGAGCGCGCTCATGATGAACTTAGCGAATTTAGATTGGCGTACGAAAGTTCGTGGGCCTATCAAGAATTATTTGAGCAACGTAACATCGGCCCAGCGCAACAAAAATTTGGCGCACTACTTGGTAGCGCTTACAGCTTTTTAGATATGCATCTACGCGGAAACTTACCTTGGACGCTGCATAATCGTCGCGCCGATCACACCCAATTAAAAACGGTTGAACAATCTAGAACCATTAATTATCCCAAGCCGGATGGTAGATTAAGTTTTGATAAAATGTCATCGGTGTATTTATCAAACACTAATCACGCAGAAAACCAACCATGTCATCTGCATCTAAAAGATGCAAGTGTGCCAGTTAAAATTAATCTGGTGCATTACAACGAACCCGCACAACGTTACTGCCCGGCTGGTGTTTATGAAATTATTAGCACAAATAGTGGTGAGAAAAAATTACAAATAAATTCACAAAATTGCGTTCATTGCAAAACCTGTGACATAAAAGATCCAACTCAAAATATCGAGTGGGTAACACCTGAAGGTGCCGGCGGACCAAATTATTCAGGTATGTAAGATGATAAGCAGCTGTTATTAGGTCATCCTCGTCAAACCGAGGATGACAAAAGACAAGAGACAAGCTGTAGATTATTCACCGCCTACAACACGCTGCTTTTCTTTACGCCATTTAATCATCGCAACGATTCCTAAAAATAACCCGCAAGCTCCCACTGCAGACAATACCTCGTGTAAATTAGGGGAAAAAATAACAAAATAACCCTCATTTTTAATTAAGGCAGCAAAACTGGAAACCGCAAAAGGCATCCAATACAATCTGAATGTTTGCCAATGGTCAGCTTTATTCTTAGGCACAATATTATTAGGAGCAGTTGCACTTGTAACACTCAACATTAAAGCAGTGCCAATCACTACACTAATGCCTATTGAATTTATCCATAACGCGGGTGACGGATCAAAATGATAATATAGCGTTACGAAATACCAAAGCAAATAGCACCAAAGCACTAACCTACCCGGTTTTATAGCGATAAAGTATTGATATATTTTCAACATAGCTTGATCACACTGAGGTTGAGTACTGCGAAACTTATTAGACAATAAATGCTGCACAATAAGTGCCAAAAATATCTAATGGACATATAAACCTGGAAAGATTTTATTTACCTTCATTGAAAAAAGTACCGAGATTATTTCCGACTTGTCCTGTATATGCTTAATTGTGTATGGTGTCGATCAAAATATTTGCATATTGAGGTATTGAAAATGGCTGGTTTGAAAGACACAGTTCGAAATCTACGCGACAAATTATTTTCATTATATGAAGCTCGACGACTGAAAAATAAACCCTATATTATTATTACTAACAATTGCTGGGGCTATGAACTATACGAGTCAACCGGCAGGGAATATAACACCCCCTTTGTGGGGTTATTTTTGTTCCCTGAGTGTTATTTGCGTTTTTTAGAAAATTTTCACGAGTGCATGAACACCAAACTAAAATTTACACACCAGTCTAAATATTTTACAGGGTTCAAACCTTATCCTATAGGAATTCTGGGCAACGATATTGAAATCCATTTCCAACATTATCCTTCGATAGAAGCGGCACTCAGCAAGTGGGATAGACGGGTAGCCCGATATAACGAAGTTGTAGCCGCCGGCGCCGGAATTTATTTTAAATTATGCGATAACGAAAACTGCAATGCTGCGCAACTGGAGCGGTTTCATGCCCTACCCTTTAAATATAAATTATCGTTAGGCCTGCAAAAATATAACAATAAAAATCACCTTCATGTTCCTTTTCTTCGCAATAAAGACGGCACTTCTTTGGTGGACGGAGCAAAGCTCTTCAAAAAACGCTACACCTATTTTGACATCACACAATGGCTATTAAAGGGTAAAGTTTCCAAAACATTTAGCTCCCGCTTATTTTCACTTTTTCCTTGAAATTATCATAACAAAAAATAAAAATAATTAATTAGTCACTCATCTTCATTGCGACAATATGAATATAACGCCCCAACGACAAAAAGGGCTCTTGCCTGGAATATTGCAATTCAAGAGCAATAATGTTTTCCGGTTCACGTTCACGATTTTCTTTGTCAAAAATGAAATCATGAAATACGCGAATACCGCTACGACTTAATAATTTCAGCGGTAAATCGGCCAACCATGCATCAACCATTGCAGGCATTAATGGATTTATTGGCGTTAGACTGCCACGTGCCCCGCCAAAATCTTGCTCTATAATTTTTTTGAAGTTGGTACGCAATAAATTTTTATAAATCAACGAATTCAGATTGTAATAAGTGAAGGATAAATATCCATCAGGCTTTAAATAGCGCAATAAACATGGCAACAAACTCTGTGGCTCTACCATCCATTCAATCACTGCGTGGCATAGCACCAGATCAAAACCTTCATCATCTGGTAAATGCATTGCCAAATTCTGCACTGCACCATGAATTAAATTAACTCGCTCGTGTAAGCCTTGCTGCGCAACTTCCACTTCAGCTAGCGCAAGCATTTCTATAGAAATATCGCATATAACTACATGATGTCCAGCTTTGGCAAATTGTAGCGAGAATTGCCCTTGCCCACCGCCCGCATCTAAAATACGCAATGGCTTTATTATTGGCTCACCGGTAAACGGCGCACAAGGAATATGTTCACAAAAATCACGCTGCAACACAGCCAAACGAATTTCACCTTTTAACCCTCCGTATATATTCTTTTTAAAACGCTCGGCAAGATCATCAAAGTTTCTGTCTTCGTTAAGGGGTTGTTTAGCCATTTTTATTCTGCACTTTCATTGTTTATATAACGCTGTTGATTAATTTCAAACTTTTGTTGCGCGGCTGCCGCAATATCAATACCAAGCTGTTCACATAACTCACTCATGTACATAATGACATCGGCTACTTCATGCGCTACAAGTATTTTTTTCTCTGTAGATAAATCTAGTGATTGCGCGGACGTTAGCCATTGAAACTCTGCTAGCAACTCACTGGCTTCTACCGCAATCGCAGCAGCCAAATTTTTAGGGGTATGGTATGCTTGCCACTCATTTGTAGCAGCAATTTCACGAAATTGGCGATTAATCTGGCTGATATTAATATACTTATCTTCAACAGTTTTTTCTGGAAAAATTATTTCTGACATGGTCTATCTCTTATAATTTGTGTGAATCTGCGTGATTAGTTCTTATGAATGAAAAAATTTGGTTTGTGTATATGATTCGCACCCATGATGCACAATTGTATACTGGCATTACCACTGATATACAAAGACGCTGGCATGAGCATCTCAGCGGCAAAGGCGGTGCTCGTTATTTCCGCACGCGAAAACCCCAAGCCCTATGTTTTTTAGAAGAGCACCTTAATCGCAGCAATGCTAGTAAACGCGAAGCGGCGATAAAAAAATTATCCAAAGTTGAAAAGGAATTACTGGTATTAACGCAGATAATTCCTACGGGGTTGGATTTTAAAGCAACGACTACAATACATGACTAACCGACCAATTCAACAGGCTCAACCAATCAAACGCTCAGCGTGCTTAAAATGCTTACGCCCTTTAAGCACTTGTATTTGTAAACATATCCAACGTGTGAGTAATCATGTCGAATTGATTATTTTACAGCACCCGCAGGAAGTAAATGAGGCTAAAAATAGCGCGCGCCTTTTGCACTTGTGTTTGAATAATAGCCAGCTTCACATAGGTGAGAAATATGACGATGAGTTTTTTGCGAGCTTTAATGTAAATACAAGCAATGCATTGGTATACGATCTACTACTTTATCCTGAAACAGCTGAAGAAAAATCATTGGGTATTGCACCATCACCCGCAATAGATGTTGAACGCCTAGACCTTGAAAAACTTAACCTCGAAAGACCAGCAGCTGGATATAATCTGAACAACAATAGCCGCATTCGTTTATGGGTGTTAGATGCAACTTGGCGCAAGAGCCGAAAAATGCTTTACCTAAACCATTTATTACAAACCATGCCACGCTTGAAACTTCACAATTGCGCACCCACTATTTATACCATTCGCAGAGCTCATAGTGAAAATCAGCTTTCCACCTTGGAAGCAAGTTGCTACGCTCTACAACAGCTCGAACAAAATCTAGTAGATTACACGCCGGTATTAACGGCGTTTGCAGGTTTTATTGCACAACAAAAAAACTTTATTCCTACATCACATTCATGAATGGAACCATTATGACCCACCCTGCTTTTGAATTTATCCGCAGCCAAACGATTGATGCATTGAAAATACGTGTTGAGGAATATCGCCACAAAGTGACGGGCGCACAACACATTCATTTAGCCGCGGACAATCAAGAGAATGTATTTTTAGTAGCATTGCGTACGGTACCGCACGACTCAACTGGTGTAGCCCATATTTTAGAACACACAGCCTTGTGTGGCAGTCATAAGTACCCTGTGCGTGATCCTTTTTTTATGATGGTGAGGCGCTCTCTTAATACCTTTATGAATGCCTTCACCAGTTCCGATTGGACCGCCTACCCATTCGCCAGCCAGAACACTAAAGATTTTAATAACTTATTAGATGTCTATTTAGATGCAGTTTTTTTCTCACGTTTGGATGAACTCGATTTTGCTCAGGAAGGCCACCGCGTTGAATTTGCCGAAGCCAATAACCCAAGTTCAGATTTAGTATTTAAAGGTATTGTATT
>JANPKH010000426.1:0-7272 GCA_031425935.1 Gammaproteobacteria bacterium | reverse complement strand
TAAGAATACCGCGACGGCCATAAGTGTCGGCCAGCGCACCGGCAAAGAAAGCACCTACTGCGCAACCTAAAAGAATGGAGGCAACATTAAAACCGGTACCTGCAGTCTCAGACTGAAAAGCAAGCTTTAAACCATCAACTGTACCGTTGATAACGCCGCTGTCGAAACCGAACAGAAAGCCACCGAGGGTAGCAATAATACTAATAAGGACAATAGAGGACATATTCCTCTCGTTGGATGAGTCGTTCATGGCAATTCCTAGTTTATAAAAATTATAAGATAAGCAAGTTGCTATTGGGTTGATCCTGCAGGCGACGAGACCGCTCGCACGGAGGCGAGACATTACCACAACGGTTTCGCAAAAGCTTCAAGTCATTAAGACTATTACTTATTTGAAGGTTACAAAAGCCTACTACTTGTGAGGGAGTCCTTTAATTTAGTGACCTAGCCGAAGAGGGTTGAATGGTTTTTGGATAATCGTAGTTAACGAAATGGAATTGCAGAATCCCGAACGACTAAATTAACATCCAAAATAATGGAGCACACAGTTTTTTCGGGTGCTTGAATACGTTGGAACAAAATATCAACAGCCACTTTACCTATGTCGGAGATCGGCTGGGAGATGGTGGTGAGTTTTGGCCGCACTAACGAACTCCAGGGAATATTGTCAAAACCAATCACAGATACATCTTCAGGGACGCGAATTCCTAAATCACTTAAAGCGTTTATAGCGCCAATGGCAATTAAGTCATCAGCGGCAAAAATGAGCGTTGCGCTTTTTGATTTGAGAGCGGCTAGTGCGGCTTCATTAAGCTCGGTAGAAAAGGGTACTTCAACCTCCCATACGACTTCTAAATTGTTCTTCGCTTTTTCTAAAAAACCATTGCGTCTTTGCATAGCACTATCGATATCTTGAGGCCCCGACAATAAGCCTATTTTTTTATGGCCCAACACTAGTGCGTGCTCCGCAACTTGAGCGCCGCCTGAGCGATAGTTTGCGTGAACAACATCGAAACCCTGTGATGCCCGATCAATGAGCACGACCGGACAGTGAATGCCATGCATTTTTTCGGGAGTGACTTCGCCAATGGAACACCAAATAATGCCATCGACACTTTGTTGCGCCAAAATAGATAGCCCTTGAGTTTCGGCATCGATATTATTTTGCGAGTCGATAAGCACTACGGCGATACCGCGTTTACGTGCTTCGTTTTCAACTTTTTGTGCAAGTTCAGGGAAAAATGGGTTAGTTAAATCTGGAAGAACGAGACCAATTGATTGGGAAATTCCGGTGCGCATAGCTTGAGCGCGCCGATTAGGGCTATAGTTGAGCTTTTTAACAGCGGCTAAAACTTGTTTACTAACCGCTTCACTGACCGAGCCAGTTTTATTAAGTACGTAAGATACTGTTGCAACCGAGACGCCAACTTCCTTAGCAACATCTTTTAACGTAGTCATATGGTGATATCCGAATTTAAGTAGTTTGGAACACTTTTTTAAGTGAAGTTCACGATTTTTAAAAGCTTAATTTAAGTTTATGTTAACGCGTATTTAATTTTTAAGCACTTAATTAACGTTTTATCGCCAAATTTAACATGTAATAGTTTTGACAAGCTTAATCGTTTAAGTTATCGTGTTGATAATGGCAAAATAGGAGCGGCAAAACATTGAGCGCGAACAACGAATACAACTCAATACTTCTTAAACAATTAATAGCACCTAAAATTGTTGTTGTAGGCAGTATTAATTGTGATTTAACCACCTATGTGACAGCTTTTCCCAAGCCTCACGAAACCATGCTCGGTAAACGCGCCGCATTCACACTCGGTGGTAAAGGTCTTAATCAAGCCATTGCTGCGGTAAGAGCTGGGGGTTCTGTGGTTATGGTGGCATGTGTTGGCGACGATCATTTTGGTTCGTTGGCGATTGAACATCTCAACAAACACAATGTAGGGACTGAGCATGTTCATACCATTTCTCAATGTGCGACCGGAACTGCCAATATTCTGGTTGACGATCTTGCTCAGAACATGATTGTTGTTGCTGCCGGAGCAAACGCGAAGTTGACGATTGAACACATAAATGCCGCTGAACAAGAAATTGCAGCAGCTGATATGTTAGTTGTGCAAATGGAAGTACCTTTTGAGGCCGTATTAGCCGCACTTACGTTGGCGCAAAAATACGCAGTGCCCACTATATTTAATCCCGCTCCGGCAAGTATCGATGCTCTTGAATTGCTTCCGCTCGCTACAATTTTTACGCCAAACGAAATAGAAATGGAATTTTTTTCGAACATTTATCCTGACAATCACGACAATATTTCTCGCGGGGTTGAGTTGCTACAAGCGAAGGGAGCCAAAATTGTCGTGATTACCAGAGGTTCAGAAGGATGTAGTATCGCCATCGATGAATCATTAGCGCACTTAAATGCTTACCCTGTTGAGGCAATTGATTCAACGGGAGCGGGAGATGTTTTTAATGGTGTTTTGGCGGTTGCGCTAGTTGCTGTCAGTAAAATTTTTAATGGCGTAATCGATTCCAGGGTGATGGGGTTCGCTGTGCAGCGTGCATCTGCGGCTGCCGCACTATCTGTAACGAAGGCGTCTGCGGAAGGCGCGGCACCTTCGGCGTTTGAAATTGAAAGTTTTTTGGTGCGTATGGCTGAAAAAAGTAAGGCTGAACTAAATTTTGTGTAGCAAATAAATAAGAAAATAGGCGTACCTGTAGCAAACCTATAACCAATTGGTAGCTCGGGATTGCTCGCTAAAGGAAGTGCGCTAAAGATTTTAATTATTGAGGTTAATATGAATTTTTTACGTCCGCTAATCATTGTAATTTCATCACTGTTTTTTCTTACAGCCTGCAGTGCTAAAAAACATGAGGCGTCTTCTGAAGAAGTTAAGCGCCCAAAAATTGCATTAATTATGAAATCACTGGCAAATGAATTTTTTGTCAACATGGCAACAGGTGCTGAAGCCCATCACAAAAAAAATGCCGAGCAATATGATCTGATCGTCAATGGCATAAAAAATGAAAGTGATTTATCTCAGCAAGTTGCCCTGATCGATCAAATGATTGCGATGGGCGTGAACGCAATTGTTATTTGCCCTGCAGATTCCAAGGCGTTGGTCCCGGCATTGGCTCGTGCAAAAGCGGCAGGAATTATTATTGTCAATATTGATAATCGTCTGGATGAAGATGTACTCAAAGAATATAAATTAAATATTCCGTTTATTGGCCCCAACAATCGCGCTGGTGCAAAGCTGGTTGCCGATTATGTATTAAAGAATTCGCCAGAAAACGCGCAGGTTGTTATTTTAGAGGGTGTCCCCTCAGCTAATAATTCCATTCAGCGTCGTCTCGGTTTCGAAGACGCGATGAAAGCTGCGGGAAAAAATATAGTCACAATGCAAAGTGCAGGTTGGGACCAGACCAAAGCCATTGAAATCACTTCAGCGATTTTACAACAGCATCCGCAAACGAATGTAATATTGGCAGCTAACGACAACATGGCATTAGGTGCAGCGTCAGCGGTAAACCTTGCCAAATTAAATCATCCTGTTGCCATCGCAGGGTTTGATAATATTTCAGCTATTAAACCTTTGCTCAAAGATGGTACTATAAAATCGACTGTAGAGCAGCATGGAGACCAATTTGCCATTTACGGAATCGAATTTGCGTTGGCTGTGTTGGCGGGTAAGGCCACTGATATGAATCGTGAAACTTTAGTGGATTTAATTACAGCAGAAAGCCTTGTGGACGCTGTTGAGAAAAATCCATGAGTGTTGAAATAAAAAATCTATTTAAATCCTTTTCTGCTCCGGTATTGAAGGGCGTGAGTTTGCAGATAGCATCGGGATCTATTCATGGTTTAGTCGGCGAGAATGGTGCAGGAAAGTCCACCCTGATTAATATTCTGGCCGGTTTTTTACCGCGAGATAAGGGAGAATTGTTCGTTGACGGTGAGCCATATAATCCGCGCAGTGTTAAAAATTCACTGGCTGCGGGCTTTTCCCTTGCGGCACAAGAATTAAGTCTTATCGAACATCTCAGTATTGCTGAAAACATTCATTTAAAAAATCTACCGGGCAAATATGGCGTTCTGAGCCGAAAAAAAATTGCACGTTGTGCCGATGACCTACTCAAGTTAGTAGGTTTAATGGACGTAACAGCTGATGTAAAGGTTGCCAAGTTAAGCCTTGCCCAAAAACAATTGGTTGAGCTTGCAAAAGCGCTGGCTACTGCGTCAAAAATACTTATTTTGGATGAACCTACCGCGGCCTTAACCGGGCCGCAAGCCGACTATTTACATAAAATTATTCGCGATCTTGCGGCGGAAGGCATGTCAGTTCTCTATGTGTCGCACAGGTTGCAAGATGTTTTGAATGTGTGTGATAGCGTATCCGTATTGCGCAGTGGCGAAATTCAGTTTACGAAAAAAAGTTCTGAATTAACCACGCAAATTTTGATTGAAGCTATGTCTGGACAAACGCATGTCGAGTATAAGAACGATCAGTCAAGAAAGCTGGATGAAGTGCGTTTAATGGTTTCAAACCTAACGACCAGGGATTTGCCGAATGCCATTAATTTTTCATGTCATCGCGGAGAAATATTGGGCATTGCGGGTTTGGCCGGGGCAGGGCGCTCAGAATTATTAGCGGCTATTTATGGTTTGGTGCCCCATCTCAGTGGCAGCGTGATGTTGCTGAAGGGTGAAAAAAAAATCCTTATTACGTCGGCAAAATCTGCAGTTGAAAATGGCCTCGGCTTGGTTGCGGAAGATCGCAAGACCCAAGGCATTTTTGCTGATAAATCTATCGCCATGAATGTCACTGTTGCAGGTTTATCTTTAATTGCGAATTCCTGGGGAAAATTAAATAACAAAACAGAAAATAAATGCGCTGAAGATTTAATTGAATTCTTGCAGGTTAAATGTAAGGGGCCGCAACAAGCCATTAATCGTCTTAGTGGTGGCAATCAACAAAAATTAATAATTGGCCGCTGGATGCATTGTGGTGCGCAAATATTGTTGTTAGATGAACCTACGCGCGGTATTGATGCCGGCTCAAAACAGGCAATCCATAATCACTTGCGAAATTTGCGAGATAATGGCGCCTCTATCATAGCTGTCTCGAGCGAAATTGAAGAGTTGACATCTCTGTGTGACAGAATATTAGTGTTGTCAGAACGTAAGCACGTGGCTACTTTTTCGTGCGAGTCATGGTCTCATGATGCTATTTTAAAAGCATCATTCAGCGAGCACACGAGTTTTCGTAGTGCGTAAAATAACAGGTTAAATAATTCTAATGGAAAAATTACTGCGTAATATCTTTGAAGACTATTTTATTTTTGTTTCACTTATTGTGCTCGTTTTATTTTTTAGTGTGGCTGCCGATAATTTTTTTTCGCTATCAACTTTAACCACGGTGTTAAATCAATTGCCAGCTCTGACGGTGGTCACGGTGGGCATGACTCTGGTATTGATTTGTGGTGGGATTGATTTATCTGTTGGGTCTATTGTCGCATTGAGTGCAGGAGTTATAGGCGTAGCCAAAACAAGCTGGGGATTTAGTTTGCCTTTAGCGGCATTATTTGGCATTGGCGTGGGTACTTGCGCAGGTTTTGTTAATGGCATGTTAGGTAGCTATTTTCGCCTGCCTATTTTTATCGTAACCCTGGGAATGTTAGAGGCGGCTCGCGGTCTGGCGTATCTCACCACAGGGTCACAAACTATTTATATGGGTGCTGAAATTCAAAAATTGGCTCTGCCTTTGACCCTGGGTGGCTTGTCTGCTTCACTTATATTTGCGGTTGCCCTTGTGTTCGTGGGGCAGTTCATTTTAACGCGAACCATTTTTGGTCGGTACCTGATCGCTATAGGTTCGAACGAAACAGCGGCAAGAATATCCGGGATTGAAACAAAGCCATATTTATTGAGTGTTTTGGTCATTTCAGGAACTTTAGCAGGTATCGCCGGGTTGATGAATGCAGCTTATTTGGGTTCCGCAGACCCAAATGCCGGGATAGGTTTTGAATTGTCCGCGATTGCAGCTGCAGTTATAGGCGGCACTAGCTTGATGGGTGGCCGCGGTTCAATTGCCGGCGCTTTTATTGGTGTGCTAATTATTTCGGTGTTACAAAATGGTTTAGCGCAAATGGGCGTTTCTGAGCCAGTTAAGCGTTTAGTAACTGGTGGCGTAATTATTTTAGCGGTAGTAATCGATAAATGGCGTTCGCGTTAGTAGAAATATAAAACAGATAAGGCTTTATCCGAAGCGTTCTTCTATTTGTATCACATCTTTTAGGTCGTTCGAGCCTTAGGGAATGTTGGACAAGGGAATGCATGAATGAAAAATTGTAGTAAAAATTGCGGAGAAAAGTTAATGATTTCAAAAAAAATTTGGTTAGTCATAGTGACTGTGGCGTTATTGTCAGGCTGCTCAAGTCAGGTTACTGATATTGCTGGCGGTTCGCAGAAACAAGTTCATAGCGTACAAGATACCGTTGCAAAAAATGCGGGTATCACTTATAAAAATTACATTCCAAAACCCACGGATCGCATTATTTCACGAAAAAAATACTTGAATCATTTGCAAGGTTTTTGGTTGGGCCAGTGCATTGCCAATTGGACTGGGTTAGTTACTGAAATGGATAAAATTGGCAACATCGGAGACATAAAAACTGGCGCATTTTACACACGAGATAATTGGGGCAAAGCTGACCAACCGAATATCTGGCCGAATGGTGGAATGGCAGGTAATTTTTCGCCGACGATTGATTTTATTTTTCAAAATGAAGGAGGTGTTTGGGGGGCAGATGACGACACAGACATCGAATATATTTATCAAGACCTTTTATATAGTAATAAAACATCTATTTTAAACGGTGAACAAATACGCGATGGTTGGCTAGCGCATATAAAATTAGAAGAAGAAAATTATTTGTGGGTTGCAAATCAAAAAGCATTAGACTTGATGCGAAATGGAATGCTTCCACCGGCCACTGGGCATCCTGATAATAATCCTGAATATGAAATGATAGATGCACAACTTACCACTGAAATTTTTGGGCTGTTTGCTCCCGCAAGGCCGGATATTGCTTTAAAAATGGCGTTATTGCCCATTCAAACAACCGCAAGACAGAACGCAGAATGGATTTCAGAGTTTTATGTGTTAATGCATTCACTAGCCTCATCCGCTGATAGTACCAAGTCGATGAAAGACAAAACGCAATGGATGGCAAGTGAGGCGCGCAAGCATTTACCTAACGATT
>JANPKH010000425.1:0-6357 GCA_031425935.1 Gammaproteobacteria bacterium | reverse complement strand
CGATACACCCGAAGCGCTACTTTGGACTCATGCAACAATCTAACTACCGCAATTTTTTCGAAAACCCGTCATTTTAATAATTACACCCAGTTACTTTTGCATAACGTCAAATTTACCACGCATTAAAATCACCTATAGATCAAATAAAAGCTTAGATAGACATTCATTAATTATCTTCGTATAACTGCTTGGTTTCAGTTATAGCACTTAGGCATATCGCGAAAAAACAATATAAAAGTCGCATAAATAAACATGGCACATTAATCATCCTTGGTTAGAATTATGAGGCGGGCTAATAATAATTCTCGGTGTGATAAAAATTTTATTAACCAAAATCATTTCTCCCTGATGCAAAAAGTTGGCGAGAAATTAATTCAGAAGCGGTGAAAATAAATAACGCTGCGGCTGACAATAGTTAACCAACAGATGAGTGAATATAATGGAAATTAAATTTTCAACCTGGCGTGGTTCATTTAACAATTTTTATACTCATAAAAATTTCGCACAAATAATTATCGGTTTCATCTTAGCATTATCGTTTGGCGCTGCTCATGCAGCAGTTGCACCTATATCTGTTAGTGGTAATAAAATTTTATTTGGCGGTACTCATGGCAGCGTTTCCGGTAACAGTTTTTTTTGGAGCAATACTGGTTGGGGTGCCGAGAGATTTTATAACGCACAAGCAGTCGGCTGGTTAAGCAATGATTGGAAATCAAACCTGGTTCGTGCGGCAATGGGCGTTGAAGACGCGGGTGGATATATTGGTGCTCCGCAAGCTAATAAAGATCGTGTTTTTGCAATTGTTGATGCTGCGATAGCGAACAACATGTATGTGATTATCGACTGGCATTCTCACCATGCCGAAAGTTATCAAGCGCAATCCATCGCATTTTTTAAAGAAATGGCGACCAAATATAAAAACTACAACAACGTGATTTATGAAATTTACAACGAGCCTTTAGCTGTATCCTGGACCGGAACCATCAAACCTTATGCCACAGCTGTGATAGCAGAAATTCGCGCCATTGATCCTGATAATCTTATCGTGGTAGGAACACCTACCTGGTCGCAAGACGTGGATGTTGCCTCTGCAAGCCCCATCACTGGCTACGCAAACATCGCTTATACACTGCATTTTTATGCGGGAACTCATGGACAATCCTTACGTGACAAAGCACAAGTAGCGCTAAATAGAAACGTTGCTTTATTTGTGACTGAATGGGGTTCAGTGAACGCGGATGGTGGTGGTGCAGTAGCCAACAGCGAAACTGATGCTTGGGTAACCTTTATGAAAAATAACAGAATTAGCAATGCTAATTGGTCAATAAACGATAAAGCTGAAGGCGCATCTACTTTAGTGCCAGGTGCCAGCAGTACAGGTGGTTGGGTTAGTTCACAGCTCACTGCATCTGGTGCAAAAGCAAAAAACATTACACTTGGCTGGCCAGTGAATTGGGTGCGTTGCGCCGGTGAAGGTCAAACTTGTACTTTTGGTGGTGGCACTAGAACGGTAAGATATGGTGCCGGTTCAACCTGGATTCAAAAAGCTGTCACTACAAGTATAGCTTGTACGAATGCAGCCTTTGGTAGCGACCCGGCAGTAGGTGTTGCAAAGAGTTGCCAGTATCTAAATTAGTGTGTCATTAACATCGATTTAATAGCTGTTTGAGTAAAATGATCAATCAGCCAACCCATTAAAGAGTTCGGCTAAAAAACGAACTCTTTTTTTATCCAAAAATTTATTGATCTCCCGTAATTGAAATGTAGCGCCCAGAAATTTACCGACGTTTAGAATGTTGACTACTATATATAGTTTGTATATTTGTAGAGTGATAAAGATTGAAACAATTGCTCACTTTGAATATGTGGTGTATCTCAATCTCTTATTTTACTTTTAAGGAAATCTCGTGAAAACATATAAGATTCTAATTGGTGCTGCGGGTATCTCGATTGGAGTTTATGCCTACCTAAGTTTTTTTATGGTGGATAACGATTTGCAAATAAGCGAAAAGCCACCAAAATATGAAAATAGTTCAATGCAAGTAGCCGCTATCAGCCCACAAAAAAAAATCCAGATACTGCCAGCTTTAGTGCCAAAAAGTGACATAAAAAATATTCCGTTGAAGCAACAGAAAATTCAAGAATCTGTCGTAGCTAAAAATGATTCAGCGCGGTTGATAAAAGCTAAAGATATTATTAAAACAGGGACTATCGATGAAAAACTTCAAGCACTTGAACTAATCATTCAATTAGCCCCCGCTGAGGCAGTTCCGTTATTGCGTACACTGGCAGTGCGATCAGCTACCGATGAATCCGCCGCTGCGTTGGTGGCTCATGGCGTTAAAGGTTTTAGCGATGTTCAGAAACATTTACAAAATTCTGATTTGAATTACATCTATGATGTGAGCGGGTTGCACATAAAAAAGATTTCTGCACTAATGCTGGCGGAGCGCGGAGATGAAGCACTTACGCAACGTTATCTTGAAAATATATCGATAAAATTAAAAAGTAATGATGCATCTGAGCGCAGTCAAGTGCTGCAAGATATGGCTTCGTTGGGAAGCATGGGTGCTGTACCTCATGCGCTTCATAGCCTTTATGATGCAGATGCGCAGGTGAGGATTGATGCATTATCCATTCTGTCTCAGTACGGCAGCAAGGACGATATGGCTGCAGTTGAGGCATTGGCCGACGATGAAAACATAGATGTTAAGCAAAAAGCATTAGAAACGCTTCTCGCAGTGGCAAATAAAAATACTACAGAAAGTATCATGCCAGAGCAGGTTGCTTTCCATCAAGAGTCGCCCAATAGCAATTCTATAGCACTGGCAGAAGAGAGTGCTACACAGGAGTATTATGAGGAACCAGTGTTTTCAGATGAGCAGCATATGGTAGCGGATACTGAGGGCAGTATGGATTCGAATACCTATGTGGAATAAGCGTGTCAAAAGTAAATTTTTTTCTATCACTGCACTGACATCTCACAGAAGTTTATCCACTGCAATTGTAAATAGCATTAATCCGATAAGTAGCACAACAATTCCACAGCACCGCTGCATCGAAGTTCAGACTAAAACCCCCCGCCCAAATCACTGAAAACGTTTTCATTTTAAGGTTTGTATTTTATGTTGTGATTGGGTTAGCAATCACACACATTTCATTTGTTTAACGGGAAGGGAAGGGGTAGTGTGGCTTTTGAAGACATCAAGGCAAGGTTATTGATACCTATAATAATATAATTTTTCCTCTACTTACGTATTTCAATCTGGAATTTTCCCTTATCAATTTTTATCACTAAGAATAAATAATTATGAAAAAAATCAACAAAATTTTTTCTGCTTTTTCATTGACGCTAATATTTGGAAGCGTTGCTGCGAGTGCTGCTTATAACCCTGCACCGGTACAAAAAAGTGTTAGCAATAAAGTGTACGTGCATCTTATGCCGTGGTTTGAATCCAAAGAGTTCTCAGGCTACTGGGGCTCGCATTGGACTATGGCTAATAAAAATCCGGATGCTATAGATGGGTCTGGTCGCAGAGATATTGCTAGCTATCACTATCCGTTAATTGGGCCTTACGCTTCGGCGGATCCAGACGTAATTGAATATCAGTTGCTATTAATGAAACTCTCCGGTGTAGATGGCGTTCTCATTGATTGGCCGGGCACAACAAACGCTTTTGACTATGCGAGAAATCGCCACAATGCTGAAGCAGTTATAAAAAAAGTAGCGCAGGTTGGTCTTGAATTTGCGATTGTTTACGAAGACAACAATCTTACTCTTGCTAACGTTGGCGATAAACTTGGTCAAGCTCGAAACGATATGGCTTACCTGCGCGATAACTATTTCAACAAAGCCGAATATATTAAAGTTAGTAATCAACCGCTCATGTTGGATTTTGGTCCGCAAACATTTCAAGACCCAAATGATTGGAGCAATATTTTTTCTGTGTTATCCACCAAGCCGTATTTCTTGACCTTGTGGTATGAGCATGGTGAAGCAGGTGCAAACTCACAAGGTGAATTCGCTTGGGTGTATCAAGACGGCACACCTTATTTAACGCACCTTGCAAACTTTTATCAAAGTGCTCCTAATTTCGGAATGAAAATGGGCGCTGTGGCTCCAGGATTTAATGCGTTTTATGCGGCGGGAGGATGGGGCAGTAATCCATTTGTGATCGCTCACAATGGGCTTGGCACTTTCAAGGCAACACTGGATTTAGCGCTTAATAATAATTTGCCGCGCATTCAAATAGCTACCTGGAATGATTATGGTGAAGGTACCGACATTGAGCCTACGCGTGAATTTGGTTATGGCTTCTTGAACTATATGCAGCAACGTTTAGGTGTGAATATGGGGCAGGCCGAATTAGATTTGGTCGCTGAACTTCACAAACAAAGAAAACAGTTTAAAGGTAATGCAAATGAGCAAACTCGTTTAGACAACGTTTATTATTATTTAGTGTCTTTGCAAATAAATTCTGCACGCAGTTTGTTGAACGGCGTTATTCCGCCTCCGCCACCACCACCGCCAACTATAGGTGCAGCTAATTTATATCAACATTGCGATTTTGGTGGTTATTCTGCTGCTTTGAATGAAGGTCGTTATAACTTGGCACAACTTAATGCGTTAGGTATTGCTGATAACGACATATCATCATTAAAAGTTCAAGCCGGTTACCAGCTTCAAATATTTAAAGAAAATAATTATACTGGCGCTAGCATTGTAAAAACTACTAACGATAGTTGCTTGGTTGATGATGGGTTTAATGATGTCGTTACTTCGGTTGTGGTATCTAAAAGTTCAAATAGCTGGTCTACACAAATCGAAGCAGAAAGTTTCGTGTCGATGAGCGGTATTCAAACAGAGACTAGTTCTGAAGGTGGATTAAATGTTGGTTGGATAGATACTGGTGATTGGATGGTGTGGAATGTAAATCTTCCCTCCGCCGGCAACTACAAAGTGGAATATCGCGTTGCAGGAATGAATGGCGGCGCAATTCGACTTGAAAAAGCCGGCGCCAATCCTATTTACGCCACTATCAATGTACCCAATACTGGCGGTTGGCAAAATTGGCAAACTATTTCGCATACGGTTAGCCTAACGGCAGGGCAACAACAAATTGCCATTTATGCACCAGCGGGTGGCTATAATATCAACTGGATTAAATTTACAAAACTCTAATTAGCAACTTTTATCGCCTGTTTTTATAAAATAAAAAGCCAATGAAGTTTCACTTCATTGGCTTTTTTGTATCCGCTCACAAGTTTTACATAAAACTAAATGTTATCAATCTTTAATTAGTTCATATCTTTTAGAAAATTTCTATAACGTTTTCGGCAAATATCATCCTAAAAAATTCAATTTTAGGATGGCTAGAATGCTGACCGTAGAACTTCGCTCCAATCACCTATACAAAAATAATCTGAAATTAAAATTCAAGGTGGTTGGTTGTTGTGGTTGTCTACTCTGTTGTAATTTGGCGGTTAAAAAGTGGTAGGATAGCTGTAATAAAAATATGAGTTTTTTAAACTCAAATAAAAAATTCACCTTGTTGTACTCCATAGTTATATTGGATAGTTATATTAGATAGTTGTACTAGTTAGTTGTACTCCATATTGCTTGATCTGGTTTCTTATTTTCTAAGGGCCGCAGTATTAACTATAAAAATAAGCTAAAAAACAAGTTGCAGGCTAATTTGATCACTATGACGCAGAATATCCTCCCCGTTATTAATGACTTTTTATCATCTCGTCTTGATACCAATGCGGCTGAGTTTGTGCGAAAAGCCCAGAAAGAAATTCATAGCCTGGTTCCCGATGCGCGCTTTACTGCACTTATATCCCTGGCAAGTCGTTATATTCCTCGGCAATTATTTGCGCCGTCTGCTGCGGAATCTGCCTGTGCACAAATGCTATTGCCGGGTTGGGATTTGCAATCCTGGGGGCTGCTGGAAACGGTTAGAGTCGCTTTAATATTGTCACGCACTGATTTATTAAATGCTGATTTTGAGGAGCGCTACAATCATTGGTTTGCGTACGCGGATGAAGGTGAACTTTGCGCTTATTATCGAGCCATTGCCTTGTTACCTGAACCGCAACGATTTGTGTGGCGCGCAGCCGAAGGTTGTCGCACTAACATGAAAAATGTGTTTATGGCCGTCACTTGTGATTCACCTTATCCGCAACAATATTTTGATGATCTGGCCTGGAATCAATTAGTCGTCAAAGCCTTATTTACTGAAACCCCGTTAGTACGTGTTTACGGTTTAGATCGGCGTCTATCTTCTGAACTTGCGTCGATGGTATTGGACTATATGGATGAGCGCAGTAGCGCAGGCCGCGACATACCTAACGATG